>JBHJGR010000329.1:0-14674 GCA_050331615.1 Elainellaceae cyanobacterium
AGTCTCCTCGAACCCGAAAGCAGAGTCCAGTCTGCAACCAGAGGCGCGAAAAACCTCTCTAAAAACGTATGGACTCGACAGAGTACCGAACCACCAGCGACTGTTAGTTTCAGATACGGAATGCTGTACGGCGGGGCACGCCGGAACAGGGTATAAAAACGCTTGGGGACACTTTTCCCGCTGGGGTTGACTGCCCAATATCTAGATAGTTTGACCATTTTGGTGCGGCTGTTTGGTGAGGGGTTGCGGAGTTTGAGATAAAACTCTCAGATCAGTTTTAAGGATGGTGGATGAACCAAGAATCCCCTAGCTTTTAGCTATGGGGAGTGTCAATCAACTTCCGCCAGCCTCACAACCGCAAATATACCTGCGGTTCATCCCATCCTCCCAGACGCCTTAGGCATTTTTCCGTATATACACGGTTCTCGTAGGAGAAGTCGCGATCGCCCACCCCGTAGCGCGTCAAAAGTGCGTCGGCATCCATGAGCACGGTTCAGTAAACAAATGGAATAGCGTACTCATATTACTGCTAGTTGCCTAAACCCGGGACGGCACTCTCCTCAAAGACGTGACGGAGTAGATCAGCAGTGCCGTCCAGATGCAGCCGAAGGTAATGGCATGGGTGGGCGTAAATGGTTCCCGGTAGAGAAATACCCCCAGCATGAGCTGGAGCGATGGGGCCAGGTACTGGAAGAAGCCCAGGGTGGAGAGCCGCAGCCGCTTTGCCGCGTTATTAAACCAGAGGAGAGGCATGGACGTGATCACCCCCGCGCCAATGAAGAGAAGAGTGATGCCCCAGGACGTACCTAGATGCCCAGCCTGGGTGATCGCGCCGTAGGACACCACCGCCAGGGCCAGGGGCGTAATCAGCAGCGTCTCTACCGCCAGCCCCAACAGCGGCGAAACCGGCACCACCTTGCGCAGCAGGCCGTAGAAGGCGAAAGAACCTGCCAAGGCCAGGGCGATCCAGGGCACTACGCCCAAACTCCAGATAAAGTTGGTCACCCCAATGGCGGCCAGCAGCACGGCAATCCACTGCCAGCGATGCAGGGTTTCCTTGAGAAAGATGAACCCCAGCAGCACGCTCACCAGTGGATTGATGAAGTAGCCGAGACTGGTTTCTACCACCCGTTCTGTGTTGACTCCGTAAACGTAGATCCCCCAGTTCACGGTGAGCAGAGAGGCCGTAGCCAGCAGCAGGCCCAGGTGTTTGGGCGATCGCAACAGTTGCCCCACCTCCGCCTGCCGCTTTTGCAGCAGCAGTAGTCCGCTGAGAAACAGCATGGACCAGATGATGCGATGGCTGAGCACCTCCACTGCTGGTATGTCCCCAAAAAATTTCCAGTAAACGGGCAGCAGCCCCCAGGAGGTGTAGGCGAGAACGGCATAGAGGATGCCGCTACTGATGACAGACGAGGAAGAAGCCGGATCTCTTGGTGCGTTGTCCAACGGGGGTAGATGGGTAGATGGGTGCGGGGAAACTCTATGATAGCGATCGCAGCTTATGGATACTTAAACGGACCAGATTCGACGAATCATCCAGCGAAGTTTTTGCGCCTTCCAGCCGTAGTCCAGAATCTTCAGCCGCTCGTCTGTCGAGTAGGAGGAACAGTAGCTTTGTCGGAGCGATCGCTGAATGAAGCCATCCAACTGCATAGCCAGAGCGGCCATATCTGCCGGGTTGACGACACTGTAGAGACGGGAATCAGCCAAACTAACCGGGGGCAGAGAATCAAGGAAGCTGAATAACTCAGTGTTTGTATCAGATGGAGCAGCTTCGAGTAGGGACTTAGACATGGGGCTATCCTGATAAATACTGATCTAGTCCAGCTTTCACGGCGTCCTTCAGAGAGCATTTAACTGCCGCCAGATTTTAAATAACTCTTACTTTAGAGAGAAGATTTGTGAAAAGAATGCGAGGTCTAAGTAGAACTGCATTGAAAAACGAAGGTTAGAAAACCGGGGGAGCGCCTCACCGGGGCGCTCCCCCGGTTTTCTAACATGAATTTAATTATGCCGACCTATTTAGGTAACGGGATTTGCTGAGAAAAACCGGCATCCCCAGCAATAAAAATGGTGCTGCTTAACGGGGCGGGGCTTGGGCTGAAAGCGCTTTGATACATTCAGCATTCAGCAAGTTATATGTGTCATTTGATACCGAAGAGCAAGTGGAAATCATGGCGGCGATCGCCGGTATTTTTCCCTGGCGAAGCTGATTAATCGCGGCCTGGGTAACGGGCTGGAGCGAGCTGGAGATCAGCCAGTCTTGCTGTAAGTAATTCACCGTAAAGGCTGAGCTTTCCAGCAGTATAAAATCGATCTCATTATCTACGATGAAATCTCGAAGTTCAGCCGCATTGGGGCTGTATTGGGCGCGAATGAGGCGGGTGGCCCGATCAAGAATTTCGGTGTAGTAACTCGGGTGGTGGGGCAGGGCAAACTCGCGCCCCACAAAGGTTGATCGGTGGGCAAACGCGGGAAGACTGTCGGCCTCAGCGGCGAGGGAGGCGACCACCGTTCCCGCAGGCTGCTGTGCCAGATACTCATAGATGGGAGCCTGGTCGCCCACAATCCATCCCTGAAAAGCCAGGACCAGAGAGGGCAAGGCAGGCACCAGCAGCACCGTCCCCAGCAGGGTGGCCCAGGCTCCCCCTATCAGCCCGTTACGATAGCTGATCCCGACGCGACATCTAGCTTGCCACCCCTGCCAGACGCGCTGCAGCAGTGCCGCGACCACAATACCGGCGGCGATCGCCAGCCCAAACCGCCAACTGTGATAGGTGTAGCGGCTGGGAAAATGGAGGCGCAGCAGCAGCAGGTGGGCCAGCCCATACAGACTCAGGGAGGCCACCAGGAGGTGAACGAACACCGCCCCGCTGGGGGTGATGGCTTGGAGGATGGGCGATCGCTCTCGCCGCAGGAAGGGCAGGGCAAACCCCGCCCAAATCACGCTGGGAAAGACGGGGATGCGCAAACCGCTGGAGCCGTGGAGCAGGAAGCTCACCGGATGCACGCCAAAGTGCTCGTTGCGTCCACCCAGGCCATATTCCGGCAGACTCCGCATCTGGCTAGCGGTCACGGCTGGCCCATAATCAGACAGGCTCAGGCGAAAGGGTAAGGTTACGGCGATCGCTACCCCCAACCCCGCCAGGGCCAACTGCCAGTCCATGCGATTGCAGGACAGGCTGAGCCGTCCCTCCCGCCAGGTGAGCAGCCGCACCGCCAGCACCGCCACCCCCACCAGCATCATCTGAGGAAAAAAGAGGCCCAGTCCCCCCAGGGCCAGCAGACAGGGCAGGGGCGATCGCCCCACCAGAGCATCCAAAAATACGGCAAAAAGCGGGTACACAAAGGCGCGGGGGGTGGCAGACACCAGGTCGTCGTTGAGCCAGAGGTGCTGGTTGAAAATCAGGGTAGCTGCCCAGGCACTCAAAGGACTGGGAACGATGCGCAGCGTCAGGCGAAACAGATAGACGGTGGCGATGAGGGCCAGGGGCAGCGGCAGCAGGCGGGCCAGCAGCAGCGGGTCGATGCCCAGGGTGGCAGCGGTGCCATAGACCCATCGGAAGCCCAGGGGAGCCAGGGTCTGAAAGTAGTCCGCAATTGGGTCATGGGGAAAGAGGGACGGGTCGAGCGATCGCCAGAACCAGACGACATGCTGACGAGCGTCGTCCTGCACGATGTAGGGGTGGCGGCAGGTGTAGCCCAGGGTGAGGAGGCCGTAGTAGAGCGGGGCCAGCAGGCTCAGACCGAGGGGAGAAATTCTAGGCCGGAACTTGTTCCAGGTAGTGAGCATCAGGTCAGACTTCCGGGCGATCGCTCCCTATTTTTCCGGTGGCGGGTCACAATGCGGTCAAAATACCAGTTGAGGACGGGGGCAAGGAGGCTGTGGTAGCGGTGGAGGATGCCCATTTCGGTACCGGGGGCGATGGCAAACTGATTGCGTTGAATGCCGTTAAGCAGCGCACGGGCCACGTCCGCCGCCTGCCAAACTCCCGCCGTGGCAGTAATCTCTTGGGTTTCCGCCGGTTTAGTTTTGGTTTCTGCCGCCAGTTGGGGCGTGTCTGTATCGGGCGGATAGGTGATGGATACACCGATGCCCAGGGGCTTCAGCTCCCCCCGCAGGGACTCCGCCAGTCCCCGCAGGGCAAACTTGCTGGGGCTATAGGTGGTATAGCCAAACAGGCCGATGAGCCCCGCCCCGGATGACACGAGGGCAATGTGCCCCCGCCCCTGCTGAATCATCGTGGGAAGAACGGCCCGAATGCAGTAGAGGGTGCCGAAGTAGTTCACGGCCATGGTGCGCTCAAAGATATCGAGGGGCAGCTCCTGAAAATAGCCGGGATGGGCTATGCCCGCGCAGGTAACCAGCAAATCTGGCGGACCGAGTTGGGCGATCGCCCCCTGTACCGCCCGTTCAGCCTGCGCCTGCACCGCTACGTCCGCTGAGAAGGTCAGGATACGCTGCAGGTCATGCGGTCTGGCCTGGGCCAGCTCCAGGCGGGCAGCTTCCAGCCGAGTGGGATCACGGGCAATCAGAGAGAGGTGGACCCCGTCCTGGGTGAGGAGGTGGGCGATCGCTTTGCCGATGCCGCTCGATCCTCCGGTAATGATGGCGTGTCGATACAACTGCCCCATTCTCTGCTCCTGCTATCCCGTGGGTGACTTGGAACTCCCGCAGTTAGGCGATTTTTGCAAATGAGATCTTACCCGATGCCGTAGGGGCAAATGGCCATTTGCCCCTACGGACCATGCAACCGGGGGTAGAATTTTCCCCAGAAATCGACTTGTCAGCGCTTACTCTGCCTCACTGGTGAGCAGGCTGGCGTAGTAGCCTCCGGCCTGCCACAGCTCTTCGTGGGTGCCCCGCTGGACGACCTTGCCCCGCTCCAGCACAATGATTTCGTCGCAGTCGCGGATGGTGCTGAGGCGGTGGGCCACGATCAGGCAGGTGCAGCCCCGGCGGCGCAGGTTGCGGTCGATAATTTGCTCGGTTTCGGTATCCAGGGCGCTGGTGGCCTCGTCCATAATCAAAATGGAGGGGTTATTGACGAGCGATCGCGCAATTTCCAGCCGCTGCCGCTGGCCGCCGCTCAGGTTCGTAGCTCCCTCCAGCAGTTGGGCATCATAGCCGCCGGGGATGGAGAGAATGATGTCCTCAATGGCGGCATCCTGGCAGGCGCGGCGCAGATCCCGCTCCGGCACGGTGGCATCCCAGAGGGTGAGGTTATCGCGAATGGTGCCCGCAAACAAGAAAATCTCCTGCTCCACCACGGCGATGGAGTTGGTGATCACCGAGCGGGGAATCTGGTCACGGGGGATGCCGTCGAACAGAATTTTTCCTGACCAGGCCGGGTAGAGTCCGGCGATGATTTTGGCGAGGGTGGACTTACCGGAGCCGCTACCCCCCACAAAGGCGATGCGCTGCCCCGGCTTCACCGACAGGCTGAAGTTCTCAATCAGCGGCGCATTCAGGGGGCTGTAGCCGTAGGTGACCTCCTTCAGGTCGATGTAGCCCTTGAGCCGGTGGGTGGGGCAGCT
The DNA here is from genome assembly GCA_050331615.1 of Elainellaceae cyanobacterium. Lineage (GTDB taxonomy): Bacteria > Cyanobacteriota > Cyanobacteriia > CAKZMO01 > CAKZMO01 > JAYKGU01. The sequence goes on from JBHJGR010000329.1 coordinate 5,542, forward strand.
TTCGCTGAAATCAGGACGGCGATCGCTCCCTGTCGGAAAAATTCGCTTCGACCAATGGGTGCGGCGATGTTCTCGGTTCTCCTGGACCTCCCCGGTCGTGAGCTGGCCATCCACTGGATTTTGCAGCACGTCGTCCAGTCGATTCAGGCTGGCCTGGAGGGTTTGCAGGGTGTTGCCAAAGCGCACCAGGCTGTTCACTGGCCCCTGGAAGCTCTGGGTGAGGAGCTGGAAGGCCACCAGCATACCCACTGTCAGGTTGCCATTCAGCACCCGCCAGCCGCCGATCACCAGAATCGAAATGGTGGTCAGCGATGTCAGCAGTCCCGGCAGCAGCCCCAGGAGGCGATTGGTAAAGCCCAGCTCCTGCTGAGCATTGACCGCCTTGGTGTAATAGCCCGCCCAGCGGGCAAAGAAGTCTGACTCGACGCCCGACGCCTTCAGGGTTTCCATGCTTTGCAGTCCGGCGATCGCCACCCCCGCCGCCTTGCCGTATTCCTGGGAGAGCCGCAGGTTGGCATCCACCCGCTGCCGCGACACCCACTGGAGGACGAGGACGTTCACCCCCGCGAAGAAAATCACAATCAGGGTGAGGGGCACGTCGTAGTAGAACATGGCGATCGCATAGAACACCACCATCACCGAGCTGATTACCGTTAGCGTCAGCCGCCCCGACAGGGTGAAGGCCACTTCGTCATTGAGCCGCACCCGGCTGCTGATTTCACCGGCAAACCGCTGGGCGTAAAAACTCACGGGGAGCCGCAGAATGTGCCAGATAAACCGACTACCCATGCCCACCGCCAGCTTTACCTTGAGGGCGCGCAGGTAGCGTAGCTGGAGCAGGGTGAGCAATCCCTGCAGGAAAATGACAACGAACATGCCTACCAGCAGATAGGGCAGCCAGTCTCGCCGCCCCGACAGCAGCACGCTGTCCACAAAAATCTGGCTGAAGGCGGGCAGCACCAGGTTGGGAATCACCAGCAGAAAGCCCGCTGCCACGCAGAACAGCAGCGCCCCCACCGATCCCTGGAGGCGCTTGGTCAAGGACGAGACGATGCTGGGCTTTTCCCCACCCGGCGCAAAGTCCTCTCCTGGCTCAAACACCAGCACGACGCCAGTATAGCCCTCGTCAAACTCCTCGTAGGTGACGGTACGGGGGCCAGCGGCGGGGTCGTTAAGGTAAACCTGGTTTTTGCCGAACCCTTCCACCACCAGGAAGTGGTTGAAGTGCCAGAACACGATAAACGGCGGCTTGAGCTGATAGAGGCTCTCCAGCCGCTTTTTGAAGCCCTTGGCCACCAGACCATAGTTGCGAGCCGCCTTGAGGACGTTGGCCGCCGTCACCCCGTCCCGCGAGACGCCGCAGGCTTCCCGCAGCTCCACCAGGGGCACGGTTCTGCCGTAGTAGGCCAGGATGCTGCCCAGGGCCGCTGCGCCACATTCCACCGCCTCCATTTGCAGATTGGTGGGGGTGCGGGCGCGAGCAGGTTTGCCGCTGGACTGGAGCGATCGCTTCAGGGCTTCCCAGGGATGGATGAGCATCATGGCGGTAAGGGCATACGAGCTAAGGCGGATGTTTAATTAATAATCCCGATCCAGAAACGGAAATACAAAGGCGAGGGGAGGCTTTTCCCGCAGCGTTACCCGTGCCGTGGCCGTAATTCCCGGCGGCAGGGTCACGTCATCCCCGTTGGCGGAGGACCAGCGATAGCCGCTGGCGGTGCTGGGGTCAGTCTCCAGTGCCGTAATCACTTCTACGGTTTCGGCCTGCATGGCATTGGCGGTGTCCGTCTGGCGAGCCTCATCAATGGTCATGATGGTGGGGTCAGAGATCTGCACCACCTCGCCGATCAGACCGCCCGTCCGCTCTCCCGTGTTGGGGATGATGAGCACCGACATGCCCGGCTGGATGCGCTCCCCGTCCTCGGAGGTGAAGTAGGACAGCCCCACCAGATCTTTGTTGCCATCGCTGGGATAGACCAGCCGTCCGTGGCCGATGACCGTGATGGGAATGCGCCCGACCACGCTCCACAGCAACCCCAGGGCCAGCAAGCCCCCCAATGCCCCCAGGGGAATCCAGCTTCTGGGCTTGACCACCTGCATGAGCTGGTCAAGCTGTTCGGGTGACGACAGCCGCTCCAGGGACTCTTTGCGGAACAGGGTGGTTTTGGAATCTTCAGCCATGGTTGGAACCCCGGATAAACTAAACGGCAACGCCCAGTTGCTTGAGCATCCAGTTGAAGCGGGCGGCACCCTGGGACATTTGCTGCAGAGAGTCTAAATCTAGCTCACCTTCAAACTCAGTTTCATCCAGATCCATGCCCTGGTCATAGGTCTGGCGGGCGTAGCCCAGTTGCTCCAGAACGGTCTGAATGATATTGGACACCTGAATCGCCACCACCCGATAAAACCGGGCAGCAAAGCTTAGATCCTGTAATAGCTTGATGGCCAGGGTCTGGCGCGGCACCGAGAGCACCAGGGACTCTTCGGCAGCGCGGATGGTCACGGGCATGGGGCGAAAGTCTAGAAACGCCACCATCCCGGCCATTTCTCCCTTGCCCAGAGTGGTGATTGCGTCCATCGTGCTGGCGGTTTCAATGGGGCAGGCAAAGCAGAGAGTGAGCGGGTTGCGAGCACCCTCCGCCGCCAGCACCGAGAAGCCACCGTCCAAAATCACATAAAGCGCTTCCACCGATCGCCCCGCCTTTACCAGAAAGTCACCGGGGGCAAAGCGCTGAATTTCGCCTTTGGTGGTGAGCCAGTCAATATCGCTGTCCCGCATCTCCCCCAGCACAAACATCGCTTCTTTGGCCGATCGCCCCTGGGTGAACCGCAGCCGGTCGGGCCGTTCGTACATGCGCCGCAGCCGTTCGGACAGCAGGAGGGCGATCGCCCGGTTGAAGTGGGCGGCAAAGGCTCGATCCTGCTGAAGCTTATCTTTCAGGGCCGGATAGGGCAGGCGCAGCACCGCCGAGTCTTGCAGCACCTTGGTCTGCACCGTCAGGGGAGGCAGGTTGAGCAGGGCCGTTTCACCGACAAACTCGCCATTAGCCAGGGTCACGAGGGGTTCGTCAGCCTCGGCAGTGCCTAGATGGGGGGGGGGTGTGAGGGCGATCGCCCCGTCTAGCAGCAGGTAAACGTCGTCGGGCTGCTGCTGGGGCTGGCAGATGACGGTCTCCGCGGGCAGATGGTGATGCTGGCCAATGTCCAGCATCCAGTCCAGGTCAGCATTGCTCAACTCTCTTAAAAGAACTTCCGTCATAGGGAGACTCGCGAGGATTTGTTTAGCTTACCTATAGCCAACCAGGGGATGATTAATCACAGATTAAAAGTGTCTTACATTACAAAGCCTGGAGTTTTGTAGCGCGGGTCCGCCGCTTCTAGCTCAAGACGAAATTAACCATAATCCCACATTTTTATTAGCAATCTCTAATCAAGACTTAAGATTTGAAAAAAAGAATGGCGTTACCTTAGCATTAGAGCGTACACAGGTAGTACGCAGTACATAATCAAACTTAGTCCATTGGAGGATTAATCCATGAGCGAACAAGACGTCAAGAAAACTGCTGCCCAGGGTGACGCTGAACTGTCTGATGAGCAACTCGAAGACGTTGCTGGTGGCCTCAGCGGTCGTCATTCTGAGGAGTTCCAGGAAGGTCTGGGCAACAAGGGCCTCGGCGGTCGTCACGAAGAAGAATTCAAGGAAGGGCTGGGCAACCAGTAAATAGACTACTGTGGCCTTCGATTAAATCAATGCTCCCTAGTTTTGATTGTCGATTAGTTAGCACATTAACTCTTAGCTGCTAATTAGTTAGCTAATCATGAGGGATCGCTGAAGTTTAGGGAAGGTCACCGCTAGTCTGGCTTCCCTTGTAACGATTTGTTGTAACGATTTGTTGTAACGATCCGGTGGCTTTACTAGGGGATGAAATTTCGGGGTATGTCCTAAAGTTGCTAGGATGCCGCTCTTAACCTCCCGGTGAAGCCACTTTTTCGTTGGACCTAGTCCTTCAAAAATTGACCTATCCCGTAGCGCAATCTTTCAATCCCCCCTCGCCCATGAACCTGGCTCTACTCTGTCGCCAACCCGGTCGCGAAATTCAGGCCAACACGCCGCTGACGCTGACTGATCCGGCGATCGCCTGGTTGGTGCAATCCGGTTCTCTGGCCATCTTTGCCGTACCCACCCGTGACGGCGTGGCCGAAGGCGAGCGCCAGTTTCTGTTCCATGCCGCCGCTGGGGATGCCCTGTTTGGCCATCGGCCCCGTCCAGGTGAGTCAAACCTGAGCCTGATGGCGGTGCCGCTAGAACCGTCAACGATTGTGCCGCTGCGGGTTGAGGCTGATGCAGATTTAGAGGGTTCAGGGGCCGCCCCAGCGCATGACCTGGCTTCCCTGGACCTGATCGACCTGGATACCCTGAAGACCCTAAGTCAGGGCTGGATTCAGAAATTTCCCCAAACCGAAGGCTTCCCCACCCTGTCCGCCGCAGGCCTGGTGCCGGAATACCACTACCTCTCCCTCACGCCCGGTCAGGTCCTCCAGCCGCCGCCGGATCAGGTGCTGTGGGTGAAGGTGCAGCAGGGACGGCTCCACTGGCTGGGGCAGTCGGCCTTTCCCGTAGAGTCCGAAACGGGCTGCTACCCCATTGGTGCGGGCACCTGGCTGGAGGCCGTCGGCGAGGTGGAGCTGTTTGCCCGCGCCACGGCCCAGGTGAAGCGCCATATTATCCTCACCAAGGGGCTGGCCCAGTTCCATACCTACTTTTTCCGGTGTCTGGAGATGACGCTGGCCCAGGCGATCGCCGCTGAGCAGGAGCGCTTCCAGTCGCGGCAGCAGCTCAACCGCCAGGTCACCCAGTCTGCCATTCAAACCCTCGCCTCGGTGCTAAAGACAGACGATGACGCCTACCTCAAGGCCAACGATCCCCTGCTGATTGCGGCGGGGGCGGTGGGCAAAGCCATGGGGGTACGCATTGAGCCGCCCTCTGGCTCAGAAGATCAGCAGCGGGTGAAGGAACCCCTGGAAGCGATCGCCCGGGCTTCCCAACTGCGACTCCGACGAATTTTGCTGCGGGGCGACTGGTGGCGGCAGGACGGTGGGCCGATTCTGGGCTACACCTGCGATGACCACCATCCCGTGGCGCTGCTGCCGGTGAATGGCGATCGCTACGAGCTGTTTGACCCGATTGCGGCGGGGCTGGTGGGCGATGAGTCCGGTGCTGCCTCCCCGAATGGCGCGGAGCGTTCTGCCCAGCGGGTGCAAGTGGATGAGGCGATCGCCGCCACTGTTGAACCCGTGGCCTACGTGTTCTACCGGCCCCTGCCCGCAGGCTCGCTCAACGTGCTGGGGTTGCTCAAATTTGCCCTCCAGGGACGGCAGCAGGATGCGATCGCCGTCATCGGCATGGGCATTGTGGCCACCCTGCTGGGGATGCTGGTGCCCCAGGCTACGGCGGTGCTGGTGGATCAGGCCATTCCCCTGGGGCAGGGCGGTTTTGTTGTGCAGTTGGGCATTGGACTATTGGCGGTGACCCTGGGGGTGACGGCCTTTAAGCTGGCGCAGGCGATCGCCCTCATGCGGGTGGAAACCGTTTCCGATGCCACCCTCCAGGCAGCGGTGTGGGACCGACTGCTGCGGCTACAGACCTCCTTCTTCCGCCAATATTCCATCGGTGACCTCAACTCCCGCGTGTCGGGCATTACCGCCATTCGCCGCCGCCTCAGCGGCACCGTGCTGGACAGCATCTTTTCAGGAGCCTTTGCCCTGCTAAATCTGGGGCTGCTGTTCTACTACAGCTCCCAACTGGCGCTGCTGGCCCTGGCAGTGGCTCTTCTGGTAATTGCGTTCACTACCGGGATAGGAGTCGTCCTCATTCGCAAGACCCGTCCCCTGCTGGAGCTGGAGGGCAGCCTCTACGGCATGGTGGTGCAGCTGATCAGCGGCGTGCCCAAGCTGCGGGTGTCTGGAGCCGAAGGTCGCGCCTTCGCCCACTGGGGCGAGAAGTACGCCCAGCAGCTGCGCCTGGAGCTGAGCACCCAGCAGTTGGAAGACGCCCTGGACGTCTTTAATACCGTAATGCCCACCATCACCGCCACCGCCCTCTTCTGGCTGGCGAGCACCCTGATTGACCCGGTGGATGGCCTCTCCACGGGCACCTTCCTGGCCTTCAGCGTCGCCTATGGCATCTTCATTAGCGGTGCGGCCAGCCTCAGCAACAGCCTGATTGACGTGCTGGACATTGTGCCGCTCTGGCAGCGATCGCGCCCCATTCTGAACGCCCAACCCGAAGTCAACCTGGATAGGGCCGACCCCGGTCGTCTCTCCGGCAGCATCCACATCGACCACGTCACCTTTCGCTATCGGGAAGACGGGCCGCTGATTCTGGATGACGTCTGTATGGACATCAATCCCGGCGAGTTTGTCGCCTTTGTGGGACCGTCCGGTTCTGGCAAGTCCACCATCCTCCGCCTGCTGCTGGGCTTCGAGACGCCCCAGTCGGGCACCATCTACTACGACGGGCAGGATCTGGCGGGGCTGGACGTCTCTGCTGTGCGGCGGCAGCTGGGCGTGGTGCTGCAAAATGGCCGCATCAGCGCTGGGACGATCTTTGAAAACATCGCCAGCGGTGCCCTGGTTTCTATGGACGACGTCTGGAGCGCTGCCGAAATGAGCGGTCTGGCCGATGACCTGCGCCAGATGCCCATGCAGCTCCATACCGTGGTCAGCGAGGGGGGCGGCAACCTGTCTGGCGGGCAGCGGCAGCGGCTGATGATTGCCCGTGCCCTGGTGCTCCAGCCCCGCATTCTGCTGCTGGACGAGGCCACCAGCGCCCTCGACAACCGCACCCAAACCATCGTCACCCAGAGCATGGATCAGCTCAACGCCACCCGCATTGTCATTGCCCACCGCCTCAGTACCATCCGCCATGCCGATCGCATCTATGTTCTCAAGGCGGGGCGACTGGTGCAGCAGGGCAGCTTTGAGGAGCTGGCCAGCCAGCCGGGACTATTCGCCCAACTGATTCAGCGGCAGTTGGCCTAGGGGCTCAATCCAATGAAACGAGTGGTGCGTTTTCTGGCGATCGCCCTCCTCTCTGGTCTGCTGATCATCGGAACAGCAACGGGGGCAGTTGCCCAACTCTTCAACCTGCCTACGCCTCCTGCCGACTCGACACCCCAGACCGAACTTCAGATCCAGCGTCATAGCGGAGAAAGAGCGATCGACCTCCCCGTCCCCGCCTTCTTAGTGCTACAATGCTAGACCGTGCTGATTGAAGAGATCCCCATGCCTAAGCTTAAATCTCGTAAGGCCGCCGCCAAGCGATTTCGGCGCAGCGGCTCCGGTAAAATCATGCGCCGCAAGGCCAACCGTAACCACCTGCTGGAGCACAAAACTAGCGATCGCAAACGTCAACTGGGGCAGGTGACCACCGTCCACGAAACGGATGCAGAAAACGTAGAGCTAATGCTGCCCTACCTTTAGATAATCTATTTGTTCAATCTGACCGAGTACAGAGTCCCTTTTAGCCCATAACTAGCCAGACCGAGGATAGAAACGATGGCACGTGTGAAGCGCGGCAACGTAGCTCGAAAGCGCCGCAAAAAAATCTTAAAGCTTGCCAAAGGGTTTCGCGGTTCCCACTCCAAGCTATTCCGCACCGCCAACCAGCAGGTGATGAAGGCGTTGCGCTATGCTTACCGCGATCGCCGCAACCGCAAGCGTGACTTTCGGCGGCTGTGGATTGCCCGTATCAACGCTGCCGCTCGCCAGAATGGCATGAGCTACAGCCAGCTCATTGGCGCAATGAAGCAGGCCGACATCCAGATCAACCGCAAAATGCTGGCCCAGATGGCCGTGCTCGACCCACAGGCGTTTGCTCAAGTGGTCGCGACTGCTGCTAAGGCGCGGTAATTGCCGTGATCTCTTCAAGACGGTCCGTCAGTCCGGCCTGGGGTTGGCTGATGGGATTCGGTATCGCTGGGGCGCAGGTGATTGCGCCTCAGTTTTGCGTAGCTGCCGAACTGGCGGAGATCCAGGAGCGGGGCTACCTGATCGTGGCCGTCAAGGACAGCATTCGCCCTCTGGCCTACCGCAATGAATTTGGGGAACTGGTGGGGTTGGAAGTTGACTTAGCCCGTCGGCTGGCTGACGTTTTGTTGGGAGATGCCAGCGCCGTGCAGCTCTTGCCCGTCTCAAATCAGGAGCGCTTCCCCGCCCTGCTCAACGACGAGGTGGATTTAGTCATTGCCCGCACCACGGTAACCGTGCCCCGTGCCCGCATCGTGGACTTCAGCCTGCCCTACTATCTCGACGGCACGGCCCTGGTGACCCTCGACCCCACCGTGCAGCAACTGTCTGATTTAAGGACAGCAAATGTTGCCGTCCTCTATGGCTCGACCACCATTGACGCGCTGCGGCTGCTCCTGCCCAATGCCCGTCTCGTAGGAGCCGAGTCCTATCAGGAAGCCCTGGCAGCGGTGGCGGCGGGGGAAGTCACCGCCTTTGCCGCTGATGCCAGCGTTTTGACCGGATGGGTGCAGGAGAATCCCCAGTATCGCCTGTTGCCCACGCTGCTATCGGGGGAAGCGCTGGCGATCGCCATGCCCCGAGGACTCCAGTATGATGACCTGCGGCAGCGGGTGAATGAGGCGATCGCGCAGTGGCAGGCTGACGGCTGGCTCCAGGAGCGTCTTAACTATTGGGGATTGCCGTGACATCCTGCCGACGCCGCCCCTACCGCTGTGTTTACTTGCTGGAGCAGACCCAGAAACCCATCCTGGTACTTTGTTTTAATAAGGCACTGGCGGCCAAGCTGCGGCAGATGCTCAGCGAGAAGGGGGTGGGGGGCGATCGCGTCATTTCTCCCCAACCAATACGGCATGCCGGAGGATGAAACCCGGCTGATGTATGTGGCGATGACGCGGGCGACGGACCACCTGCTAATGACGTGCGATCGCCCCTCCGAGTTTGCCAAAAAGATCAAGGCGGTGTTATTCAACACAAAATCCGTGGGACTCCCCCACCTCGGAACAGGTGGGGGAGGAAAGCGGGTGAGTCGATTCCCCTCGATGGGGATGAGACTCACCATCTCTTAGGCTACACATAGACCATTTGACCTCCTGACTAGCGTTGT
>JBHJGR010000330.1:0-19869 GCA_050331615.1 Elainellaceae cyanobacterium
AAATAATTAGATTGATATACCCCCGGCCGGCCCCCCGCTCGGCGCCCTCCCCCGTTTTTCTAACCTTCGTTTTTCAACGCAGTTCTACTTATTGCGTTTTGAGCCGGCAGGATAACCGTAAACGTCGTGCCCTGGGAGGGCTGACTTTCTACTTGAATATAGCCGCTGTGATTCTCCACGATGACTTTGGCGATCGCCAGCCCTAGCCCCGACCCGCTGTATGCCGGCTTTCCCTGCGGCACTCCCCCTTTGGCCGCGCGAGATGGGTCGGCACGGTAGAAGCGATCAAAAATGTGGGGCAGCACCTCTGGCGGAATGCCGATGCCCATATCCTTAATCTGTATCTCATAAGGGGCAGGAGCGCGCTGGGGAGGGGAGGGCGCTGGGCAATTGAGGCGCACCTGAACGGTTCCTCCGGCAGGAGTGTACTGAATGGCGTTGCTAACCAGGTTGGTGAACAGCCGTACAAGCTGATCGCGATCGCCCCGCACTAGATAAGGGGGACCCGCCAGGGAGCGGGGGTGATCAGCCTCCCGGTCGGGCCAGCCGATATGAAAGGTCAGGTCAATGGCCTGTTCGCTGGCTAGGGTGGTCTGCTCGGCTACGACTTCCGTCAGTAAATCCTTCAGGGCAACGGGACTGAGCTTCGACTGGGTCATCCCGCTATCCTGCCGTGCCAAAAACAGCAGGTCATCCACCATGCGTCCCAGCCGACGCGTAATCCGCTCAATTACCTGGAACTGCTCTTGCTGGAACTGGGGATCGGCGTTTGGGTCGGCCAAGGCCACCTGTGCGTTGGTTTGAATGACGGCGATGGGGTTGCGCAGCTCATGGGAGGCGTCTGCCGTAAACTGCTTCAGCCGCTGGTAGGAATCCCGTACAGGGGCGATCGCCAGCCCCGACAAAAACCAGCCGATTGCCGCCACCGCCCCCACCATCAGCAAGGTACCCACCGCCAAATCCACCAAGAGCTGCCGACTGGGTTTGGTCACCTCAAACCAGGGATGGCTGACGCGCAGATAGCCCAGCACCTGCCGCCCCCGCTGAATCCGCTGGGTAATTTGCCGGAGAAGCTGGTCATCACCCAAATGAACCGTTTCTCCATCCCGATTGAGGTGAATCGGGATCGCCAGAGGCCGATCCAGGGTTGACCAGAGCAGTTCGCCGTTGGGGCTAAACCACTCCAGGTCGATGTGGTCGTCGTCTACAGCGTCAGTGCTGTCGCGAAAGGTGGCCTCTACATTGACGTGCAGGCTGGGAGCGCCCCCGCCCACTAATCCAGCGGACTCGATGACGAGCGATCGCTGCACCACCTCAACTACATGGCTCAGCGTATCGTCCACCCGCTCCACCAGCGTACTGCGCACATAGAAATAGAAGCCCGCTGCAAACAGCAGGAGCAAAATGGCGGTTATGGCGGTGTACCAGATAGCGAGGCGGCGGCGGGTTGTTTGAAACATAATGAACGAGTAAACAAGCTGAGCCCTGTTTCTGTGATAATGTAATCGATGAGATGCAGTTCGGCTGATACGGTTGCGCGGGCGATCGCTCTGGTGATCCGAGTTCAGGCAGTTCTCCGAAGCAATCTCTGTTTCACTTTAAATTTCGGATCACGGTTCGAAGGAGCCCCTGAATGGCAATTTATGTAGGTAACCTGTCCTATTCTGCGACGGAAGAGGACTTGACAACAGTCTTCGCCGAGTATGGCACGGTTGAGAAGGTACAAATGCCCGTCGATCGCGAGACTGGACGGGTCAGAGGTTTTGGGTTTGTCAATATGTCGTCCGATGCGGAAGAAGAAGCCGCAATTGAGGCCCTAGACGGCTCAGAATGGATGGGACGGACGCTGCGGGTAAATAAGGCCAAGCCCCGCGAAAAGCGCTCCAATAACCGTCGCGAGGGTAGCTGGGATCGCGATCGCGCTAGTAGCTTTGGCCGCTCCGACGATCGCTGGTAAGCCGCTGCAGGATGGGCACCGCCCACTTCCTGGAAGTTTTCTCTCAACGAGGCAGCCTGAACGTGCCAAATGCGCATATTCAGGCTAGCTCCGTTGGAGTACCGCGCGAATCATCCAGTTCAGTCCGGGAAACCCGCCGACTCGGAAATCGGCTGCCCGCCACCATCCATACTGGTCCGAGGGGCGTCACTCCCCTGGAAGACATCCTCTGAATGGGAAGCCTGGTGTTGGCCCAGCTCCGTGAGGAACTGGAGCGCCTTGGCAATGTAGCTGGCGCAGGTGTGGGGCGACGATTCGTAGAACGATCGCCACGCCATTGCCTTATGGCTGTCATACTGGCGCACCTGGTCCGTGTGGGTATCAATCCAGGCAAGGCGGACGGCGTGACCAATCAGCACGTCCAGCGCGATGTTGCCCTCGATTTGCAGGTCGGGGTTGCGGTCGGCGATCGCCGCCAGTTCCATCAGCGCCTCCACGTTGAGCTGGCGATATTCGGGAGCCTGAATTTTGTTCAGCAAATGCTCCACCTGGAGGGCAAAGTTGGGTTCACCCGGAGTCATCTCCGATAAAATCAACTCGCTATTGAGGCAGTTACGCCGCTCTAGCTTGTCGCCGACAATCAGCCCCTTGCAGTGCTGCAGCACCCGCCAAACGTTGGGATAGAAGGAAGCTGGGACTATATTGAGCGCTCCGTCTCGCTGGCGGTGCCGCCACCAACTGCTGCCAAACGGCTCGCTATCGGCCTCCTCCGGCAAGACCACCCACTGAATCTCCTGCTGCTGTCGAATCTGGAGCGATTCCCGCTGAAAGAGTGTCTGATCCAGGCTGGCATAGCCTTCTAGCACGTGGCGCAGCCGACTTTTGATTTCAAACGGGCTCAACTGCATCAACCGCTCATAGGCTTCATTCTGGGGAATGGCCTGCTCCTGGGAAAGCTCGTCCGTCAGCAGCAGAATCAGGTAGTTTACCCGCAGAGTCAGCAACCCATCAAACAGGTGGGGGTCCGTTTTGAGCAAAATACTGAGGTAAATTAAGATTTCCTGCGTCAGCGGACGCTCCCGCACGTCTTCCCCGCAGTAGGTCCGAATTTTCTCCATAATCTCGTCGTGGGACATGGGCTCATTAATTAGCGAATCCTGGCTATAGGCTTTGCCCACAGTGATTTGCTTCTGCCGCACGAGAATATCCGTAGCCGCGTCTGACAGGCCGATGTCCACCTTATTGAGCAACCCCGCCGCCCGCCGAATCACTGCCCACAGCTCTAGCTGCGCCGCCTTGGCGTAAACCTCACTCAGCAGGGCGGCCACCGTCACCGACTGCTGGGGTCCTGCCAGTCGGGTATCAAAGTCCAGCCCCTCTCGCTGAGTAAGCAGGTCGAGTAGCTCAATCTGCTCATAGAGGTTGTAAGACTCCCGCAGGCTCTTGATCAGCAGGGAAACGTCGGTTTCGCATTCGAACATAAATTCCTGGTTATGGCTGAGGGGCCAGTTGCGATCGCGCGCAAAGCTAAGGTACTGGGATAGCGGTGTGAGTTCCGCAATCGGGTGTTCTGCCAGCTGAATGCCGTGAATGTGATCAATGCGCTCTACCTTGGCCGTGAGCATGAGCTGATTGAGACGGCCGATTTTGACGGGGGTGCCCTCACAGTGGCCGTCCCGCAGTTGCTTAATCAGTTCGAGCAGGGGCGATCGCTCAATGCTCTCAAATCGCCCAATCTCAAACATCGCGTGGGTTAGCAGCAGGGTCACCGTCGGTCGCCCCAGCTCGTGCCAGTGGCGGTGGATGTAGGCAATTTCCCCTTTAATCTGGGCCACCAAAAAGTGGTAGTCGAGGGTGAGGTAGAACTGCTGAGCGTCCAGAAACGACGGCAGAAACACGATGGTGTCGCCGCTGATGCGGAAGATCCGGGAGGTAGTCAGGCTGCGGAGGCGACGGATGGGGCGACCGCTGAGGCGGAGGGCATCATTGCGCCCGATCTGGGCGTAGATACTGGATAGCTCTCCGGCCTGCCGCACCTGAATGGGTTCTAGCTGAGAGGGCGTCTGCGCATCGATGCCATTGACCGCCAGCTCGGCCTTGAGTGCCTCGTCTTCTGCCAGTAGGGCCACCTGCACAATGGGTTGGGAGCGCGGCCCCAGCCGTCCGTGGCGTCCGAGGGGATCGATGTCTCCCACAGAAAGCAACCCGTCTTGAACCATACGCCCCAGCAGGTAGAGACTCTGCGCCCAGACCAGAGGCACGTTCTCGTTGGGTTGGCGGGGCTGGCTGTTGGGGGATTCTCGCTCCGCCTCCAGATGGGCTTCCGGCACGTAGTACAGCTCTGGCAGTAGCCCATAGCCGTCATTCTCCACCGTGAGCTGGTCGAGGCGCTGGCGGTAGTGGTCAGCCTGGGAGCGATCGCCCTGAAACAGCGCGTCCAGCATCAGGTAGGTGAAAAACAGGGGCCACTCACACTCGATGTGCTCAAACTGCTTCAGCTCCCAGGGTTCATAGTGGAGGCGGCTGACGTCTTCGATTACCGTCTGGTGCCCATCCCGCAAAAAGCGCTTGCAGCCATAGGTTCCCTGGAGTTTCTCAATAATCTGGTTACGAGTCCGCTCCACCAGCGTCATGTCCTCAATCGCGAAGGCCGGGAAGCCGATGATGCTCAGCAGGGCCGCATCCACCTCCTTAGAGCCAGATTCCCGTGGCAGCAGTGATTCCAGGGTAATGCGGGCGCGGGCCACCTCATCCGGCAGGACGTGGACTACCGAAGCCTGCCCGCCACGGATGCCAAATAGGTTAAAGCCGTTCATCGCCTCCAGGGCCGCCTTGGCCATGCCCACCGAACTGGCGTTGAGTTCTGGCTTGCCGTGATTGATTTTATTGCCCCGCTCCCAGATGCCATAGTCGGGGGTGCGGTAGGCCCGGCCAATGTAGTACACCAGGTTCTGGACGAAGTTCACCTCATCCAGGGTGTAGACAATCTGCAGGCCAGAGGTAATCATCTGAGCCAGCATGAGCAGGTAGATGGAAGTGGCGTCAAGCTGCAGGTGGCCCCATTCGTCATCTGCTACGACCGTGTCGCCCGTTTGGGGGTGGTATTTGGCATGGAGAGCATCTAGGGGATCTTGGGTGACCTTGAAGCACTCGACTTTTTCAGCCTGCCGCATCATGGCAAACAGCAGGCCCCGCATTAGCTTGATGACGCTGTGCTCCAGCTCATAAGTACGCCCCTGGTTCTCGTCAAATTTGCGATAGGCGATCGCCAGCCCCCATACGGCGAGAATGCTGTACACGTTGTCGCGCACCCAGGCATCGGTGTAGTTGCCGTGAATATTGATGGCGGTGCTGGCGGGCAACAGCCCCATCAGCGGCGTTTGTCGGCTTAGGATGAGGGCCTTCACTTCACGATAGTAGGCATCCAACCGTGCGGGATAGGACGCTGCTAGGTCACCACTGGATAAACTCAGGCGGGTTGACCCAGCGTTTGAGGAAGTGATTGAGGCAAACGAATTCAACATTAGGACTCCTAAACCGATGATGCTGCAAACGATGCAATGGGCGAGCGTCCATGCAGTCAATGAGCAGGTGGGCGAAAATGAACGAAGCTATCGGCGGGGTACACCCCGTGACCGCTTGATTCGTAGCTAGACACTCACTGCGAAGTCAATTCTAATTCAGGCAACCTGGATCTGCCTCCCATTGAGCTTCAGTATCAAATTTAGGATGGGTTGCTGCCCATACGCTGGGCGGCTTCTGCAAAGACGGTCGCCGCTGCCTCGGTTTCGGGTACCTGGAAGAGAGTTTGGGCGATCGCCGGAGCCAGGGTAAAGGTATCCAGCCCCTGGGTCGTGAGAAACGCCACGTCCTCCAGCGCACGAATACTGGCTACCAGAATGCGGGTAGTGCTGCTCACACCGGTTAGGGACTGCTGCATGGCCACCAGTTCTGCCCTGCCGTCTTTACCGGCATCGGTCATGCGTCCTAGGTAGGGAGCGACGTAATCGGCCCCCAGACCCGCCCCGATAAGCACCTGGGGGTGGGCATAGACGGCGGTTAGGGTGACTCTCACGCCTGCCGCCACTAGCCGTGCTGCCGCCGCTGTTCCGGCCTGGGTAATAGGGACTTTGACAACGACGCGATCGCCAATATTGGCCAGCCGCTTCCCCATTTCCACCATTGCCTCTGAGGAATTTCCCCAGGTCTGGAGATGGACTTCCTGAACCCCTAGCTGGAGCGCTGTTTCGGTAAGCTTGCTCAGTGAGGATAGGGTGCAGGATACCTGAGCCCGCTCCAGCAGCGTTGGATTGGTCGTGACGCCATAGAAGATTCCGGCGGGCAGCAAATCTAGCCATTGGGCTGTGTCTGCCGTGTCTAGAAATAGCCGAATATCTGGGCGCTCAAAGGTGTTCGTAGGTATAGAAGCGATCGCAGCCATCGCGGTAGAAGGGAGAAGTTTGCGATTTCAACCTGCGAGTTTTGCACCACAAATTTGAATAGGGCACGTCACTCTTAGGTTTCTGGCGCTAAATTGAGGTTTGAGTGATGAACGTCTCTGCAGAGGGGCTTATAGTGGTGAATAACCGGCGTTTGGCGAACGGACATAGTGAGCATACTAGCCTAACAGCCGTCCCATCAACTGCTAAATTGGAGCCAATTCAGGAGCGATTACACCTATGCCGTTTCAGCAGTCTCCCCAGGATTCCAACGGAAAAGATGGACGCTCTCAGTCGCTCAGCGAGTCCAACGGGAGTGGGGTGCCCAAACTCAGTGAAGAACGAACTCAGGCGGCCAAGAAGGGGGCGAAGCGGCTGTATCTGATTCTGTTGGCAGTGGGTCTGGCCATTGGTGCGCTGGTATCGGTGGGAATCGTAGCTGGCCTCAAGCGGCTTGGATTAACGGATGTACCGGCCCAGGTTGAGGAAGACTAGCCCTGCTGCTCCTCTGCCGCCGGGGGCGATGACTTGGGTAGCTTGATGCCGCGATAGGTGAGGGATGCTGGCGGTGGTGGCGACTCCGATGGCGGTGATACGGGGTGCTGCCATCGCCGCCCCCGATAGGTACCCGACACGTTTTCTCCATCTGAAGCATCAACCTTGGGGTGGCTGGGGAGACCGCTTGGGCGATCGCCCCCCGTTGCAGCGACAGGACCCGCTTCTAAATGCTGGTAGTGCACCCCCCGATATACCCAATCCGAATCGGGTTCTGAATCTGCGATCGACGCTACAGACGGCTTGTCTTTGGCCTGACCTCCAGCAGCGCCTGCTCGCGTAGATTTTTTTCTGGTGGCACTCTTGGCGGCATCTAATGCCTCCGGCGGGTCTTCTGCCGTTGACTTGAGCGATGCCTGCTGAATGAAGACCAGCCCCACTACCAGGATCCCCAGCAAAATAGGCCAGGGCGCTTCAAACAGGCCCACCAGCACCAGGACAGCAGCCATAAAGGTGATGAGCGCGATCGCCAGAATTAGAAGGAGAGTCAAAGCTATCACCCCAAATCGCATCCAGTTTGATCTGATGCTATAACGCCTCTTCACTCATTACTGTAAATTTCCTTAGTTTTCATAGCGGTTTGCCGTCCCGTGAGGTGCGGATTTGGCACTTGGTACTGTGCCGCTCCACCTGATCCCGGACATTACCAGCGTGAGCCGCGCCATATTTCTTAGTTTTTCAAAGGCCAAATCTTGAGAAAAATTTCAACTTTCAGCCCTGGCGATCGCGGGCTTGAGGCACTGTGTTACATTGATCAACCGAAATCACATGAACCGAAATCAGTAGAACTGCGTTGAAAAACGAAGGTTAGAAAACCGGGGGAGGGCTCCGGCGGGGCGCTCCCCCGGTTTTCTAACATGAATTTAATTGTGCCGACCTACTTAATCAGCTTGGTTCTGTAGCAATTCTCCACTTATTTTCTTTCACGCATTGTCTTCACCTAGCGTCATCACGCCCGTCCAGACAGACCCCGTGGAGACGCCTGAAGACGGTTAAATCAATCCACAGCAGTTAATCCACATTGGTCAACGGAGTCTGAACAGCAATGGAACAGCAGTCAACGGTTGTCGTGACAGGAGCCTCATCAGGGGTGGGGCTATACGCCGCTAAAGCCCTGGCTAAGCGGGGCTGGCACGTGGTAATGGCCTGTCGAGATCTAGAGAAGGCCCAGAAAGCCGCCCAGGAGGTAGAGATTAATCCGGCCAACTACACGCTGATGCACATCGACCTCGCTAGCCTGGAAAGCGTCCGCAAGTTTGTCGCCACCTTTCGGGAGCGGGGCAGGTCGCTGGATGCCTTGGTATGCAATGCAGCTATCTACATGCCGCTGCTCAAGCAGCCGCTGCGCAGTCCTGAGGGCTATGAGCTGACCATGGCCACCAACCACCTGGGGCATTTCCTGCTCTGCAACCTGATGCTAGAGGATTTGAAGCACTCGGCATCAGACGACTCCCGCCTGGTGATTCTGGGAACCGTGACCCACAACCCAGATGAGCTGGGAGGCAAAATTCCGCCGCGTCCCGATTTGGGCAACCTCCAGGGCTTTGCCGACGGTTTCAAGGAGCCCATCACCATGATTGATGGCAAGGCGTTCGAGCCGGTCAAGGCTTATAAGGATAGCAAGGTGTGCAACGTGCTGACCATGCGCGAGCTACACCGCCGCTACCACGAGCCCACCGGTATCACCTTCAGCTCCCTCTATCCGGGGTGCGTGGCCGATACGCCCCTGTTTCGCAATCATTATCCGCTTTTCCAAAAGCTTTTCCCCTGGTTTCAGAAAAACGTCACGGGCGGGTACGTGTCCCAGGAGCTGGCGGGTGAGCGAGTTGCCGCTGTGGTAGCCGATTCAGAATATCAGCAGTCGGGGGCTTACTGGAGCTGGGGCAACCGCCAGAAGAAAGGGCGGGAAGCGTTTGTGCAAAAGGTTTCCCCCCAAGCCCGCGACGAAGAGAAGGCCGAACGACTGTGGGATCTGAGCGAGAAGCTGGTGGGGCTGGCCTAGGCGATCGCCCCAGTTTCTAGACCATTACTAGAACTCTACTCCCCAAAGGGGTTCTGCTCTGTATCGTGGGTCTGCCGATATTCGGCCAGCCGCTGCCGCTGCTGAGGCGTCAGGGCATCGGAAATATCGCTGTTCATCTCTGAGAAAACTGAGCGGATTTGGCGGCGCTGCTCAGCCGTAATCTCCATGGACTCAACAGCCTGCTGAAACGACTGCCCCTGCGCCATCGACATGCCAAACGTCCGAATCTGTCCGGGGTTGATGACTCCCGTCAGCTCACTAACGGCATCGGAGCGAATACTGTCAATCTGCTGCCGCTGCTGGGCAGTCAAATCCATTTGTTCTAGCCCCGGCGGGAGCTGATTCCCCATCAGCCAAAAAGGCTCCGCCTTTACTGCTAGCGGGCTGGCACCAACTATCAGGGCCGATAGGGTCCCCGTTAGGGCTGCTCTAAGAATTTGAGAAATGTTCATCTTACCTCCAGCTACAGGACGCAGTCCTATGGAGCGGATATGCCAGTGAGCTGGGTACGGCTCACTGCAGCGATCATTCCCCTGATCTCACCATTTTTATCCGCATCTCATCTGCGTTTCATTTATGTATAGTAATCGTGCCTGAAAACACACACGGTAAGCCACCAACCCAGGGCAGAAACCTGGAACCAGTGGCTCAGTCGCACGGCGGAGTGTAGATTGCTACGCCTGTGACTAGCTGACGCCGATTTAAGCGCCTATCCAAAAACCCCATCAGGGGTTTATCCCCCTCGAAGAAAGTCTCCAGCAGCCAGCCCTGCCCCCCCTACAATCAGCAAGCAGGACAGCCCGATGCTCCAGGTCGGCAGCGCTAATCCACAAACGATCAGCAGCAGGGTTGACAGCAGCGGAGCCAGGTAGGATAAAGCCCCTAGCACCTTAATATTGCCGTGCTTAACCCCATAATCCCAGGTGAAAAAGGCCAGCCCCACCGGCCCTAGCCCCAGCCCCAGCACCGCCAGCCACTCCCGCCCCTGGGGAATCACGGTTTGCTCGAAGGCCAGATGGCAAAGCAGCGCCAGCAGGGCCGTGACGCCGCAGAAGCCACCCACCGCGCTAGTGGGAATCGTCCCCAGCCGTCGCGTCAGCACAGAATAGCTCGACCAGGTGAGGGCACAGGCGATCGCCGCCAGGTAGCCCACACCATAGCTAGCCTCAAACGCCAGCGTTTCCCCCCGCGTCACCAGCAGTCCCGCTCCCGCAAAGCCACATCCTGCCCCCACCAGATGGAACCAGCGCAGCCGCTCATTTGGCAGCAGCGCAGAAAATACCACGATTAGCAGGGGCCACAGGTTGGCAATTAGGCTAGCCTCCACCGCAGGGGCATTATTCAGGGCCACGAAGTAAAACACGTGATAGCCAAACAGCCCCCCGATGCCCAAGAGCCAGACCCCCAGGGGCAGGCGTAGATTAGCCATAACATTACCCCCCTGCCTCAGCCAGAAGAGGAGGCCGATGAGGAAGGCGATCGCAAAGGCCAGCGCCGTCAGCTCCAGGGGCGGGATATCGCCGCTCAGTTCGGTCAGCAGCGCCAGGGTGGCCCACATTAGTACAGCAGTGAAGCCAATCAGGGTGGCGCGGCGCTGGCTTGCCAGTACGGAGTTCATCGATTACTTGTAAAAGCGAATGTAATCGTAAATCTCCTCATACCTCTGAGCCGGCATATTCCAGGAATAATCGTACTTCATCCCCTGAATCGCCAGGTCCCGGAACTCATCTGGGTGGTTGTACCAGAGGCTCAATGCTCGATACATAGCCGACTCCAGCGCTCCGTGGTCGGTCTGGAAGAACACATAGCCGTTGCGCTCTTCCGGTGCATGCTCCTGGTCATAGTCGCGATCGAAGACCGTATTTACCAGGCCGCCCACCCCGCGGACGACGGGCACAGTACCGTACTTCAGACCAATCATCTGGGTCAGGCCGCAGGGCTCAAAGTTGCTGGGCACCACGATCATATCGGCCCCCGCGTAGATTAGGTGGGACAGCTCCTCGTTGAAAGACAGCTCCAGATGCACGTCGGGATTGTCGTTGAGGTAGTTCCGCTCGTGCTGGAACCAGGTATTGATCTGGGCTCCCGTGGCCGTCCCCAGCAAGACAAACTGTGCCCCTTCCTGCAGCGCATAGTAGATAGCGTGGTGGACTAGGTGGACGCCCTTCTGCTCATCCAGCCGACCGATAAAGGCGATAATTGGCTTGTCAATCTCTCGCAGCAGCAGGTGCTGACGCAGGGCTGCCTTGCTGGCCGCTTTGCCGTCGATCTTTTCGGCGGAGTAGGGTTCCGGCAGGAAGTGATCCACCTCTGGATTCCAGATGCCGTAGTCGATGCCGTTGAGCACCCCCTGAAACTTGTGCTCCTGCTGATAGAGGGTGTGACCCAGGCCGCAGCCGATTTCCGTGTAGCGGGCTTCCCAGGCGTGCTGGGGCGATACGGTAGTAACGGCGTTGGCGTAGACGATCCCCCCCTTCATGAAGTTAATGGCAAAGGGATTGAAGTTGTCCCGCAGCACCTGGGGCTGAAAGTAGTAGGCGGGGCGATCGAGGCCGGTGGCATAGAGGATTTCGCTGCCGCCCATGCCCTGGTGCTTGAAGTTATGAATGGTGTAGCAGATGCGCTGGTTCCCCATGTCGTACTTGTACAGCTCATAGAGCATGACCGGAATCAGCCCCGTTTGCCAGTCGTGGCAGTGAATCACGTCGGGGCGCTTGTTGCTCTGCTGCAGAAATTCTAGAGCCGCCTTGCTGAAGAAGGCGAAGCGCAGGTTGTCATCGTCGCAGCCGTAGTAGCAGCCGCGACTGAAGAAACCTTCCGGAGAGTGGGGTTCGATGAAGAAGCAGAGGCGACCATGCACCCAGCCGCAGTAGACCGAGCAGTGAACCCGACCGCCATACCAGGGCACCCACAGGTTGAGGTAGGCGTCGTGCAGCCCCCAGATGTGGTCGTATCGCATGTTGTCATACTTGGGCAGAATCAGCTCGACGCAGTGTCCCCGATTCTCCAGAGCCCGACTCAGGCCATACACCACATCGCCCAGTCCCCCAGCCTTAATCACCGGGGCGCACTCAGAGGCAACCTGTACGATATACATGCCTAACCCCCACTCCTTGCTTCACAAAAATTTATTGTTAATGCTTTTCCCCAATATTAGGAAAGATTAGCGTTTTGGCAACTGGGTCAATCGTTCTGGTAAGCAGGTGGTCATAAGTAAACGTAGCTATGGTGGGGGCGTCCCCCGGCGGGAGCGCACCCCACTAGCATTGATTTATGGCCATGGACTCAAGTAGTTCAACGAAATTCTTTTTTTGGGAGTATGCGCCCCCGGCGGGAATGCATACCCACTAAACTGTAATTAGGAGATTTTGGAGAATGATTCTACCAGACGACGTAAGGACAAATGGCCATTTGCCCCTACCAGTCGTTTAACCGAAGGTAAACTTTTTCCTGGAGATCTCCTTAGTTGTGCATCAGCACTTAACGCCTCCAGTTTTTGCTCATGAAACCGTGATGCTCGATTGTGTTTGCCAAAGCAAATCTGCTAAGGTTTTGTTTTCTAGATGCAGGTACAGCGGACACCCAGCATGAGCGTAGCTTCACTTCACGGTCGGGACTTCCTCAGTTTTGCAGACCTTTCCCCCACGGAAGTCAGCCAGCTTCTCAGTCTTGCGGCAGACCTCAAGGCCGGACGGGTGGCTCCTCGCTGCAACAAGATTCTCGGGCTTTTGTTTAGTAAAGCCTCCACCCGCACCCGCGTCAGCTTCTCAGCAGCCATTTTTCAGCTAGGGGGGCAGGTACTCGATCTAAATATGAACGTGACCCAGGTGGGGCGCGGCGAGCCGACTCAAGATACGGCACGGGTGCTGGACCGGTATCTGGACGTGGTCGCCATCCGCACCTATGCCCAGGAGGAGCTGGAGGTCTTCGCCCACTACGCTCACATCCCTGTGATCAATGCGCTGACAGATTTGGAGCATCCCTGCCAGGTGCTGGCCGACCTGCAGACCGCTCAGGAAAACTTTGGAGAACTAGAAGGTCTGACCCTGACCTACTTGGGAGACGGCAACAACGTTGCTCACTCCCTCATTCTGGGCTGTGCTCTGGTGGGGATGAACATCAACGTCGCCACCCCCAAAGACTATCGCCCCGATGCCGCCATTGTGGAAAAAGCGCGGGCGATCGCCCACCCTCGCTCCCAGATCACCCTCACCGACGACGCCTCCCAGGCCGCCAAAGGTGCCCATATCCTATACACCGATGTATGGGCCAGCATGGGCCAAGAAGCTGACGCCGCCGATCGCATTCCCGTTTTTCAGCCCTACCAGATCAACGAGGCGCTGCTGGAGCTGGCCAGTCCTGAGGCAATCGTGCTGCACTGCCTGCCCGCCCACCGGGGTGAGGAGATTACCGCTGGAGTAATGGAAGGGGCGCGATCGCGCATTTGGGATCAGGCCGAGAACCGCCTCCATGCTCAAAAGGCGCTACTGGTCGCCCTTCTGGGCGCAGACTAGCGATGGCTTCAACCTAGCTCTCCCCTTCTCGACACACCCAGCGCCACAGGGGATGGCTGGCTCCCTGCTCTCTGATTTGGCCGAGCCGCCGCTCCAGCTGCCGGACCTCGCGCTGGGGAAGACCTAGCACAATATTGCGGCTTTGCCACAGCAGCACCGCGACCGTTAATCCAGCGCAAATTGACAGCCCCAGGGTGGCAAAAGGATGAAATGCCAGGCTGTACCGCAGCCCCGTCCAGGTGAAATAGCGACTCAGCATCTGCAGATCGGGCCATAGCCGCATAAAGCTGACGCTGCCAACGGAGAGCCACAGGATAACGACCAGCAGCCACCGGCCCCAAGCCAGCAGGTGATGGAGTCGGCAGAGTTGCCGGTAGAAAACTGGGTCGTAATCGCGATTGGGGATAACGGGAGACGCATACCGTTTTGGCATAGCCACGCGTTGAGGACAACCATGAGAAGCGCTGGGTGAACCCTGTCGCTAGAACCGCACCCCGACTCCACCCTGCAGGGCAGCTGCCGTACCACCATCTTCCCGGTAGGCATCAAAGGCGATGATAGCATTGCCAAAGACGGCCAGCTGGCTGTTTGGAATCATGTAGTCAATGCCAGGTTGCAGCACAAAGGCCGTCTGGTTGCCGATGGGAGAGGCTTCGTCGTCTTCGCCAGCGTCTTGAATGGCAACACCAGCCCCCAGATAGACATCGCCTCGCCAGGTAATGGGGAAGTCGTAGGAGACGGTGGGCACGAAGGCGTTGGTATCGGTGAACACCAGCGCTTGCGCCCGCACCGAGATGGGCACCCGCAGGAAATGGTAGCGGGCCGCAATCACCGCCGCTGTATCCTGGTCTTCGCCAGCCAACTCATCCCCCTCGGTGATGCCAAAGGATGCCCCAGCCCCCACGTAGCTCCCGTAGGCCGCCTGGGCAGAAGCAGCGGTCCCGGTAGCGAGGTTCAGGCCAAGGGCGATCGCCCCCATGCCCACGGCGATCGCTCCTCCCCGATAGCTGGACCGAGTTTGGGATAACATTTGGGATAACAAATTACTGATATAACCCATGCGGTAACTCCTCAATGCGGGTGAATAATAGTCAATACATAATCAATGAACTGCAAATAGTCAATCAATCTACGCAACAATCCATATCAGCGGGCGTCAACAGACTTGAAAATATTTAAGTTTTGCCATTTCTTACCCCTAAATTGGGAATGATATGAGCGGTTCTTTAGCACGATCAGTAGGTAGTCATCGTTAAACCTACCGGAGGGCGCACCCTTGACTAGCTACCCTTATTAGTGGCCTCCTGCTTATATAAATAACGATTGGCTGAGTGCCAACCGCGACTTGGCCTTAGCAGACTAAACGCTATCCATCAATTTTCTCGCCTTTTAGCTTAATTTCCTTAAATATCATGAGCATGCTTCGCAAGTTTCTACCACCCGTTGCCCTCCTCTCAGCGATCGCGATTCCTCTGATGGGCGATCGCCCCGTCCATTCCCAGGAGCAACAGGGCTGCTTCATGGTGGACCGCACCGGACGCACGATTAATCTATCCTACATATGTCCGGTGCCGACTCCCTTCGCGAGCAGCACCGATACCGCTGGCGACGGGCCAATCGAGCTGGGAACGGGGGATATTCAGGTCACCCTGCGGTGGGCGACCACGGATGACCTGGATCTAGCCGTGACCGACCCCAGCGGCAGAACCATTGATTTCTTCAACCGCTTTGGCTCTGCCGGTGGACAGCTCGACGTCGATGCCAATGCCGACTGCGTGGGGGACATCTCCCAGACACCGATTGAGAACATCTTCTGGCCTCCTGCCTCTGCGCCACCGGGAGACTACACGATCTCCGTCAACCTATTTCGTCGGTGTGCAGACTCCAGCGAACCCGTGCCCTTTGAGATTACGCTGCTGGTGCAGGGAGAAACTGAGACGCTGACGGGGTCGGTGAACGATGCCGAACCGACGATCTCTTTTCCATTCATGTCTCCTTAGCTTCAGCTTTGTGTGTATGCTTGATGTAATGCCTGATAAGTGCTAGAGCACAATCAATTCCATCTTCCTGGGGTGCGCCCCCGGCGGGAGCACACACTCCAGAAAAACAATTTTGTTTACCTACCTTATGTCACGTTTAAGCGAATCATTTTGAGGGATTGGGGATGCGCCACACATCACTATCGTTTGTAGCCATGACAGCCGCGCTAACCCTCAGCCTGGGGGGATGCGGGCTCTTTAACCAGTCCCCCGGCGACGATCCGGGGGCGGTGGGTGACCTGCCAGCCGATGCGCCACCGACCGCAGTTGAACCCGTCGAAGCACCACCCACCGACGCCACCGCTCCTGAAGAGGCAGCGGCGGACGGCACTCCCCTCGATGCAGGTGTCGCCCCCGAAACCTTTGGCGACCCAACAATTGAGGAAGCACCGCCGGTGGGTTCAATACCGCTCGATTTGATTGCCTCAACCGATCCAGAGGCACGGGCACAGCAGGTGATGCGCGATCGCCCCGACCCCTTTGCGGTTCTCCCCACTACGCCCACTGTGGAAATTCCGGTGGAGGAGCAGCCCAGCCCTGGCCCAACCGGCACCACGCCAAACGCTCCTGGCTCTCCCAACGCCGCTAATGCCCCCGGCGCTAATGCCCCCGGTGGGACTGCACCATCCGGTGAATTGGCTCCTGTTCCAGAACTGGTTCCTGAGGAGCCCGCGCCGCCGCCGCCACCGCCTCAGCCTGAAATCGCTCGGGCAGTGGAAGTTACAGGAGTGGTGCAGATCGGTAGCGTTCCCTACGCTATTCTCCAGGCTCCCAATGAACCTCACAGCCGCTATGTGCGGGCGGGTCAGCGTCTCTCTAACGGGCAGGTGCTGGTCAAGCGCATTGAAATGGGAGTAGAGCCAGTGGTCATTCTGGAGCAGTTTGGCATTGAAGTGGTAAGAAACATTGGTGCCGAAGGCTCTCCCGACGCCGCACCCGAAACAACCGCTCGGGGTACATCGCCTCAGCTAGCGTCTTAGGCTAGGCCAACGACCCACTGAGTTTATAGCCCTACGGGCTAGGGTTTGAGTGTGGGGCTCCCGCGGCGCGGGGGTCTCACACCTCTTGAGCGTCCTAACGTAAAAGCGTAACGCGATAAGGAAAGATTGAGGATTGCTGCGGCTGACCTTGGGCTCGCTAAGGTTAGACTAGGGTCTAATCATCTAGCATTGACGGGGGTGAAAATGCCATGAATCCCTCAGCCTTTTTCTATCCAGCCCATAGCCCGGCGCGATCGCCCATCGAGTTTGCTCCTGACGCCGCTCAAGACGCCAACCTCCTGCACCACCTTGGCTTTATTCCCGGACTCAGAGAAGTTTTGCTCATACGCCAGGTTCACGCCCTTGAGCACGCTACGGTTTGGGTGCTGAATGAGCTGTCTTGCTCGACACCACCGATTCATTTACTCGACCATCCCACCCGGCTCGACGACGGTCAACTGGCGGGATTATCCACTGAGCGGGGATTCTATCTCTATGGCAGCGTTCCTACGGCTAGACTGCGGCGAGCAGTACAGATAGCCCTCCAACGCTTGGTGCAAGGCGAGTGGTCGCTAGCGGTTCATCCCCGCTGCGGCACCAACGTCTCCGTTTCCATGGCTCTCACGGCCATGATGGCGGTTGGCATCAACCTGCTGCTTCCCAAGGGTCCTCTGGAACAGCTTTTGGGTATCGGGTTGGCCATAGCGGCGGCTGACCAGATGGCTCCCGAAGTCGGCAGTACCGTACAGCAACACATCACGACCGCCATTCCCTTCAACCTGGAAATTGCGGACGTTTATCCTATCGATTCCCGCTGGCATGGCCCTGGACACTTCATTCAGGTCCGCTGGGTGGAGTGAAATTACCGTCAGGCTCCGCCTTTGAGGTTGCGGCAGCGCGGCGTTTAAACTCTGCAATAAAACTTAAGTTTTAGACAGATCTGAAGCCTTTGCAGAATAGTACGCTGGAAGGCATCAGTCTTTTGGCTGATTCTTTCCCTGATGGGTCTATTAAAAAACTGAGCTTCGCATTTCCCTCCAGAAATTGCGAAATCATTTGTCAATAAATTTTGAAAGGAAAAAACGATGGTTCAGCGCGGTTCTAAAGTTCGCATTCTCCGTAAAGAGTCCTACTGGTATAACGATATCGGCACGGTTGCATCCGTTGACCAGAGCGGTATCAAGTATCCGGTTATTGTTCGCTTTGACAAAGTCAATCACACCGGGTTTAGCGGTTCTCCTGGCGGCGTGAATACCAACAACTTTGGCCTCGACGAAGTTGAAGAAGTCGAAGCGCCGGCTGCAGCTAAGAAGTAGGCTAAACGCTTACAATTAGCTGTTGGGTTAGTCAGTCAAGCTGATAGGTGAACGGTGCCAGAACTGCCGGAAGTTGAAACAGTCCGCCGGGGCTTAAACCAGGCAACGCTGGCCCAGGAACTATTGGGTGGGGAGGTGTTGCTACCGCGCACCATTGCCCACCCACTTTCTGTATCCGAATTTCTCGATGGGTTAACGGGAGGGGCGATCGCCCAC
Source organism: Elainellaceae cyanobacterium (assembly GCA_050331615.1). Taxonomy (GTDB): domain Bacteria; phylum Cyanobacteriota; class Cyanobacteriia; order CAKZMO01; family CAKZMO01; genus JAYKGU01. The sequence goes on from JBHJGR010000330.1 coordinate 18,019, forward strand.
TGGCACCGTCGCGGCAAGTATCTCCTCGCCGCCCTGGTTCCCTCTACCTCCACCCATCCGCCCACCTCCCCCACTATCCCACCCACCCCCGCCGCTGGCTGGCTGGGTGTCCACCTCCGCATGACGGGTCAACTCCTCTGGATTCACCAGAGCGAACCCATACAGCCCCACTGCCGGGTGCGGCTCTTTTTCCCGCAGCAGCGCGAGCTGCGGTTTGTCGATCAGCGCACCTTTGGTCGCATGTGGTGGGTGCCTCCCGGTCAAGCGCCTGAGGAAATCGTTTCGGGGCTTCAGCGCCTCGGTCCAGAGCCGCTATCCGCTGAATTTTCAGTGGCGTATCTCAAAGAGCAGCTGCGGCAGCGGCAGCGTCCCATCAAAAATGCCCTGCTGGACCAGGCCATCATCGCCGGGATTGGCAACATCTACGCTGACGAAGCCCTGTTTCTCAGCCAGATCAAACCCGTTATCCTGTGCTCGCGCCTGAAGCAGCGGCAGATTCAATCCCTGCATGACAGCATTGTCCACGTGCTGCAAACTAGCATTGCCGCTGGCGGCACCAGCTTTAGCACGTTCCGGGATGTGCGGGGCATCAACGGCAACTACGGTCAGGCTGCCTGGGTTTATGGTCGGGAGGGAGAGCCCTGTCGGACGTGCCATCAGCCGATTCAGCGACTGAAGCTGGCGGGGCGATCTACCTATTTCTGTCCCCGCTGTCAGCAGTGAGAGGACTATCCGCAGATGACGCAGATGGACGCAGATAGGAGGTCGGCAGTCATCTGGGTCGTCTATAGCTTTACGCTTTTACGTTAGGACATTCAAGAGGTGTGGAACCGGCGCGACGCGGGGGGCCACACTCAAAGGTTAGCCTGTAGGGCTATCGGCTCGTTAGGCTACTGCAAGTCCTGGGAATGCTAGAGACGCCAGGGATGCGACGACGTGTCTGTGCCTTGTTGATGCTCTCCTGCTGACCTAACCGCCATGAATTCATCTTGCCTTCTCCCCGCTGTTAAGCACCGGATTAAAGAAGCTCTTGCCTATCCCCATTCGCTGCGTTATCAACCCGACCGGATCAATCGCTTCGTCATCTTCGGTCAGGGGCGATCGGGGAGCCAGTTGCTCTGCGACTTGATTGGCTCCCATCCTCAGGTCTGCTGCGATATGGAAATTCTCTACCGCAAAGTCGCCTTTCCCGTCGCCTATGTCAATAGCCTCTGTGCCCGGTCGGGTGCGCCCACCTACGGCTTCAAGGTGAAGATTTATCAGCTCGTGGAGGACCAGGGCCTCGATCCCCAGCAATTTTTGCAGGATCTCCACCAGCGCGACTGGAAAATCATCTACTTGACCCGCACCAATGTGCTGCGCCAGAGCCTTTCCAGTATGGTGGGGGCGATTAAGAATCAGTGGCACGTCCGCGCCAGCAGTGATGCCGATCGCTCCAAAGTCCACATCGACTGCGATCGCCTCCTAGCTGACCTCAATTCTCGCCAAAACTACTCCCAGCAGGAAGCTGCCATCCTCAGCACCCTGCCCCACATCAGGGTGGTTTACGAAGAGGACTTGCTAATTCAAGAGCGCCATCAGCCCACCCTGGATCGAATTTTCGAGTACCTGGGGGTGGAGTCTGTGACTGCCAAATCCAAGCTCAAGCGCACGTCGTCGGATCGCATTGCTGACATTGTTCAAAACTATGACGAGCTGGTGACTGCCCTGCAGGGAACGCCCTTTGCCGAGTTTTTGGCAGGCTAATGACATCTGGGCGAGGATGCAGGTAGGACGGCTGTGCGACCGAGGTCAATTTGTTCCTGGAAATCGCTCAGGATTCGGGCGATCGCCCAGAATTGGGATGGGAGG
>JBHJGR010000331.1:0-3418 GCA_050331615.1 Elainellaceae cyanobacterium
TTTGCTAACAGTTCCAATCTTTTCTAAACCCATGTTTCAAACCGAATTTGAATTCACTCTACCAAAGGGCTACCTGGACGGCGAAGGGAACCTGCACCGAACCGGCATCATGCGATTGGCAAAAGCCGCCGACGAAATCGTGCCGCTGCGGGACCCAAGGGTGCAGGCCAATCCCGCCTACGCCACGGTGATTATCTTGTCTAGAGTCATTACCCGGCTTGGAACCCTTGAGGATGTGAATCCCGCTTTGATTGAGGGACTGTTTGCCGCCGATTTGAACTTTTTATACAATCTGTATCGCCGGATCAACGATCTGGACACCGACCCGAACGCCACCAGCGCCTCTACACCTGACACCAACGCCCCTTCTCTGACGACCCTCAGCGTTGGGGAGGGGTAGTTCATGAGTCGGCGTTTACCCGATATTGTCGAGCTAATTTCGCGTCAGTTTAGAGAAATTCGCACCTTTATTAAGCATCCCGGCGCTATTTTGCGGATGCAGGCTCTAAAAAAAGCCCGCTCTGCCTATGAGAACGCGGAACTGCCAGGTGGAGAGAATCAGAATCAATCCCAGGAGGATGGCTCATCCACGAGCGATATCCGTACGACACAGGCGGCCTCCGTTTCGTATGCTCCTGAGTCAAATGGTGCATTAGCCAGTCCCGCGACGGCCACGCTGATCCATCCACCCCAACACGTTCCAGCGCCAGAGCCTTCAGACGCTTTGCTGGAGGATGGGCTGGATGAGTTGGACCCAAACCCAACCGAGGGGCTGGGCTGGATGCCGCCGCCTGTGCCGCTTCTGGCCGAGGGGGAACCTCTGAGGGGCAGTCACTGGTATCGGTACGAGATGGGTCGGCCCATTGCGCGGCGGACGGGAGCGGCTGAAGTGACCTGGGTGCGCTGGTATGAGGCGACCAATCAGGCGGATGAGCGGGTGACCATTCAGGAATACTTGCTGTCAGAAACTGACTTTAGTTCCACCGAAATCCAGGACCGCCAAAAAGCATTCGCGCGGCTGGTGAACTTTAACCTCAATACTTTAAACGGGCCAGGTGAAGGCCGGGATTTTCGCCTGCTGCGGCTGGTTGAGGCATTTGCGCCCCCCTTTGATCCTGCCGATATAGAAACAGCGGGCCGATGTTACCTGGTGGCCAAGCCCCTCCCCGGCCTTTCGCTGCGGGACTACGTTGCTCAGCACGGCAGCCTCCACCCATCGCAGATTCGGGAAGTGCTGCGGCAGGTGTTGCAAACCCTCCAGTTTCTGCACACGGTCTGCCGCATTCAATTTTCAACGAGTCACACCGAGCGGGGCATTCCCCACGGCAACCTGAGCCTGGATAGCCTGTTTATCCGCCAGACTGACCTGGCTGGGGTGAACAGCGATCGCCAATTCTTTATCCACGTCACTGACCTGCTGCTTTGGGAACACCTGATTCATCCGCCCGCTTCGCCCAGGTTTCATGGAGCGATCGCCCAAACGGCTCAAGACTTGGGCAGCACCTCGGATGATTTGCAGGATTTGGGGCGAATTGGCTTTCAGCTTGCGGGCCATGCGGTTAATCCCGATACCGGTGAAATTCTCGGACTCCGCACCGATCGGATCCGGCAAACGTTTAGCGATCAACCTCTGTATCACGTTCTCTGCCGCCTGGTTCAGGAAGAAACACCGTTCAAAACTGCGGATGAGGCTTTGCAGGCGCTGCGAGACCTGCCGACAATGGCTCCGACTGAATCACAGACGTTGGGGGAATCAGCGAGGGAGGGGAGTGCTTGGCGATCGCCCTGGCTGGCTCGCTGGGGCCTACTAATGGCGGCACTGGTGCTACTTTTGATGGGAGCTGGGGCATGGCTCTTTCTGCGCGAGCCAAACGCTTCCATAACTTTATCGCCCGAAGAAGAAATTGCAGACGAGGCGCGATACTTATCGGCAATCCCCGTTACCAGCGCTCCGATTCAGTATCGGGTCGAGACAGGCGGCGCATGGCAGGCGGCCATGTTTCGGACGATGCTCAATCCCGTAGCCGATGCTCAAACGAGCGTCTCCGAACTAGGCGAAGGTTATACGCCGTTGCCTTTGATGGACGAAATTGAGGAACGGCATCCCAGCCTCCGGTGGCTCCGGTCCGACCAATCACGTTTCCGCTCTCGGCAGGGAGTTTTGCGGTTTGTCGAGCAGTCGCCTCGAAATATCGGTTTGGTACGCCTGCCGGAAAGCCTGCCCGCAGACCTGACGAGTCAGCCGATCGCCTATGATGGCCTGACCGTTTTGGTACCCTTTCGAGATGCTTACAACGTTACTGGAAACGTACCAGAGCGGCTCGATGGCTATATTTCTTTGGAGGAGTTGCGCGAGCTTTATACCAGCGAAGATTTGAATGCAGCAGAACTTAGAGGAATTCCGGTTCAGCTCTACTTTCCCGACGAATCTGAACCGATCAACCGAGACACCATTCAGCTTTTCAAAGAACAAGTGTTGGACAATGACCCGGACTTGATTCGGCGGTTCGAAGTACTCCAACAGCAGGCGAGTGAGCGCGATCGCACCCTCACTCGCGAGTATGATCTGAAATCAAATCTCTATGAAAAAATGTTCTTTGCCTATGAAAATTCCGATGACGCCGATGGGCGTATCAGTATTGGCTTTGATCGCCTGAGTCGCGCTCATGGCCAGTGCTCGGTCTATCCTCTGGCGATTGGCAATGATGCTGCATCCAGCGCTCAGCCTCTGATGCAGGTCACCGATCAACCCATGCAAACCAACATTGATCTCTGTGGTGTTAAGGGACTTTACTACGTCAATTTGCCCGAGGACTACCCGCTACGCTATGAGCTGGCGCTGGTTTACCAGCAAGGTTCTGAGGCGGGAGAGGCGGTCGGGAAAATTCTATCCACCCAGGAAGCCCAGTACCTGATCAGTGAGGCTGGATTAGTGCCAACGGTCCCTATGCAAGAATTATGGAGTTTTGTTTGGTCACAGGAGCGGGATGAAGCCAATGAGTGATATCGAGCTTTTGAAAAAATGGACGCCATTTCTTTTAGAAAATCCCGCTGAAATGCAGCGACTGTGCGATCGCATCTACGAATTACTGACAGAGGAAGTTTGGCGACAGCGGGAGCGATCGGGAGACTGGCCGCATCGGCTGTAACTAGCCAGGGTGGGGATGCCCCACTAGCTTTATTGAGGTCTAGAACAACGAGCGGAGATAGCGATGGCGGATGAAGCGATTAGAGGAAAAAACTATGTTTCCAGCAATCGATTCTATATCGAAATGGAAAGCACCATTAAAGCCTCTTTCAGTGAATGTTCAAGTATCGGTATCGATATTGAATCGACTCCCCATCGAGAAGGAGGCGTCAATGATCAGGTGCGCTTGCTGTTGGGCGAACCGAAGTTTACCCCCGTTACCCTGAAGCG
>JBHJGR010000332.1:0-3154 GCA_050331615.1 Elainellaceae cyanobacterium
GATTGGGTGGTTTGGGGTTTATCTCATCCGCAAGGCTTTGCGTGATGCCAATTGCCAGTTGGCCGCAACCATTGGTGAAAACATCTACTATGAAACCCTTTATCGGTTTCGGCCGAGGCGGGATCTGCCTCTGGTGCCGAATTCCCGTTGCGAAACGGCCGCGACCCCAAATTCTGAAATCAAACCAGCCTCCTGATTCCCGGCACCATGAATCCTGCTGCTACCTTTCGAACCTTCTTTTCCGCGCGCGATTTCACCGACTGGCTTAATCCGGTCCTGCTTAGGGAGCTCCGGCAGGCGGTACGCTCCCGGCAGTTCCTGGCGGTCTTCGTGGCGGTGCAGGTGGTCATGATCCTTTTCGTTACCTTTGGGATGGCCGCCAGTTATGGTAATTATGATGACAGCCGGGTCGTCTTCTGGAACATCCTGGCGCTCTATCTTTGTGTGGGCATACCCCTCACGGGCATTAATGCCCTGGCAACAGAGAGCAGCGAGGCACGGCTTGATCTGCTGCAGATCTCTCAACTGCATTCGCGGAGCATTGTGCTGGGGAAGTGGCTGTCGCTAAACGTTCAGGGGTTGTTGGTGGTCGTGTCGTTGCTACCCTACATGGCACTTCGGTATTTCGTTGGGTCCGTCAATCCGGTCCTGGAAATCCTGACCTTGTTGCAGGTTATCGGAGGCTCTCTCATGCTTACGGCTCTAGCGGTATGCCTGTCGGTTGTGCGGAGCTCTTTCCTGCGATTTGGTGCAGCAGTAGGGGCGTCAATCGTTGCCTTCAACCTGGTCATCGCCACCCTTCGGGGCTTCGCGTTTTCCGGTACGGGGACGTCGGCAGGCTGGATGGCCTGGTTACTCGTTGTGGTGTTCGCCTTTCTGCTGATACTACTGATGCTGGAATTTGCCGCGAGCCGCATCAGCCACGAAGCGCAAAACCACGAAACGAGCAAACGCTGGATCGTGCTCGCCGCTTTTGTGGTCACCGTTGCAGCTCTGATGGTACATCGGAACACCGGGAATGCCTTGATGCTGTTTCTGGGTGCCATGATTACCATCGTGGCCATCAGCTCGATGATGCACGAGCCGCCCCGCCTGCCGGGCGTTTACTTGCAGCTGCTGCGCTACGGAGCCGTCGGGCGCTTTCTGCTGTACCCGGGCTGGCCGAGCGCCCTGATCTTTGTCCTCGTGACGTTTGCGGGTTTTATGGGGCTGGTCATCTGGGAGGAGCAACTTGCCGGCGCTAAACATTTGGCTGGCGTAAACGACACGATAACGCTGCTGGCAATCGCGATACTGGGCTGTCTGTTTCTCCCGCGGGCAATCTTCGAATTTGTGCCGTTCCGCCGTACCTCGAATCTCCGGGTTTTTCTGCTGATTCAACTAATCGCGATACTCGTCGCGCTGCTATTGTTGCTGGTCGATGAAACTCAGAACCTCGATACGAAAACCGTCCTCTGCATCCTGCCGCAGGCGGGGCTGGTTTATTCGATCGCTTTGGAAAACGAGCGCGAGTGGGAGCAGCTCCGCATGATTTTTCTTATGGGAAACAGTTTAACGACCCTGGCGAGCTTGCTCCTCTGCTTGGCTGCGGCGGCCCGCTGGCGCAAAACCGAGGCGATGCTCGAGGCGGAAGCGAGAAGCCTTCGCGACAGTCGTTTGTTCAGCGGCGAGCCGTCGTCGGGCACGGCAGATCAATCCGCCGCTTCAGCGGAGGCTTAACCACTTTCCAAGCCCGAACCCATGGCCGAAACCCCCACTGCGAACGCCGAGGTGCAACTGAGTAACGTCGCCATCTGGGAAGCCGAGCGCGCCACTGCTCAATTTGGCCTGCCCTTCCGCCGTGAAACCTGGCGTGGACACGCCGGAAACTGGGCGGGCAGCGGCGTGGGCAGCTCGATCGACTTTCAGGACCACCGGCAGTACCTGCCTGGCGACGACCCGCGCTACATCAACTGGCAGGCCTACGCCCGCACCGGCTCTTACTCGATGAAACTGTACCGCGAGGAAGTCAGCCCGCGCGTCGATCTCGTTCTCGATGCGTCTGACTCCATGCGCTACGAGCCGGAAAAAGCGCGCCGCGGCCTCGAGCTGTTTTTTTTCGCCGCTTTGAGTACCCTGCAGACGAACGCCCAGCTGTCTGCCTACGGCGTCGGGCCGGGTGGGGTTCAGGAGATCAGCCGGGAAGCGATCCGCAGTGGCCGGCTGGGGTTAGCCGAGGCTGCCGCCGAAGCGCCCCGTGCTCCGGCCTTCGAGCGGGTGCCCTGGCGACCTCAGGCCATGCGCGTACTCGTAACCGACCTGCTTTTCCCGGGAGAACCGGAAGCGCTAGGCCATCTCCTCGCGGCCAGCCGAAGCCACGCCCTGATCCTAGCTCCCTGGGTTGCCACTGAGGCCGACCCGTCATGGCTCGGCCATTGCGAATTAGTCGAATGCGAAGGCGGCGAACGGTACCCCCGCAACTTCTCGGAGACTGACCTCCAGCGCTACCGCCGCCGTTACCAGGAGCACTTCGCCGCCTGGCGCGAAGCCTGCCAACGCCTCGGCATTACCCTCGCCAGAATTCCCGCCACAGGCGACTTCCGCAACACCCTCCTGACCGAAGCCCTTCCGCAGAACGCCGTCGAGCTGCTGAGCATTTGAACTACTGACGCGCCAGCCAGCAGGAACGGGCCCAAGTTCGAGACAGGAGGCTGCCCGCTGCCGGCTCGCAGAAGGTAACGTTCGCAACGCGGGGTGTCGTGCCTCGCGCTGCGGGAAGGGCGGATATTACCTTGAGAGACGATGGGAGACCACCGGTCAATTGTAAGCGTCCGGGCTTCGTCCCCCTTACCGATGGCGTTCGATTCTGGTAATGTCGGTTGATGGAAGTGGATTTGGTGGAGACGGGTTTGAATCGCGATTGTGGGGTGCGGCGGATTGAGCGTCGCTTGGAGCGTGAGCGATTGCTGGAGTTGTATGATGCGAGCGGGTTGACTCAGGCGGCTTTTGCCCGTCGTGAGGGGCTTGTCTACAGTACGTTTGTGTCTTGGCTGAAGCAGCGTCGTCAGAAGCGCCAGGCGGAGGCGTCTTCAGCTCGCCCGGATCGCAAAACACTTTTCCATGAGGTGACGATGCCGTCCTCGCCCGCGGTCGCGCTGGAGGTACGCTTCCCGGA
>JBHJGR010000333.1:0-2417 GCA_050331615.1 Elainellaceae cyanobacterium
GCGTCCGTCCTGGCGGCGGCGGGTGCGGACGGTGCTCAACGCCCACAGCCTCAGCTATCCGTCCATGCTCAGCCACCTGCGGGTAGGGGCGGCGGAACAGCCGGGGCGCGATCGCCTCTACCTGGCCACCGTGCGTCGCTACGAAACCCGCTATCAGCGTCAGTTCTCGGCGGCGGTGGTAACGACCCCTGATGACCGGCAGGAGTTCACGGCCCTTTGCCCCGGCGTCCCCGTCCATGTGGTTCCCAACGGTGTAGATCTGGTGCGATTCCCCCTGCGAGCTGCCGATCCGGGGGGCGATCGCCTGGTGTTTGTCGGCGCGATGGACAGCACCCACAACCTAGATGCGGCCAAGTTTTTTGTAGAAGAAGTCATGCCCCTGCTGCGGCAGCGCTATCCCGGTTTACAGTTGAGTATTGTCGGGGCACGGCCTACGGATGCCGCCCTGAAGCTGGGTCGTGCCCCTGGGGTCACGGTTACGGGAGCGGTCCCCTCGGTGGTGGACTACCTGCACCAGGCGGTTGCCTGCGTGGTGCCCCTGCGCACGGGGTTTGGCATTAAGAACAAAACTCTGGAGGCGATGGCGGCAGGGGTGCCGGTGGTCGGGAGCGATCGCGGTCTGGAAGGTCTCTCGGTGGACGAACCAAACCAGCCCCTGCGGGCACTGCGGGCCAATACACCCGACGAGTATGTAGAAGCCATCTGCCGCCTGATTGAAGATCCGGTGCTGCGGGAGAACCTGTCGCGGGAGGGGCGATCGCTCATCGAAACCACCTACACCTGGGAGCGAGCGGGAGCCGCCTACGAGCAGATTTTGATCCGTTGAGTGGGCAGTGCCCACCCTACAGGAAAATTCGGGTCAATAAGTGTTAACCCTCCCTGGGGGAGTTTCGCGGTGGTCGGTGAGATCCGTTAGGCTGATCTCGAAGACGTACCGACACAATTCAATAACTGCTATGAAAAACGGTCATTACATCATGTCCCTGGATTTAGGGACGACGGGCAACCGCGCCATTTTGTTTAACTCAGAAGGCCAGATTGTCGGCCAGGATTATAAGGAACTCACGCAGTACTACCCCAAACCGGGCTGGCTGGAGCACGACCCCCGCGAAATCTGGGACGACATCTCCATTGGCATGAAAAACGCCATTCATAAAGCCGGGATTGAACCTTCGGAGATTGCCGCCATCGGTCTAACGGTGCAGCGGGAAACCTGTCTGCTGTGGGATAAGGAGACAGGCCGCCCGCTGCACAACGCCATCGTCTGGCAGGACCGGCGCACCGCTCCCCTGTGTAAGAAACTGCGGGCAGAGGGTAAGGCTGACCTGGTGCACGATCGCACCGGCCTGGTACTCGATGCGTACTTCTCTGCCAGCAAGCTGGCCTGGTTGCTAGAGCAGGCCGCACACATTCAGGACCCGCCTCTGGACATGGATCGGATTCTGGCGGGCACCATCGACACCTGGGTGCTGTGGAACCTGACCGGGCGCAAGGTCCACGCCACCGACCACAGCAACGCCAGCCGCACCATGCTGCTGAACCTGGCCTCCAGCGAATGGGATGAAAACATGCTGAAGCTGTTTGGCATCCCGGCCCACTTCATGCCGGAGATCAAGCCCAGTCTGGGGCTGTTTGGCCACACGGACCCGTCCATTCTGGGCGTAGAAATTCCCATTATGGCGATTCTGGGAGACCAGCAGGCGGCGCTGTTTGGGCATGGGTGCAACCGTCCGGGATTCCTCAAATGTACTTACGGCACGGGTGCATTCCTGGTTTCCCATACCGGATCTGACATTGCCTGGTCTGACAACCAGCTCCTGGCCACAGTCGCCTGGAGTGAGTCTACCTCCAACGGCCAGCCTAAAATCGGTTACGCCCTGGAGGGCAGTATGTTCACCGCCGGAGCCTGTATCCAGTGGCTGCGGGACGGTCTGAAAATCATCACCACCGCTGCCGATACGGAACCGCTGGCGGAAAACGTGGCGGACAATGGCGGCGTCTACTTCGTTCCGGCCCTCAGCGGGTTGGGTGCGCCCCACTGGGACATGACGGCTCGCGGCGCATTCCTCGGCATCACCGGAGGCGTACAGCGGGAACACATGGTGCGGGCAGTGCTGGAGGCGATCGCCAACCAGGTCAAGGAAGTCGTAGACGCCGTCAACGAAGACAGCGGCACCCCAGTGAATCTATTGAAGGTAGACGGCGGCGCTTGCCAGAACAATTTCCTGATGCAGTACCAGGCTGACGTGCTGGGCATTCCTGTCGAACGTCCGGCGGTGATCGACGTTACCGCCCAGGGAGCCGCCTACGCCGCTGGCCTCGCCGCTGATCTGTGGGATGACTACGATGCCCTGCAAAAACGCCGCAGCATCGATCGCGTCTTCGAGCCGGGCAGCGGCCAGACCCAGGCCCAGGAA
>JBHJGR010000334.1:0-27572 GCA_050331615.1 Elainellaceae cyanobacterium
GGGCTGCCGGGGGTGGGCGGGCTGCTGCTAGTCACGGCTATCGTACTGCTGCTGGTGCTGGGGGTGACGGGCCTGAGCCTGGCCCTGGCCTTCGCTCTACCGGGGCACGTCGAGCTGATTGCCGTCATCTTTGTTACCAACTTGCCCCTGCTGTTTGCCAGCACCGCCCTGGCTCCCCTGTCGTTTATGCCCACCTGGCTCCAGTGGGTAGCCTCCCTGAACCCCCTCAGCTACGCTATCGAACCGATTCGCTATGTCTACACCCACGCCGACTGGTCGTTTGCCAGCGTGGTGATGCAGGCTCCCTTTGGGGAGGTGACTCTGGGAGCAGCGCTATTGGTGCTGGTTGGCTTCGATGCGATCGCCCTCTCCAGCATTCGCTCGCTGCTGCGCCGCACCTTCGCCTAGCGCTGATGCCGGGAATTTCTTGGAGAAACCTCGACTCTCGACTAGGCTTTCCCACGAAATTGGGACGACAGGCGGGAGCACCTGGCACAAATTCTTGCCGAATCACGTCAAAAATTGTTGAATGGTGTTGAAATCCCTTCACTCTACGCAAGTGCGTCTGGACAAGTTATGACTGCAACTGCCTATTCCACAAGATTGGTACGAGCGCCGCGATCGCTGCTCACCTCCCTGCTGGTGGGTACCGTTTCCGGTATCGTTCTTCTGCCCACGGTGGGGCTGGCCCAGGTTGGCGAGGAGGTTGACCCCCTCGAAGATTTCCGCACGACGGACGACAGCTCCGGCCTGTTCGAAGGCGGCGAGGGCAGTCAGACCGATCTATATCAGCTCATCCATCGGATGCAGCTGGGCAACGGGACTACGATGGACGAGTTTTATCGGCAGCGGCAGGAAAACATCAGCACCGAAGCCGATAACTTCCGGGAGCTTCAGCGCGAGCGGTTTCGCCAGCAGACCACTCCAGCAGTCGAGGAGGAAACAAATCCAGTGCAGCTTGAGTAAACAGGATGGCACAGGTCGACGATATTCTCACGTTTTGGTTCGGCAATCCCGCAACCGACGACACTCGCTATCAGGCTCGCCGTAAAATCTGGTTCCGCAAGTCTCCCGAAGTCGACCAGGCAGTGCGCGATCGCTTCTGGCTAACCTATGAGGCAGCCAGTCATGGCGACCTTAACCATTGGAGTGCTACACCGGAGGGCAGTTTGGCGCTGGTGCTGCTGCTCGACCAGTTTCCGCGACATCTATTCAGAAAAGACCCCAGAGCCTTCGCCACTGATGCGGAGGCTCTTTCCGTTGCGCGGCAGGCGATCGCCCGGGGGTTTGACCAGGCGCTGCCACCGATCCAGCGGCTGTTCCTGTACTTTCCCCTGGAGCATTGCGAGGATGCGATCGCCCAGCAGCAGGCAGTTGATCTCTTTGGCCACCTGGTTGCCCACCATCCCGAATTTGCCGATGCTCTCGATTACGCCATTCGCCATCGGGCCGTCATTGAACAGTTTGGCCGCTTCCCCCACCGCAACGCCATCCTGGGACGCCCAAGTACGCCTGCGGAGACTGAGTTTCTGAGGCAACCTGGCTCATCGTTTTAGGGGTAACAGTAGGGCTCATGCAGCTCATTCAGTTCTATCGCCAACTTCGCCATCTCTCAATCCGGCCCAAACGCATCGCAATTTTTGAAGCCTGCGTGATTGGTCTGGTGTCTGGTCTAGCTGCTGTGCTGCTGCGCCAAGGGGCTGGGTGGCTGGGTGGCTGGCGTATCGCCCTCTCCAGCGAGCCGGAATGGTGGTGGACGCTGCCCCTCATCGGACTGGTGGGCGGTGGGCTGGCGGGTTGGCTGGTAGAACGGTTTGCGCCAGAAGCGGCGGGGAGCGGAATTCCCCATGTGAAAGCAGCCCTGGCCAATGTGCCCGTGACGCTGAATCTGCGGGTCGCGGTGGTCAAACTGGTGGGGGTGGTGCTGGTGATGGGATCGGGGCTGAACCTCGGACGCCAGGGGCCTACGGTGCAGGTGGGCGCGGCTCTGGCTGCCCAGTTCAACCGCTGGATTCCCACTTCCCCCGAATATCGGCGGCAGCTCCTGGCGGCGGGGGCAGCGGCGGGGCTGGCAGCGGGATTCAATGCTCCCATCGCAGGCATTTTGTTTGTGGTTGAAGAGCTGCTGCAGGACTTTTCTGGACTGACCCTGGGAACGGCAATTCTGGCCTCGTTTATCGGGGCGGTGGTAGCCCGGATTCTAGGCGATCGCGGCCTCAGCCTCAACTCGGAGATCGTCACCTCTCTCACCGATGTCTCCCTACAAGACGTGCCCTTTTTTATGGTGCTGGGGCTGCTCGCTGGCGGACTGGGGGCCTTATTTGGCCGGGGCATCTTTGTGAGCACTGAGTTTAATCGGCGAGTCATTCATCTGCGACTGCCCTGGAAAGTGGGGCTAGCGGGGCTGGTGTCGGGGTTGATGACCATGATGCTGCCCCTGGAATTTCGGGATAATACGGCTCTGCCGGAATTTTTTAGCCAGGGACAGATTGCCTGGAACTTGGCGCTGATTGGCTTTGTGGTTAAATTTATCCTCACCCTGGTAGCTGCTAGCTCCGGCGCACCGGGAGGGATTTTTGCCCCGGCCCTGATTCTCGGCTCTTCCCTGGGCTTCATGGTGGGTGCTGCCGCCCAATTTCTGGAAACCTATGTGGGCATTCCGCTGGGGCTGCCGCCGGGCATTGGTTCAACGGCGACCTACTCCCTGGCAGGGATGGGAGCCTTTTTTAGCGCGGTGACTAAAGGCCCGGTGACGGCGATCGTCATCGTATTTGAGATGACCACCGACTTTAATCTGGTGCTGCCGCTGATGATCACTTCCGTGATCGCTTACCTTACCTCCGACCTGATCTACAGCGGCTCTATCTATAATCGGCTGCTGGCGCTCCAGGGCATTAGCCTTGACCAGGAGGGAGACGACAGCCGGGGCACTCACCTGACGGAGCTCACCGCCGCTCAGTTGATGCAGTCACGGGTGGAAACTCTGGCCAGCCGTATGACGCGCAGCGAGGTGATGCAGGCATTCTCGCGATCGCACCATCGAGGATTTCCCGTCGTTGATCGGGGCCGCCTAGTGGGTATCGTCACCCAGGCTGACCTGGCAGACACCTCCCGGCATCGGAGCAATCTAGAGGCCACTACCCTGGCGGACATCATGACTCCCCAGCCGGTGACGGTGAAGCCGACCGACCCTCTGTCCCACGTGCTGTTTGTGATGAATCGCTTCAAGATCAGCCGCCTGCCGGTGACGGAGGGCCATCGCCTGGTGGGAATTATTACCCGCGCCGACATCATCCGCGCCGAGTCAGACCAGCTCAGCGGTGGAGCCCAGCGCATTGGACCGCAGCCCGAGCCGTCCTACCCGGTTTATCAGACGCGATCGCCCGCCATCGGCAACGGTCGTCTGCTGGTCCTCCTGCGCAATCCTACAACGGCTCCCCTGCTGCTGAAGCTGGCGGCAGCCATTGCCCGCGATCGCCACTATGAGATCGAGTGTCTGCAGGTGATTACCGTTCCCCGCAGCTATTCTCCCGCCGAAACCGCTGTCGCCACGGCAGCCAGCCGTCGTCTGCTGGAGGAGGCCGAGCAGCTGGGGCAGGAGTGGCAGTTGCCTATCCATACCCAAATTCGCGTGGCCCACGACGTAGCCCAGGCAACGTTAGAAATGATTAAAGAGCGCCACATTGACCAAATGATCATGGGCTGGCGCGGGAAGACCAAAACGCCGGGGCGGGTGTTTGGCAGCGTCGTCGATACCCTGATTCGCCAAGCACCTTGCGGCGTTGTGGTGGTGCGGCTCAACCTCAACCCCACCTTCGAGCAGTGGCTGGTGCCCGTCGCGGGTGGACCCAATTCCCGGCAGGCTCTGAAGCTGATGCCTGCCCTGGTCACCCTGAGCAAGTCGCCCGAAGTGAAGGTGTGTCAGGTGTTTCCCTCAATGGAATCAGCGCTTGACCCCATGACTCCGCTCCAGCGGGCCACCAATCAGCTCAATCAGCAGCTGACCTGCCCTGTGATTGGCCGCCCGGCCTGGGGCACCTCGATCAGCGATACGGTGTTGAATCTGGCTTGGAAAGAGCAGTCAGATGTGATTGTCATCGGCGCAAGTCGGGAAGGATTGCTACAGCAGGCCATTAAGGGCAATATCCCTGAAACCATCGCCCGGAACAGTAGCTGCACAGTGATTCTGGTGCGGGGCGACCACGCTTAAAAATGGGCGATCGCCATTTGCCTCGCTAAACCGTCCAGAACATTCGCCCCCATTCTTGAAGAAGGAAATGGAGAGGAGTGTCACAAGCCAAGGGCAGCCTGTCCATTTCCAGAACCGTTTGGGCCAACCGCCATTTCAGGGCAGAAAAATCCGTGAAACTTACGCAACTCTACCAGAGGGGTCGGGTCCGGCTTGGGCACATTTGTCCCAGCCAATTAGTAGCGCTGTCGGTCGTTCTCAGCGCTAGCCTGGCAGCCACCACTCTGGTATTAATGCTCAAGCAAGCCGGTAAGATCCATCCCTTTGAGCTGGTCGCCTTCGATCGCATGGTGCAGCTTCGTCGGGACGCTGGCCCCGATTCTCGGCTGCTCATTGTGGGCATTACGGAAGGCGATATCAGAGAGCAGTGGCGGCTGTCGCCCTCGGATGCGGTGCTGACAACAGCCCTGAAGAACCTGCAGCGCTACCAGCCTCGCGCCATCGGCGTCGATCTCCATCGCGACATTCCCAATCCCCCTGGTCAGGAAGATCTGATCCCTGAGCTGGCGGCTGAAAACGTAGTCGTGATCAAGAAGCTGGGAGATACCCCTGAGGACACCATTCCCGCTCCGAAGGGCGTTCCCGCAGCCAACGTTGGCTTTAACGACATTGTGCTGGACGCTGACGGGGTGGTGCGCCGTAACCTGCTGTTTGCTTCAGTCGAGGAAACCACCTTCTACTCGTTTGCGCTGCGACTGGCGCTGAAATACCTGAGTGGAGAAGCCATTGAGGCCCAGCCCAGCCCAGACAACGTCGACGACATGATGCTGGGGGCAGCCACCTTTGTTCCCCTCGTGCCCCATGCTGGCGGCTATCATCGAGCAGATACTCGGGGTTATCAGGTTCTGCTGAATTTTCGCTCGCCGGGGTATGGGGCTCCCCTGGTTTCCCTCACGGACGTGATTCAAGACCGGGTAGATCCGGCCCTCATTCAGGACAGGATTGTGCTGATCGGCACCACGGCAACGACGCTGAAAGACCTGTTTCTCACCCCCTACAGCAACCGCGAAAGTTCTCCTGACTCCCAAATTCGTGATTACAAGCTGCCAGGGGTGGTCATCCATGCCCAGATGGTCAGCCAGATTCTAGATGCGGCTCTGGGGCAGCGCCCCCTGTTTCAATTTTTGCCGGAGTGGGGCGAATTGCTCTGGATCTGGGCCTGGGCCGTGCTGAGCGGCAGTCTGGCTTGGGCGGTGCGGCGTCCCCTATCCCTGGGGCTGGCGATCGCGCTGCTGGTAGGCATGCTCCTGGCTAGTGGCTATGGCAGTTTTCTGGCCTATCGCTGGCTGCCCATCATTGCTCCGGCAGTCGCGGCTCTTAGCACATTAGGAATTGTGATTACCTATCGGGGACATCAGGCCCAGCAGCAGCAGCGGATGGTGATGACGCTCCTAGGGCAAAGTACGTCCCCCGAAATTGCCACGGCTTTGTGGGAATCGCGCGATCGCCTGCTTAAAGGAGGCAAGCTGCCGGGAGAACTCGTTACGGCTACAATGCTGTTCTCGGACATCAAAAACTTTAGCGGACGGGCAGAAAGTCTACGGCCCAGCGACCTCATGGACTGGCTGAACGAATACTTTGACGAGATGACCGCAGCGGTCAAAGCCAATCGCGGCATTGTCAACAAGTTCACCGGGGATGGACTGCTGGCAGTTTTTGGGGTGCCGATTCCGGGAGACACGATCGCCACGGATGCTAAATGCGCTGTTTGGTGTGCACTGGCGATGCGAGCGGGCTTAACACAGCTTAACCAGCGCTGGCTGGAGCGAGGGGAGATTCAAGCTAATGTGCAGATGCGAGTCGGTATTTTTACGGGACCCGTGGTGGCAGGCAGTTTGGGCAGCAGGGAACGGCTGGAGTATGCGGTCATCGGCGATAGCGTCAACACCGCCGCGCGATTGGAGAGCTGCGCCAAGGAGCGGCAGACGGACGATTGCCGCATCCTCATTGCCTACGAGACACTCAAGCTACTGGATGGTGAATTTGAGGTAGAGCCGTGGGGGAGCATCCCTCTGCGGGGCAAGCGGCAGATCGTGGAGGTGTACCGTGTCTTAGGAGTAAAGAGTTCTTAAAATCTCTGCAATTGCACGGAGCATGCTGCCGACAAAGTGAATCATCCTTGTAGGATGTACGACTGAGGCATCACCAGACCTGCGTCACTATCTCTATACGGGAATCTAATATGCATCAAGCTAAAGCCATCCTCAATATCCATTTCCCCAGGCGAATTGGGGCGATCGCCCTAACCGCTGGCCTGCTGGTAGTTGGGTTTCCCTGGGCCGCGATCGCTCAGCAATACAATCCTCCCCAGGTGGGCTTGCCTGGCCGCCGGGAAGGGGGCGGCACCCGGGGAGACTGCTCCAGTGCTGACAAGCCACTCATGGCGCTCATGCCTGAGACTAACTTTGGCCAAACCGTAGCCGACTACCCCACCTTCTACTGGTACGTCCCCCAGATCAGCGCCGAAGCGGCAGAGTTTGTCCTGCTGGACGAAAACAATAACGAGATTTTTGTCACCACTTTTGCGATCGTCGATCAGCCCGGCGTTATTAGCCTTAGCCTTCCCGAAAGCAGCGGTATGCCGCCCCTGGAAGTAGGCAAAGACTACCAGTGGTATTTCTCCCTAATTTGCGACTTTGCCGATCGCTCTGGCGATATGTTCACTAACGGCTGGATTCGCCGCGTGGATGGGAGCACCCTGGGGCTGGGCGATCGCCTGGAGACGGTATCAGAGAGCGATCGCGTTCAAATGTACGCGGAGGCAGGGGTATGGTTTGAGGCACTAGATACGCTAGCAACGCTGCGCCGTCTACGTCCTAATGATTCTACCGTGCAAAGCCAGTGGAGCACCCTACTGCAGTCGGTGGGGCTAGATGAGATGGTGAACGAACCGTTTCTGTAGTTAAACAAAATTATTTTCTTATACCGTTTTTCTGTGAAGCTGCACATAACAAGGGGCTTAAGCCCCTTGTCTGCCCGAACTTCTCCTATCCTGGATTATTCATCAAGTAGGGTGGGCACCGCCCACCTAAACCCCATAGGCCAGACAGAGCGAACTGATTGACTGACAAAAGTTTGTGGCCCTCACCCCCAACCCCTCTCCCAGAGGGCTACTAAGTACACATAAGTCCTGAACCCCTTGCTGTTCGGGCTTTTGGCCCAACCCACCACCACACAAAAAACACACACAGAGAAGAAGCCCCCAAAACAACCCACAAACAAAATTGGGGGGGGGGTTTTTTAAACTCTGTTTTGCCGCGCCCCCTTTCCCCGGTTGTGGTTTTGGGGGGGGGGTGCTGCCCAACAAGCCCGAACAGCAAGGGGCTCAGGACTTATGTGTACTTAGTAGCCCTCTGGGAGAGGGGTTGGGGGTGAGGGCCACAAATTTTTGTCAGTCAATCAGCCTCAAACCTTAGCCCGTAGGGCCATATCTACTAAATCAACTGCCCAAGTGCGTCAGATAATCTGGTAGCCTGATATCAACTCTCTTTGTTTCTTTGCTGCTAGGTGGGCTAGAGCGTGATTTGGCCATGCTCTGGCCCTTTTTATTGAACGTTCCATTGAATCTTGAAGGTAGATCAGCGCAATTTTTCAAAGCGCTTTTAGTGCCTCTATTTTGCTATGGCAAAGGCGCATTTCGTAGCGTTTGTTACATTTGGCCAGATGTTTTAGCCGCTACTGTTGTAACTGTTGCAGTTGTTTCAAATGTTTCAAAATTCCCTGCCTGCACCCTAGGATCTCAGTGCTACCGCTGTAAGTTTTTGCAGGATTTGGGTTAGAAATTGCTGGGAAAGGGGCATGATCAAAGCCCAGTTCAAGACCGTTCCTTTCCTGAGGAAATTGACTTATTTTGAGGAGTGAACGATATGCCTGAAACCCTGTTCAAGGTTGACTTGACTAAACCCATGTCCGAGCAGGAGGTGCCGGGCCACAACCGCTGGCACCCCGATATCCCCGCCGTAGTTTCTGTTAAACCAGGCGACATTTTTCGCATTGAATGCAAAGACTGGACGGATGGCCAAATCAAAAACGACGACAATCCCAACGACATCCGTGATGTCGATCTGACCGTCGTTCACGTTCTCAGTGGCCCCATTCGGGTTGAGGGAGCCGAACCGGGAGATATTCTGGTGGTTGACCTGCTGGATATTGGGGCGCTGCCGGGGGATGAGTGGGGCTTTACGGGCATCTTTGCTCGCAATAATGGTGGCGGTTTCCTCACGGATCACTTCCCTGAAGCCGCCAAAGCCTGCTGGGATTTGCAAGGTATTTACACCAGCAGCCGCCACATTCCAGGGGTAAGGTTTGCGGGCATCACCCACCCAGGGCTGATCGGCTGTGCCCCTTCGGCAGAACTGCTGGCCACCTGGAACAAGCGGGAGAAAGCCCTGGTAGATAAGGGCGGTCCCGCCTGGAAGCCAGAAATTCCGCCTCTGGCAGCGCTGCCCAATCCGCAAAATGCGGTGCTGGGTACGTTGAAAGGCGCGGAGTTTGATCGGGTGGCAGCCGAGGCGGCTCGCACGGTGCCTCCCCGGGAGCACGGCGGCAACTGCGACATCAAAAACCTTTCTAAGGGGTCGCGCATCTACTTCCCGGTCTACGTTGACGGGGCCAACCTATCGATGGGCGATATCCACTTTTCCCAGGGGGATGGCGAAATCTCCTTCTGCGGTGCCATTGAGATGTCGGGCTATATCGATCTGCACGTCGATATCATCAAGGGCGGCGTTGAAAAGTATGGTCTGGTTAACCCCATTTTCAAACCAGGGCCAGTGGAGCCTCGCTACTCCGAATACCTGATCTTTGAAGGCATCTCCGTTGATGAGTTTTCCGGCGAACAGTACTATCTCGATGCCCACGTCTCCTACCGGCGCGCCTGCTTGAACGCCATCGAGTATTTGAAAAAGTTTGGCTTTACGGGTGAGCAGGCATACCTGCTGCTGAGCTGTGCCCCCGTTGAAGGTCGCATTAGCGGTATTGTGGATATTCCCAACGCCTGCTGTACCCTGGCGCTCCCAACGGAAATCTTTGACCAGAGCATCCTCCCAGTGTAGGTCAAACCAAGTGCTTCAGTGAATGCGTCAGAATCCAAAACTCCTTTACCAAAAACTGGTGCTTCGGGGTTTTGGATTTTCTTGTTGGTCCATGGATTGGCCCATAGACTCTGGACCGGACAGACCCCTCAGTAAATCTTAGCCGAGAGAATATTAGCAAAGGAGCCTTTCATGCCGCTTTACGAATTTAAGTGCAAAGCCTGTGGTGAGTTTGAGGCGTGGCGCAAGATAGCAGAGATCACCACGCCAATGCACTGCCCGACCTGTTCAGAAGTAGCGGTGCGCGTGTTTTCGCCGCCGAGCATCAACCTGAACCAGGGTAGTCTGTCGGCGATCGCCCCCTCCAGCAAGGAACCTCGAATTGTCAAACGGCAGGAGCAGGAACCCAGTCAGCCCCGCTATCAAGGTGCCAGAAGTGGACGCCCCTGGATGATTGGCCATGCCCCCGAACGGCTGTAGGGAGGTGCGCCATTATTCAGCCGCAGATCCCTTACCTGCGGTGGAGGAGCGCGAGTGGAAGCGGATGCCCAGGAACAGGTCGTACATAAAGCTGAAGAAGTCCTTGCCCTGGAGCAGCCCCAGCGTTTGGTGGCATCCCTTCTCATCCAACAGGGGCTGGACGGCGCGGTAAGCGGTCTGGTAATGATACCAGGGGATGGAGGGCCAGAGGTGGTGGATGAGGTGGTAGTTTTGCCCCATGATCAGCAGGTTCAGTACGGGACTGGGGTAAACTCGTGCGTTTTTCCAGCGATCGCGCTCCTTAAAGGGACGGTGGGGCAGATAGTCAAAAAATAGCCCCAGCGCCAGTCCTACCACCAGGGCTGGCGAAAACCAGTAGTTAAAGATAAACCCCAAAAAGTCGTACTGGATGGCGAGATAGACCACAGTCGCCACCGCCAGCCGCGCCAGGAACCACTCCAGCAGCTCATATTTGCGCCAGAGCCGCCGCTTGAAAAAGAAGATCTCGTGATAGAAAAATCGCGCGGCAATGAGCCAGAGGGGGCCTCCCGTGGAAACAAAGTGATCCGGGTCGTTTTCCGGGTCGTTAACGTTCGCGTGGTGCTGCATGTGAACGCGGGTAAACACCGGAAACGAAAACCCCAGCATGAGCGCACTGCCGTGCCCCAAAGCTGCATTAATGATGGGATTGCGATGGGCGACGTTGTGGGACGCATCGTGGATCACGGTGCCAACGACGTGCAGCGCCAGCACGTTGAGCAGAAAACAGCACCAGCTCGCCCAGTCCCAGCACCAGTAGCCCAACACCGATAGGGTGGCAGTGCCAACGGCCCCCAGGAACATGAGCAGATTGGGATTCAAAAACTCCGCTCCCGCCCCCAGCAGTTCCTTGGGCACCCTCACCTTGGCCACCGTCAGGGGCCTCACTGCCTCCGACATCTAAGTTCCTCTCCTTTTTGCATCCTTCGGTAGTATAAGACAGTCTGTAATAAAAAATGAACTTTCATGAATTGCCTAGAACAATCATAAACGGCAGCGACTAGCCTCCGGCGACCAGCAGATGGGCGATGGATCAAACAGATCGTTAGACACCATACCTTAAAAGGGGCACCCGACTCCAAAAATCTCTCATTTTCTACCGCTGGTTAGCCCGTCGGCCCGCCCAGCATTGAGGTAGCGTTCAATCAGCAAAATGGCGACGATGTCGTCGATGGGGCGGCGAATCGGGCGCAGACTCTGGGGTAACAGAGCCTGCAGTCCCCTTGGCGGATACATTTCCCAATAGCGATCGCGCGCCTCCAGCGAGGAATAGCGTTCATCCACCAGCGCCACCGGCACGTCAGTCAGTGCTACCTCGATCTGGGCCTGCCAGTCCGCCGCCGTGGTCTGGTTGCCCATGACAATCTGGGTGATAGAGAAAGCCTGACAGAGCTGCTGGACCTGGGCGATCGCCTGTTCCGCTGGCACAACCTGGTGGGTGTGTAGCTGGCGATCGCCCCCCATAACCGCCAGACCACATTTATCCCGTCCGGGATCGAATCCTAGGAAGATTTCTCGATGCGGGCTATTCATCCGATAACCCCTGAACCGTACTGAAGATCACCGTACCATCTTTGATGGCGGCTAGCTCGATGCTGAGGGGACCGACGGTGTAGATATCATTGGCGGCGATCGCCTGGATGCTCAGTGATCCGCTCTCGCTGGGTTCATAGTTACGGAGCTGCTCGAAGAAGTCACTCAACCGCTGCTCCTGGTCGTCAGGCACCTGCACCGTATCGCGCACCACACCCGCCTGCCGAGCGCGAAACTGAGCTGCCGCCAGCAGCAATTCCAGTCGGTCGACGAGCTGGTCGCTTGTGAGCAGAGTGGGATTTACCGTTGCCGCTGCAATCACCTCTCCTTCGCTAAATACCACCTGGTTGGGAACAGCCTCAATGGCTACCTGGATACAGGGCTGCCCGGCCAGTACACAGGGTTCACCCACCAGATAGTTTCCGCCGGAGAGAACCTGAACCACGTAGTCCTGGCCGTCGCTAATCTGCTGGATCAGCTCCTCTACCTCAGCATTGGTAATCTGGATAACCTGGGTATCAGCGGGCTGCGTTCCTGGCAGCACGGCCTGCAGAACGTTTCGATTGGCCTGGCGGAGGAGTTGGTCAACCGCTTGCGGAGCGCTCAGCGAATCAGAGACGCGGACCACGCCCACCGCTAGAAGCTGGTTATTGAGCAGGACGACGTTACCTTCCCGGAGCGCCTGGAGCTCCCGCTCAAGCGCCTGCACTTCTTGAGTCAAGACAGATCGCTGGGACTCTAGCATTTGGAGTTGCTCTTCTTTTGAGGCAATTTCTGCTTCCTGCTGGATAATTTCCATCTCCCGCCTGGCGATTTCTGCTTCCTGCTGGGCAATAATGCGCCGCCGTTCGGCCTGTAGTTCCGCAATCTCGGCACTGAGCTCATCTTTCTGGTTAGTGACCTGGCGAAGCTGCTCCTCGGCCTGCTGGAAATTCTCCTCGATTTGACTCAGCTCAGTTTGGGTTTGTGCCAGTTCGGCCTCCGTTTGTTCTTGGCGGTTGAGCGCATTTCGCAATGAGCGATTGGTGGTTTCTAGCCGTTCTTCAACGACCTCCTGCTCTGCACGAGTATCGGCAAGGGCTTCTTCGATGCGCTGCTTCTGTCCCTGCACCTGCTCCAGATCGGTCTGCGCCTCAGAGAGGTCTTCCTGAATGCTTCTGAGCCTAAAAACGCCCGTGCGGAGTTGCTCACTAACGGCGAACAGGAGGCCGAGAGTGGCCGCAGAAATCACGCTTCCAGTCAAAATGGTGATCAGGGTTGCCGTTTGCCGAGGACGCAAGCGAAACAGGCTGAGGCGAGCCTTACCCACACGCATGCCGATGCGATCGCCCGCCGTTGCAATCACACCTCCCAACACCAACACTAGAATAACCAGGACAAATCCACTGGCCATCGCTGCTTACGTAAATTCCACATTCAGCGTATCGTATCTCATTCCAATCCGGTGGCAGGACAGATTCGTTAGATAACAGCAACGCAGCCCGTTTATGGATAAGTGGGTAGCCACAAGTAAACGACGCTATGGTGGGGCGCGCCCCCCGACGTGGGCGCACACTCCCAAGAAAATAAGTTGCTTAACGACTCAGATGAAGTCCGATGAACTCAAGCGGGGTACTGGATGAATCTTTAGTAAAGCTTTGGAAGAAAAACTGGAAGCTCCTAGAAACTTCGTGTGAAAATCCTATCGCAGTACTGATATCTTTTCGGAGTAAGCGCTCCAGACAATTTCTTTTCAATCAGTGCCTGGCTGTAAGTAAAGCGGTCGAAATGCTGATTGCTATTTTTATGAAAAATACTACATCTATCAATGCCCAACTACCGCTAACGAAAGTGCAGGGGTTTGCGATTACGTCAGTCCTCTTCTTTACCGTAGGTACAGTTTCAAGACTGCTGCCCCTGCTCAATCAAAACG
This sequence comes from Elainellaceae cyanobacterium, assembly GCA_050331615.1. GTDB lineage: Bacteria > Cyanobacteriota > Cyanobacteriia > CAKZMO01 > CAKZMO01 > JAYKGU01. Next base: position 13,247 of record JBHJGR010000334.1, read on the forward strand.
GTCGGCTCCTAAGGCAGTTCCCCACCGAAGACGGCTATCTCATGCTGACCATTGCGCGCAACATCGCCCTGGGCAACGGTATGAGCACGGCTAACGGGACTATCGCAACGAACGGCACCCAGCCACTGTTCAATTTTGTTGAAGCCATCGGATTTTACCTCCTGGGAGGCAATAAGGCCGCAGGAGTGGCATTCGCGCTTTTGGTTCAGGCATTGATTGGGGCACTGAGCGCCGGGCTGCTTTTCTGCATCGCCCGTCATGCCCTCCAGCACCGAGCATTGGGTAAGCAAGTCGCGCTAGTGGCTGCAGCCCTCTGGTACTCCAGCTCCATTGCAGTTCCCCACACCATGAACTGCCTAGAAACCGTTGCCTATACCGCCTGCACTCTGCTCTCGGTTTACCTCTGGCACCGCTACGAAACCTCCCGTGCACCAGAGAGTAGATTTTCCTGGCGGCGGTCCCTAGCCGTCGGGGCGCTGCTGGGGTTAACGGCCTGGGCAAGAATTGACGCCGTGTTCTTAATTGCTGCGATCACCGGCTGCCACGTTCTGCTGGGACTCTTAAAAAATCGCTCCCAGCTCCTCGGGCGGATTGGCGAAGCCACAGTCATGGGCAGCCTGGCGGTACTAGTTATCAGCCCCTGGTTGCTCCATAACAAGATAAACTTTGGCAGCTTTACGCCCATCAGTGGCACTGCCCAATCTCACGCCGCATCCCTGGGGCAGAATCTTGTCGAGGTGCCGTTTTCGCTGTTTGAATACGCCTTGATCGTCGTGCCGATTCCTCACGCAGTTGAGCAACTTATGCCAGCACTGGTGACAACGTCTGTGCTGGTAATTGGCTATGTTGCTGCCCTGGCGATCGCCGCGCCGAAGATGAATTCCTCCGAGCGATCGCTGCTGTACGTCGTTAGTACACTGGCAACCTTACTAGTAGCTTACTACGGCATCCTTTTTGGAGCGCCCCACTTTGTCGACCGGTATCTGTTTCCTCTATCGCCCTTTATGGCCATCTTTACGTCCTTTGCCCTAATGGCTGGGCTAGAAAAGCTGGCCCGGATGACCCATGTCCGTAAACTCCTGACCTTGAGTCTAACGGCAGTGCTGACCTTTTCCATTCTGCTTAACATCCGACTGTACGCAATCGGGACAGAGCATCAACACTTCCAGGTTGTTAACTGGGTGCAAAAGAACGTGCCCGAAGCAGCCTGGGTCGGCGCAATTCAGACGGGCACCCTGGGGTTTTTCCATGACCGTACGGTCAACTTGGATGGCAAGGTTAATCCGGGTGCTCTTCAAGCAAAGCTAGAGCGCAGGATTTCGCATTACATTGTCGATGAGAAATTTGATGCTGAAGGCAATAGAATTGACTATCTGGCCGACTGGACGGGAATTGCATCTTGGAAAAATCAAGCACCTCTTAATACCCATTTTGAGCTTATCGTAAATGATGAGCAGAAAAACTTAGCTGTTCTTCGTCGAAAGGCTTGATTATACTGAAGTAAAAGGACGATTGATGTCCAGCCCCTTCTCCTTATCAGGAGACTTTAACGAGAGCAACTTTTCCCTCTAATCCAGCCATCCCCAGCAATCGCTCTTGAATCAGGAGATCCTCCCATGAGACGACGCACCGTACTAAAAGCTGTTCTTTTCAGTCTTGCCGCCCTTATTCCCGGCCTCTCTCATCGAAGGGCCAACCAAACGATTATCGGCACCTCTGACAGAAATCTGGAGCGACATCTGCTGTCGGTTTTTAGCAATAGAGAAAATGCCAGAGTCGTCGGCAAAACCTATTTGTCAAGCATACCTGAAAGCCTGCATCGAGATGCGATTCTTTCTGAAATTTGTCTGAGCTGTAGCGGTGGAGTCGAGGCGCTGTCCAATATGAACACCCAAGCGCTAAAGGAATGGTTTGATCGTCGCCAGCGAAACGATTTTGCCGAGGGACGCACCGTCATGGTAGACGGCTGGGTTCTGTCCAAAACCGAAGTTGATATCTGCGCATTAGCAGCACTTTCATAAGTAGTTAAACGCAATTATTTTCTAGGGGATGTGCGCTTTCGGAGGGGCATATCCCTATGAAATGTAATTCATTGTGCTTGAGCACTTATCTGAGCATCTAGAGGGAGAGATTATGTTTATTGACGCAAGAGAGCTGGCTGAAGGTTCGGTCATCAACAGCGATATCTGCATCGTGGGGGGCGGGGCTGCTGGAATCACAATTGCGCGAGAATTTTTAGACAAGTCCTACAAAGTTTGTATCTTGGAGAGCGGTGGCCTAGAGGCTGACCCAGGCAGTCAAGATTTGGGTAAAGGAAAAAGCGTCGGCGTCCCCTATTATCAGGTAATCGACGACAAGTCTTTCGATCGATATTTAGGCGGCAACACCAACCGCTGGGCCTCTTTTTGCCGTCCGTTTGATGAGATCGATTTTGAAAAGCGCGACTGGGTTCCTCATAGTGGCTGGCCTTTTACCCGAAAAGATTTGGAACCCTACTACGAGCGGGCACAGGTTGTCCTTAAACTAGACCACCCGTTCAATTATGAAACGGATTATTTGTCTCAACAAAATACAAACCCTGATTTTAAGCCATTACCACTTGAGGGCGAAGACATTGAGACGAAAATGTGGCAGTTCAATTTCCCAATTCTAAGGTTTGGGGAAGACTACCGGGCTGTCTTTGAAACCTCTCAAAATACTGACATTTATCTCTACTCGAATGTCATCGAAATCGAAACGAATGAGTCTGGAAAGGCCGTCACTCGCCTGAAGGTTGCCTGCCTAGATGGTAAGCAGTTTTCGGCAGAAGCAAAGGTCTTCATTCTCGCGATGAATGGGATTGAGATACCAAGAATTATGCTGGCCTCTAACAAGCAACAGACGGCAGGCATCGGGAATCAAAATGATTTAGTTGGACGCTTTTTTATGGAGCATCCCCATTTCCACCGCTCTGGACTTGTTCTGATTCCCGATCTGGAATCCTATCCAGCTTTATACACGAATGAGGCTAAGAAGGCAGAGACGATGGGGGCACTCGCACCAACCCGAAAGTTCCAGGAAAAGGAGAGGATTTTGAACTATAGTGCGACGTTCGATCCAACCCTAAAGTTCTGGCCAAATTCACAAATGACGGATGGATTTATTAGCAGTTTGACGGCTGTTTTCAAAGATTTGCGAGGAATGCCAGAACGGCTTTTAGTGAAGCTAGGCAGAAAACCTAGAAGAAGAATGAATCGCACCGTCTTACTAGATGTCACCACCCGTTCTGAGCAGGCCCCTAACCCAGACAGCCGGATATTACTCAGTCGCGAAACCGATTCCCTCGGCGTACCGCGTTACGAAGTCGATTGGCGTTTGACCGCGCTAGATAAGCGGACCGTTACCACTACGCAGAGGGCGATCGCCGAAACCCTCGGTCGCTCTGGTCTAGGCCGCATGAAGATCGAATTCTCCCAGGATCTCGATGAAGATGCAGCTCCGTGGGACCCCTCAGAAACCGAAGACTGCTACTTTGAGGGTGGCTGGCATCATATGGGGACGACCAGAATGCATGAAGATCCCAAGCAGGGGGTGGTAGATGCCAACTGCAAGGTCCACGGCATCGAAAATCTATTCATCGCTGGTAGCTCCCTCTTTCCCACCGGAAGCTATGCTAACCCAATGCTGACGCTTGTCGCCCTAGCCCTCCGCCTCGCCGACCATCTGGACAGCGAGATTCAAACGATTTAGCCAGATCAGTATAGCCTTACGGGCTAAGGTTTGAGTGTGAACCCCCCGCGTCGCCAAGGTTTCACACCTCTTGAATGTCCTAACGCGAAAGCGTAGCGCCATATAAGTGCTTGAGCAAATTTAATTTCATTTTCTTGGAGTTGCGTCCCTCTCGGGGGCGCAACCGTCCCGAGCTAATCCTTGTACTCAATCAGCAGGCTTTGCTGGCCCCTTAGTCGTCGCCAGTAAAACTGAAGCGCACCGCTAGCCTGGGAAAATTTTCCAATTACGCAGAATAGGGCATAGAAACCCGCGTCTTTAGTTGGAAGAGTCTTCGTGGAATTAATGAATATGCGGGCAGACAGGATGGGATAGACCAATAGGAGCAGTAAGCTGAAGCCGTGGCTTACGGCTGCTAACCCGAGAGAGAGGAGCGGTAAAAATAGTCCCCATACTAAGATGCTGGTCGTCTCCCGCACCCAATGGCGCTCAGGCGGGCGTCCGTGAAGCCATGCACCTTCGGCATAGGCATGACCCGATCGCTGCGATCGCTTCCACCACTGCCCAAACCGCAGCATCTTTGCGTCGTGTAAAGTCATCTCGGCATTGGCGCGAAGAATTTTCCAACCAGCTTGACGGAGCCGGACACACAGTTCCGGCTCCTCTCCTGCAATCAGGCTTGGGTTGAAGCCGTTGACCTGCTTGAAGGCTGACACCCGCATCATGGCATCACCCCCACAGGCTTTCGTTTCACCGATTGGGGTATCCCATTCAATGTCGCATAAGCGATTGTAGATAGACTGTTCGGGAAACCGCTCGCGCCGACGCCCGCAAACAACCGCACAGTCTGCTCTCTCTTTGAGAATTTGAAATGCGGATTCAATCCATCCCGGCGCAATTTCACAATCGCCATCCACAAATTGAATAAACTCAATTTCAGGATTAAGTATCAGCAGGTGGTTGAAGCCCGCATTTCTAGCCCGGGCTGCAGTGAACGGAATGGTTAAGTCCAACTCAACAACGCTGATACCCATATTTCGAGCAGCATCAACGCTGCCATCGGTTGAGCCAGAATCAACATAGACGATGGTTTCCACCAGCTCAATGGCTGACCTCAAGCATCTCAACAGTCGCTCCCCTTCGTTTCTGCCGATGGCAACCAGGCCGACCGGCATATAATCTAACTGCTCTTGCACCATAGCCCAACGTCCCGCGACATCCTACAACATCGTATCTTCTGGTACCTCAAGGTCTAGTTAAGATTCCTTCCTAAGAGTTTATAGACGGACCATGCCATTAGAAGATTTAGTGAAGCTCCCTCCTGAATGATAGAAGCTCTCAGTGGATATCTGTAAGATTTCTATGAGATAGGGGTTGGCCCCTTATCGAGCTACCGTTAGAACCTATCCAAAAACTCGCAAAGTTCTTGAAATCTAAAACCCCCGTCGGGGTTTTCAAATAGGTTCTTAGTGGGTCGTTCACGTCGCATTTGAGCCCTCACATTGCCTACCCGTGTCTCTAGCAACCCACGGCACTTTCTATGCTCAGGCGCTTAAGTCTGATGTATCAGTCACAGGACTGACGCACTGCATGCGGCGTCCTAGGGTTCTGAATAGTATTGTGGACGTTGCGCACCCACAGAAATTGCCAAGTTGCGTAAGTCCTAAGTCAGATAAAGGCTAGAAGAATGAGAAAACCTGTAATTGTGATTGGGCTAGACTCGGCTGAGCCATCTCAGATTGAGCAGTGGATGGCAGAAGGCTACCTCAAAAACTTGCGAAAACTGCGCGAAAGCGGGGCGTATGGTCGTCTACAAAACTTTGAGTACTGTAGCGCTGAGACTCCCTGGACGACTTTCCTAACGGGATGCTCCCCCAAAACGGTTGGATACTGGTCTCCGATTCGGCTCAAGGAGGGCACTTACTCCCCCCAGTCAATTGCTGCCTACAACTTTTCTGAGTATTCTCCCTTCTATGCCCTGGGAAATGAATATAAGGTTGCCGTATTCGACATGCCCCAGGCACGCATTTCCAACGACGTAAGCGGGCTGCAGATGTTGGCCTGGGGCGCGCATTCGCCCCAAGGCCCTAGTGAATCTAAGCCGGCTGAGCTGTTTCAAGAGATTGTCGACCGATACGGCAATAACCCAGGACTACACAATGACTCTGCCCAGTTTCTTGACCCAAAGTCGGTCGAGAGGCTCAGAGGCATTCTTCAGACCGGGATTGCTCGGCAGTCTCAGATATGCCAGGACCTGATTCAGCGCGATCGCTGGGATCTCTTTTTGACCGTGTTTGGCGCGCCCCACTCCATTGGGCACTTTATGCTGCACCTCAGCCAGAAGGAGCATCCGCTGTACGAATACTACGGAGCTAAGCTGGATAAAGACCCGGTGCTTGAACTCTACGAAGACATCGATCGCTCCATTGGAGAAATCCTGGCAAAAGCTCCCCAGGATGCGTATATCGTAGTGTTTGCAGCCCACGGGATGGGGCCAAACACAATGGATTTGCCAAGCATTGCCTTCCTACCCGAATTCTTATACCGATATAGCTTTCCTGGCCAATATGGAATTGCTCGGGGCGAGATGGGGAAACCTGTTCCTGACCCAATTTTGAAATGTAATCGAGATTACTGGGTCTGGGAATCCTGGTCTCACAAGTACGACCCCAACCCGATCCGACGCTTCATCAGACGTCGGGCTCCCCATGGTCTTTTCAAGCGCATCGAGCGTTTCTTGGGGCCGAAGCCTAACCCCGATCTGGTGTCGCCAATGGAGATTTTGGATCGAAAACTGGCAGGAGATCCAGAGGCGATCGTTCCCTTTCAGCCCGCAATGTGGTTTAAGCCATTCTGGCCTCAAATGAAGGCATTTGCTCTGCCTAGCTTTTCCGAGGGATATATCCGCATTAACCTAAAGGGGCGAGAGCCGAACGGCATCGTTGAGCCTGACAACTACCACGCAGTGTGTGACGAAATCAGTGAGAAGCTGTACGCACTCAAAGATGCACGGAAAGGAATCCCTATGGTGAAGCACATTCTTCGTCCCCGTGCCAATCCAATTGACCTGAATCCAAAGCTGCCTGATGCTGATATGATTATTGTGTGGCAAGACGAATATGCCACCGATACCGTCGAAAGCCCAGAATTTGGCCGTATCGGTCCACTGCCCCATTTTCGGGCAGGCAGTCACCGGACCCAAGGGTTCATTACTGCTTCCGGCCCAGGCATTGTTCCGAATTCAACTCTAGAAACTGCTCACGCGCTCGATTTGGCCCCGACTGTATTGAACTTAATGGATGCTCCTATTCCTGAGCATTTCGAAGGGAACCCCATCCCCTTGAGGGAAACATCAGTGCTGGTATCGTAAAGAGCCAATGGCTTTAGTTGCCGTTGGCGAGCTGTAGTAGGGCCTCCTCCACCCAGCGGCAACCGCTATTAACTGATGTTTTATTAAGGCGTCAATAAGCTAAAAAGTTGTTATCCAGGGTAACCAATGCGCTTACCAGACTTCCTCGTTATTGGGGCTGCTAAGGCTGGCACGACCACAATATTCGAGTATTTGTGCAAGCATCCTCAGGTCTTCATTCCCCACTGGAAGGAGGTGAGTTTCTTCGCTCTTGACCATCTCTATGGCCGAGGCTTAGAGTGGTATGCTTCATGCTTTAGCGATGCTGGACCCAATCAGGTCTGTGGGGAAGCATCGACACGCTATTCAAGGCTAGAGCAGCACCCCAAGACCCTGGAAAGGATGGTTCCTGTTCTAAAGGATCCGAAATTTATCTATATCCTACGACACCCAGTCGATCGGGCCTATTCCTTCTATGTCTATCGCTTTAAAGGGGCAAAGCATAAGCCTGAACTTGCCGTCCCAGATACCTTCGAAGAAACAATCGAAACCGTCGATGAATTTCTAGACAGTAGCAACTATATGGCTCAAATTGAGCGGTACTTGCAGTACTATCCCAGGGAATCATTTTTGTTTTTGCTCATGGAAGATTTGATTCGTGATCCAGCAGGGGTAATGGGTCAAATCTTTAGCTTTATCGGCGTAGATGACCAAGTTGATGTGGTTGGTGCTACCCCCATCGCTTCAAATAAGGCAAGCGATTATCCAGAGTGGTATGTGCAATCTCAGCTGCTCGAACCGATCAAATCTCTTCCCCTAGTTCAGGAAGTTTCCAAAGCTTTTCCTAAGGACTTACGTCAAAACTTGAGGAATAGCGTCTATAAGGTCCTCAAAAAATATCGGTACAGGCAGTGGGCCGAAGAACAGTATCTCCCTCCTCCTATGCGACCCGAAACGCGGCAAATGCTGCTGGAGCGGTTTGAGGAACCGAACAGGCGACTCTCAGAGTTTCTGGGTCGCGACCTCTCCCATTGGTCAAAATGAGGCTCGTTCAGTTCGACCCCTCACCGCGCCCGTGCAAAGGAAAGGAGTATGCAAAGGCAGAGCAAAAGCAGTTTGGATAACTATGGGCGAGTTACCTAGATTGCTTCCATGTCTTTTTCCCCAGTACGAATCCGAATGATCTCGTCAACTGGGCTTACAAAAATCTTACCGTCTCCAATTTCTCCAGTGCGGGCTGCCGCAATAATTTTGTCGACGACTTTTTCGACTTGATCTTCTTCCACCACAATCTCGACTTTGAGTTTCTGTAGAAACTCGACCGTATATTCTGAGCCGCGGTAACGCTCAGTTTGACCTTTCTGACGGCCAAAACCTCTCACTTCAGATACCGTCATTCCGACAATTCCAGCATTCACGAGAGCAATTTTGACTTCATCAAGTTTAAACGGACGGATAATTGCCTCAATCTTTTTCATATATTCCAGTTCCCTACTTTCATTTCGCACTTGTAGGCTTCAAAGCCTCATCGTTTGTATCACCGCATAGTTTGAAGTTTTGTGGTAAACGCTACGGTTTATGACGTGGCTCTATGGTGCCTCAGGAACTTCATTGGAGGATTGGGAGACAAGCGCTCGCGTTCCTCCAGCGGTCCCAAGAAACTTCATTATTGTCCCATCTAAAGGTCTGCTTTCACAGAGCCGACACCAGATAAGTGCCTGGACAATGCAAAACGCGGTATGGTTGCTAACGAAGAATCTTATTTCAGTGGCAACCATGCTGCAGTTTCAACCGCCCGGTTTTGGGCAGCACGTCCTGCCCACTTCGAGAGGCGTGATGGCTTACTATACACCGGACGACTCCTTCTGGCGATCGCCCCAATCCCAAAGCTCCCAACCTCCCCTGGTCTTTCTCCACAGCCTGGGGGGCGGGTCATCGGCCTACGAGTGGTCCCACATCTACCCCGCCTTTGCAGCGGACTACCGGGTGATCGCTCCCGACCTGGTGGGCTGGGGCCAATCGGCCCATCCGGCACTGGACTATCAGCCGGAGGACTATCTGGCGATCGCCACCGAGCTGCTGGAATTTGTTGGGGGCGGGGTGACAGTGGTGGCCTCCTCCCTGATGGGGGGCTATGGGGTGCGGGTGGCGATCGCCCGTCCCGACCTGATCAAGTCCCTATTTCTCGTATCGCCCGCTGGCTACGAGGATTTTGGCGTGAGCTACCGCAGCGGTTTGGGGGCACGGCTGGCGGGGCTACCCGGCCTCAATCAGCTGATCTATGCGGCGGGAGCAGCCAACGAGTGGGCCATCCGCAACTTTATGGAGCAGTTTTTGTTTGCCAACCCCGCCCGCATCACCGAGGAGATGGTGCAGGCTTACCTGGCCTCGGCCCTCCAGCAAAACGCCGAGTATGCGGCCCTAGCTGCCCTGCGGGGAGACCTGTTTTTTGACCTGGCCCGCTACCTGCCCGACCTGACCCAGCCGACGACGATCGTCTGGGGCGAACAGTCCTTCTTCAACTCGCCGGAGATGGGGGAGCGGCTGGCCAAGCTCAATCCCAAGGCCGTTAGATCTTTCCAGGTGGTGTCCGGTGCTGGCGTGCTTCCCCACCTGGAGCAGCCGGAGAGCGTGATGGGGCGCTTGCAGAACTGGCTAGAATCTAGCGGCGCTTGAGCCAGAGGGCGATCGCCCCGCCAAACCCAATCAGCGGCAGGATGGCGACAGCAGTGAGGGCAATGAGTACCGACTGGGTGGGCTGGAGAATGATGCGGCGATTGGTCGCCTCCTTGGGTCGAATGCCTAAATTCTGCTGCTCCTCCTGGCTCAGCCAGTTCACTGCATTCAGGAAAATATCCCCATTGAGCTGCTGCGATACCAGGCCGTTGACGATAAAGCTGGAGTTGCCAATTACCACCAGGCGGGCTTCTTCCTCTGCCGAATCAGCCTCCGCCTCTATATCGGCACCGGGAGACGCCCCCGCCGCCACCGGCTGGCTGAGGGCGACGCCAAACACTAGGGGACCGGGCAGATCTCGTTCGGGATTAAACTCCAGCTCGCCGCTTTCGGGAATTTCTAGCCCCTGGGCCTGCTCGTTGGTGATCAGCAGCGGTGCCGTTTCAACACCCTCCGGCACGTTCTCCTCCAGCAGGATGGGCTGGGCCTCCAGGTAGAAGGAGAGGCCGTTGCCCAGATCCTGGGTGATGGGGTGGTCGCCGTAGCTCTGCACCACAGCGGTGGTCAGCCCCAGGCCAACGGCCTGCCCGGAAGGGTCGATGATGAGGCGATCGCTCAAGCTCACCCCCCAGTCTGACAGCAGCTCTTCCAGGCCAGGATCGGTGTTGGGATCGGCCAGCACCAGCAGGCCGCCGCCCGCTTCCAGGTAGGACTCCAGGGCGGATACCTCCCCTTCCAGCAGCTCGCGGGTGGGGCCGGGGATCACCACCACGGAGGCGTCATCCGGGACGGCGGCGGTCTGGGCCAGGTTGAGCGGCTCCACGGCGTAATTCTCCGTCTCCAAAAGCTGCACCGCCTCCGAGATACCGCCCTGCCCTGGTTCCAGCGATCGCTCCCCGTGGCCTTGCAGCAGATAGACCGAAGGCTGGCGATCGCTCAAAAGCTGCACAATGCTGCTGGTGAGCTGCCGTTCGCTCAAAGCCTGTTGAGGACCGGCAGGGGCCTGCTGGGGATTGAGGTTCTGGAGCAGCAGTTGGCGATCGCCCGCCTCCAGATGCACCTCACCAAAGCTCTCCACCTCAAACTGCTCCGCCAGTCCAGGCTGGGACTGGGGATCGACAAACTCATAGGTGAACTGGTCGGTCTGCCGCTGGTAGTTCTCCAGCAGATCCCGTACTGCCGGGTTGGGGGGCGTCTGCTCGTCCCAGAACACCCAGGCTTTCACGGGCTGATCCAGATTATTGAGGATCTCCTGGGTCTGGGGCGAGAGGGTAAAAAGCTGATTTTCCGTCAGGTCAATGCGCTGCACGTAGCGCACCGCCAGGAAGTTGAGCAGACCCAGAATCACGATTACGGCGATCGTAGACACCAGGGCATTAGTCCCCGCCTGGGTGGAGCGCCGCCCGAAGAACCCCGGCAGAGAATTGCTCTCCGCCAGCAGCCACAGCAGCAGCAGCAAGAGACCGCTGAGCAGCAGCGCCAGGGGCAGGGTGCCCCAGCTTCCGGCCACGATCCCCGCCGTCAGCCCCATGATGATTAGAATCGGGCCGAGCCAGAACAGGTATTTCAGGGCCTTCAGGGCCGATGAATTGAAGGTGATGTTTCTCATAGTTTTGTGCGATCGCGCTTAAGAGCGCTGATAGCGAAAGACCTCAATTGACTGAGCCGTGAGGAAGAGGCCGAGCAAAATGTAGCTGGCAAACAGGGCCAAACTGCTGGTGTCGATGACCCCCTGCACCAGATTGCCGTAGTGGCGCAGCAGCGACAGATGGTTGAGCACGTCTCCCACCGGCCCGGAAACCGACTCTGCCAGCCAGTTGAGGATCACCAGCAGGGCGATCAGAGCGAAGGTGAGGATGGCGGCCAGCACGGTGCTGTCCGTCAGGGTGGAGACAAACATACCCAGGGAGAGGATGGCGGCGGCCATGAGGATGAACCCCAGATGGCCCACCAGCATCAGGGTCGGGGTCATGGGTGGGTCGGCAGCACTGAAGGCGATCGCCTCATACACCAGCAGGGGCAGCGCCATAGTAATCACAAAGGTCAGTACCCCCAGGAGCTTGCCCAGGGCCACGGCCCAGTTGGTCACGGGGGAGGTAGCCAGCAGCTCCAGGGTGCCCCGCTTGCGCTCTTCAGCGTAGAGGCCCATGGTCAGCATGGGCAGCAGAAACAGGGCGATCACCGCCAGCCAGCCCAGAAAGCCCACCATCACCTCATAGGGCACGTCGATGGTCAGGGCCATGCCCATCTGGTCCCGGAAGCCAGCCTCGCCAATCACGCCCAGCAGAATCCGCAGAAACAGAATGCCGCTGAGCAGCCAGAAAATGCCCGCAATTATGTAGGCAAAGGGGGACGCAAAGTAGCCCTGGAGTTCCTTTCGATAAATCGCGATGATATTGCCGACAATCACACCCATGCTGAGGTCGCCTCCCAAGTTGAATCTTTGAGCCGATGACAGGGTTTCCTGACACCGTCATCTATTCTGCGACATTCCAGGGCGATTCGACAGAAACGGTTTGATTGTTTATCGGGGCGGTCGCTGGTTTATCCGCAGATGACGCAGATTGTGCAGATTACGGTCGGTTCTGAATAGCAACGGGTTGAGCGAGGGGGGTGATACACGATAGGCACGTTCCTATCCCTCCTGCCAACGTTCCATCTGCGATCATCTGCGCCATTTGCGGACCCGCCCACCGTCTTTATGCATCTAACCTCTATGCATCTAATTTTCGCGCCTCCCCATCAGCCTCGGCCTCTGGTGCCGCAAGTTCCGCAGACGCGATCGGCTTTTCGGTGGTGGTCAGCTCCAGGAAGACGGTTTCCAGGCTGGCCTGATTGCGCCGCATCTCGTATAGCTTCAGCTCGGAGCCGATGACCAGGGCCGCCAATTCAGGGCCGATGTCTGCCGCGTTCTGGAGGGTCACCTGGACGTGGTGGCGTGATAAGGGGCGATCGCCCCCCTGCACCACCACCGACTGCACACCGGGAATCTGCTCCAACCGACTCTGGAGTAGGGCCACATCCCCCTCCACTTCCAGGTCATAGCCGCCACCACCGCTAAGCTGGGAAACCATCTGTTCGGGGGTGTTAATCGCCACCACCTGCCCCCGATTGATGATGGTGACCCGGCTACAGGTCATGCTCACCTCCGGCAGGATGTGGGTGGAGAGAATAATCGTGTGGTCCCCCGCTAGGGATTTAATCAGGTTGCGCACCTCGATGATCTGGCGGGGATCAAGCCCCACCGTGGGTTCGTCCAGGATAATCACCGGGGGGTCATGGACGATCGCCTGGGCAATGCCCACCCGCTGCCGGAAGCCTTTCGACAGTTTACGGATCAGGCTGGCCCGCCGCTCTAGCAGACCGCAGCGTTTCATGGCTGACTCGACGCGATGGGGGCGATCGCCCGCCGACACCCCCTTGAGCCGCGCCACGAAATGGAGAAAGCCCTCCACCGTCATTTCTGGATAGAGGGGCGGTGTCTCCGGCAGATAGCCAATGCGCTGCCGCACCGCCATGGAGTCTGCGTGGACGTCAAACCCAGCCACGCGAGCCGTGCCGCTGGTGGCGGGCAGGTAGCCCGTGAGAATGCGCATGGTGGTGGTCTTTCCGGCCCCATTTGGCCCCAAAAAGCCCAGGATTTCCCCCGGCTCGACGGCAAAGGTCACGTCTTGAATGGCTGGAGCCGTGCCATAGAGCTTGCTCAGGTGTTCGACTTCAATCATCGGTGCCTCATAAAGACTTGCAAAGGTCTGGCAAAACCTCTATCCTACAGCACGCCCTTCGAGCTGGGGATCAGGTGTGCCCGGCGCGGGTCTATTTCGGTAGCCATGCGCAGGGCGCGGGCGAAGGCTTTAAAGGTCGCTTCAATAATGTGATGGGAATTAATCCCTTCGAGCTGGCGGAGGTGGAGGGTGAGCTGGGCGTGGTTGACGATCGCCACAAAGAACTCCCGCACCAGTTGGGTGTCGTATGTACCCACCCGCTGAGTCGGAATGTTGAGGCCATAGCTGAGGTGGGGCCGACCGGAGAAATCCAGCGTCACCTGCACCAGGGCCTCATCCAAGGGGGCGAAGAAATGGCCAAAGCGGGTAATGCCTTTGCGATCGCCCAACGCCTGACCCAATGCCTGCCCCAGGGTAATGCCTACATCTTCGTTGGTGTGGTGGTCGTCAATCTCCAGATCCCCGGTTGCCTGCACCTCCAGGTCGATCAGCCCGTGGGAGGCAATCTGGTGCAGCATGTGGTCGAGGAAGGGAATGCCCGTCTGGGCCGTGCAGATGCCGGTACCGTCCAGATTCAGGCTCACCTGCACATCCGTCTCCTTCGTCTTGCGATGTACTGAAGCCAGCCGCTGGGGCAGGCTCAAGCCAGTATCGACGGTAAAGCGGTTAGCGGTCTCACTGGACGGATGACGGGTTTGCATGGATTTCACTCAAAGCACTGAACTTAATCACCATTATGCCGTTCCCCCAGCCTTCTACGAACCTATCCGAAAACCCCAGTAGGGGTTTTAAGTAGGTGGTCACAAGTAAACGTAGCTATGGTGGGGTGGGCGCCCCACCGGCCGGGGGCCCCGGAAAGCTGTTTAGT
>JBHJGR010000335.1:0-2419 GCA_050331615.1 Elainellaceae cyanobacterium
TGCGATCGCCCAATTTCCGCCATCCGCGCCCCGCCCAAATCATCGTTCCGCTGAGGCCGCCCCGTGATGTGAGACAGGCACTGCGCCAGGGCGATCGCCCCAACCAGACACTAACGGACCCAGCATCACTCAGCCTGTCGCTCAGCCATCTCCACGTTCGTCTGGTGGAGCAGGTCGATCCGCTGATTAAGCCTGTCGCTGATTGGTCGAAGCCGCTGCCCCAACGCCTGCCGTCTCAGCCGCCTGTCGCTGAAGCAAAACCCGCTGCCGCATCTGCAGAACAGCCCCAGCCGCGCCCCCCCCATTCGCAGAATAAATTTCCCCTGGGCTCATCACTGGCCTGTTATGATGGCCCGACTCCGCCTGTAGCCAATGCCCAGAAGCCGATGGGAGATTTGGTAGAAACGGATCATACCCTCCGCGGCATTGCCTCCTGGTATGGTCCCTATTTCCACGGTCGGCAAACCGCATCGGGCGAAGCCTTCGACCAGGAAGCCATGACCGCAGCCCACCCAACCCTACCGTTCGGCACTTTACTGAAAGTCACTAACCTGAAAAATCGCCGCATGGTGGTTGTGCGCATTAATGATCGGGGGCCGTATATCGGCAGGCGATCGCTCGACCTGTCCCGCAGAGCCGCTCAATGTTTGGGCAGCCTTACGGTGGGCATTGTGCCCTATCAAGCCACCGTTTTAGAAAAAGCGCCCCAATCCGTCTCTTTGCAAACGCAATAAACTTGCTGTCCGCGTTCCCACTGAAATCTGCATAAAGCTCATCGTTTTGTAAAGGAATGAAGTCCGTAGAAATCCATTGGCAACCGCTACAATCCCTATGCCACTCTGGTTAGCATCTGCGGTGGGTGCATTCCTTTGTCAATCCTTTTTAGCCTAAAAATTCATCCTCTAGATCCCCGCTTTGACGACGGGCGATCGCCCAAAATTCACGTCATTTGCCGCAATTGCAGCATCCCATAGCGCAGGACTTGGCTCCGGTGCTGCAAATCGTCTCATCGCTCTGAAGGTGATTTCTCAGGGCGTGGCTTGGTATGCCCACGCACCCCAAACATCGCCAGTATTTCTAACAGTTGCTAACCGACGTTTTCAATCTTTGCTAACCCTTTCTAAGCCTTTACCTTGGCATCTATCTATCTACAACAGACGGGAACAACACAATGGCTAATCGACCTCTTCCTAGAGCTGCTCGTCGTATTATCAAAGGCGTTTATCGGCTCCCAAGACAATTCCTAAACAGCCTGATTCGCTGGTTTCTGCGGGGGCTGCTGCTGGTTAGACGACGACCATCCTCTCCTGTTGCGGGCTTTGTGCTGCCAACGACGGTGCTGCTGCTGCTGGTGGTCAGTCTGGCCGTGGGTGCCATTACCCTGCGCACCTATAACCGGACGCTGGCAACGGTGGGCGATCGCCAACAGCGCGTCATTTACAACGCCGCCACCCCCGCCATCGATCGCGCCAAGGCTAAGCTCGAATTTCTGTTCTCAAAAGACCCCCGACTGCCCAGCGGCGTCCCAGGGGAAGAGGCCATTAGCAACATGCTCAGGAATGGCACCAATATTGCGTCAGGTGTCACCACCGATGCTTATACATTCCCTGACGAAGATTCAGATGGCGACGGTACTCCGAACCGTCTGGATCTCAATAACGATGGTCAGGATGACAATGCCTGGGCCTATCGAGCCGATACCGATGGTGATGGGACCGAAGACGCCACAGTTGCCTATTCCATCGTTTTTGAAACACCCGAGAATACCGACGCTCACCGCATGAGCAACTCTACCGATACGGCGGTAGCGACTCGGGCTAGTAACCTTCAAGTACGCCACGGTCCCCTGAGCAGCAGCAGTTCAGCCAACTCTCGCTGTAGCTTCACCGATGCCAGTGGCAACGTCCAAAACCTGGTTTTGGAGGATGGATGGTTTGAAGACATGGCCAATACCTCCATCCTGCGAAAGAATTTCCAGGTCAACGTATTTGTCCTGCCGGATAATGCCAATAACACTGTTTCAACCCTAGAGTTTCACCAGGACCGCCAGATGGAGCGGGGCAACAAGTGGGGAGCCTGGTTCCGCAACGACATTGAAATCCACCCCGGTCGAGACTTCAACTGGAACGGGGCCATGCACACTGAAGGCAGCTTGATTGCTAAAGACGTTGTAGCCTTCCAAATCAGCTCCGAGGCTTCCTGTTTGTTTTCTAGGGAGGCTTCTGAAATTACGGTGGCGGATACTGAAGCCGACGCAACCAACAACATTCCCGCTTTTCAGGGCCAGTTTTTGGTGGGTGAACTGCGCGATAACTCCTACGAAGGCGGATCTAAATACGATCTGTATCCCGATACCAGAAACTTTAAGCTTGAGGTTAAGAACGGCGGCAACGACAAAGACTCCATCGATCCGCCGGGA
>JBHJGR010000336.1:0-7180 GCA_050331615.1 Elainellaceae cyanobacterium
CAAAGGCATCTTCCACCTCGCCGGACAGCTCGATGACGGCACTTTGCAGCAGCAAACCTGGGAGCGCTTCGCCACCGTGATGGCCGCCAAAGTACAGGGAGCCTGGCACCTGCACCAGCTCACCCGCGAGCTATCCCTAGATCACTTTGTTTTGTTCTCGTCCGCCGCTTCCCTGATTGGTGCTGCCGGGCAGGGGAACTACGCTGCCGCCAATGCTTTTCTGGACGCGATCGCCCACCTGCGTCATGCCCTCCGCCTGCCCGCCCTCAGCATCAACTGGGGAGTCTGGAGCGGAGCCGGTTTAGCCAACCGCGAGGCCGTCCAGCAGCGGCTTCGGCAAACGGGCATGGCCACCATCGAGCCGCACCAGGGCTTTGAAGTGCTGGCCCACCTACTGGCTCACCCGTCCCCACAGGTGGGCGTGCTGCCAGTGGCCGGCTCGGGTGGAGCGTGGGCGCGATCGCCCTTCTCCCAGCAGATTGGTTCCACCCTTTCGGACATTGCGGCGGCGGCACAGTTCCCCACCCCGGAGATCCAGGAGGCTCAAGCTGAGACAGCAGTTGGATGGCTAGAGCAGATCCAGCAGACTGCAGTGGGCGATCGCCTCCCCCGGATCCAGGCTTATCTGCGGGAGCAGGTGGCGATCGTGCTGGGCATCTTGCCGTCTCAGCTCACCGATCCCCACCAGGGCTTTACTGACTTGGGGCTGGACTCGCTCACCTCGGTGGAGCTGCGCAACCGCCTGCAAGCCAGCCTGGAGCGTCCGCTGCCCGCTACCTTGGTTTACGACTGTCCCACCCTGGCCGACTTGACCCACTACGTTGCCACGACTTTCTTTAAAGTAGGAGAGGTTGATGATGAGGTCAGTTCACCGGCTAGCTTACCCGTGATAGGGCCACCCCCAAGCGCTGAGGAACAACTATCAAACCCAACTGATATGGATTTGCAGAATCTTTCTGAAGCCGAGGCAGAAGCGCTTCTGCTAAAGGAGCTGCGGCGGCTGGAGGGGTAATTCAAGGACTCGGGTCTCTCTAGATGTTTAAGCGGGTGACCAGACTCGAACTGGCGACATTCAGCTTGGGAAGCTGACGTTCTACCACTGAACTACACCCGCAGCCATAAGGGTCTCACAAGATTATACCAATTTTGTGTGAGGACGCATAGGAGAGGTCCGGGCAAACAGGGGGCTCAAGCCCCTGGTGAGGTGAAGCTTCACAGAAAAACGGTATCAGTGGTTAAACAGAAATTTTCCTTGGGAGTGTGCGCTCCCGGCGGGAGTGCATATTTCCATGAATGTAATTAATGTCCTTACCTTCTGAGGGTATGCCCTCCACGGGGACACCGTGGGACGCAGTAGCGACCAAGTTCACTTGCCGGTGAGCTTTGGTAGACTAATTCTCTGAGTTGTTTTGATGAGGTGTGTTTGATGAGGTGTGAGTGTTAGCAATGAAGCAACTTGATTTTCGCCAGTCAGTCAAATTGGCGATCGCCATCACAGCCCTAACAGTGGCGATCGCTCCCAAATTAACCGTTGCCCAACCCCAACCAATGCCTGCTGATCACGCCCCCCTTGAAAATGACCTTTGGTACCTCACCAGCTACCTGAGCGACGCTGGTGAAAGGACTTCCGCCCAATCCTTTGTGCAGCAGCCCTCCATTCGCTTCAGCGAGGGACGGGTAGGCGGCAATGCCACCTGCAATCGCTTCTTTGGCTCCTATCGCCTCGATGAAGACGACCTCACAATTCAGCCGCTTGGTCTGACGCGGATGGCGTGCCCCGATGAGTTCATGGCGCAGGAGCAGCGGGTTGTGACGGCTTTGGGTCAGGTGGCGAGCTATGCGATCGCCAACGATGAACTCCAGTTTCTCAACGCCAATGGAGATATCTTGCTCACTTTTACCAAAGCCGTCCCACCGGCCTTGACGGGCACGCTGTGGCAACTAATCGCCTACAACAACGGTCAGGGCAGTGTCGTCTCCGTCATCGCCGGCACCAACATCACGGCTACCTTTGACGGCAATGGTGGCTTAACTGGCTTTGCAGGATGCAACAACTACATAGTCAGCTATGAGGCTACGGCGGATACGATCGACATGGGCGTGGGGGTGAGTACGCGCAAGTTCTGTAGTCAGCCGGAGGGCGTGATGGCCCAGGAGTCGGCCTACCTACAGGCCCTGGAGACGGCAAGTACTTATACGATCGAGGGTAACACTTTGATCCTGCAAACTTCTGATGGAGCAACCGTTGCCCGCTTTAGCGCCGTTGAGGTAGTGGAAGCATCTTAGCTTTGAGCCGCATCGTGCCGGCGACCGATAGAAAAGTTAACACCCCATCCCCCAGCAGCGACGTAGCCTGAAAGTAGGGACGACGAGGCAAGCTGATGTCTCATAGACGCGCCCAATTCTCAACCGGGGGGACAGGATGCAACCAGCAGACCGAATGCAGTGGCTCAAGGCAAACTCTTCACTGGAGGCATTGCCTGACGAAGTGTTGATGGCGATCGCCACCCAAGTCCAGGAAGAAACCGTGCAGGAGAATCGGCGGCTGGTGCTAGAGGATACGCTGCCCTCAGCAGTTTACATCCTCAAGTCGGGGCGGCTAGAGAGCTATCGCACCAGCTCCTACAGCTTTGCCCGTGCCACCAGCCTACTGCCCGGTTCCGTGCTGTACCTGCGGGAGGTGCTGCTAGATCAGCCCGCCGAGCAAACCGTGATCACGCTGACTGACTGCGAGCTATGGCGGATTTCCAGAGAAGCGATCGCCACTCTCGTGGAGCAGTATCCTGAAATCAACCGCATCTTCTCCCGCCAGCTCGCCGCCGCTCTAGAAGAGGTGTCCTCTCTACTCCAGTTTGAGCAAGAGCGCCAGGCTGCCCTGCGTCCCTACCTGGTGCCCAAAGTCCGGCGGGGGATCATCGGGTCGAGCCGCTATGCAGTGCGGCTGCGGCAGAACATTCGGAAGGCAGCGGGCGATCGCACTCCTGTGCTGATCTTTGGAGAGCCGGGATTAGGTAAGGACAATGCTGCTGCTCTGATCCACTTTGGGTCGCGCGATCGCCGTCAGCCTTTGATCAAGGTCAACTGTGATACCATTCAAACCAGCGGAGCAGAGCTATTTGGTCGAGCCGGAGGCAAACCGGGTTTGCTGGAGTGGATCGGGCAGGGGACCCTCATGCTGAATAACGTGCAGGACTTTCCCGCCGAGCTAAATGACAAGCTCCTTCACCTCTTGGCAACGGGAGAGTACACCCCCATCAGCCGGGACGAAACGACTGTGGTATCACCCCACAAGTGTCAGGCCCGCATCATCATGACCACGGAGCGTATCCTGCCCGATATCGATCGCCGCCATCTGGTTGGACATACCATCAAAGTCCCTCCCCTGCGGGTGCGCAAAGCCGATATCGAAGCCCAGGTCCAGTACTACCTCAGCCTATTTTGCCGGGCGCGGGGATTGCCCAAGCCCAAGGTTGATCCGCAGGCCATCCGCAGTTTGCAAGGATATGACTTTCCTGGCAACTTATCAGAGCTGGAAGGCATGGTGGGGCGGGCAATTATTCAATCCTCAGGGGAGCTAGAGCTAACGGAGGAAGTATTTTGGTCAGATAGCACCAAAACTCGACGGTTTCGCATCAACCTGCTCAATAGCTATCCCCGTCTCCGCCAGTTCCTCCGCAGTCCTTGGTGGCCCGATCGCCTCAACTACGGCATAACCCTGGGAGGCTTTGCGTTTGTGGTAGGTGTGCTGTTCATTGGCCCTCAAACCCGTGACGCCAACTTTGCTTTGAACCTATTTTGGGCCTGGTGGTGGCCTCTGGTACTACTGGGCTTTCCTCTTGTGGGACGGGTTTGGTGTGCCGTCTGTCCCTTTATGATTTACGGCGAGCTGACCCAGCGCCTATCCCTCTGGCTCTGGCCCCGACCGCTCCGCCCCTGGCCCCGTCAGCAGGCCGAGCGCTGGGGGGGATGGTTTCTCTTTGGCCTATTTGCTCTGATCTTGCTATGGGAGGAACTGTGGAACTTAGAAAATGTCGCCTACCTATCGAGTTGCTTGCTGCTGCTAATTACAGCAGGGGCCGTGATCTTTTCCCTGCTGTTTGAAAGACGCTTCTGGTGCCGCTACCTGTGCCCCATCGGCGGCATGAACGGTCTCTTTGCCAAGCTTTCCATGACGGAACTCCGCGCCCAGCAGGGGATTTGCTCCGCCACCTGCACCACCTATCAGTGCTACAAAGGCGGGCCACAGAAGGGGGAAGGCCAGGAAACCGATGGCTGTCCACTCTACTCCCACCCGGCTCAACTTCAGGACAATCGAGACTGCGTGCTGTGCATGACCTGCCTGAAAGCCTGCCCCCACCGTTCAGTAGAGTTTAACCTGCGTCCCCCCGGTGTTGAGCTGTGGACGACCCACAAGCCGATTTACTACGAAGTTGCCCTGCTATTTTTGCTGCTGGGAGCAGTATTTCTGCACCGCTTGCCGGAGATGGAGCAGCTACTGGGGCGATCGCTTTTCCTCCATCACTTTGGCATCCATACCGGTATCTCGGTCCTGGCCTTGCTGCTGCCGGGGGCGATCGCCCTCCTGGCCTATGGCCTCATCCGCTGGCTCAGCCGCACCCTCAAGCCCCGCCCTTTCCTGGAACTGGCCTATGGCTACCTGCCCCTGGTGCTGGGAGGCAACCTGGCCCACTATCTCCGGCTGGGGCTCAGCGAGGCGGGGCGCATCATTCCTGTAACCTTTGCTACATTCGGTTTCTCTGGAGCGGGACTGCCCGTCGCTGTGGCTGACCCGGCAGTGACCGCTTTTCTCCAGGCCGTTACCCTGATTGTTGCGGTGTGGCTGAGCATCTTCCTCACCCAGCGCATTGCCCGCCAGCCATTTCTCAAGCTTTTACCGCAGCATGGGGCGATCGCCCTCCTGGGATCGTTGATTTGGAAAATCACGGTGGGCCTGTAGCTCTTCCCAAAGCAATCCTGAAGCCGCTGAAAAGCCGCTGAAGATGGAATCATGTTGAAAAGGCAAGGAAGACCCAACTCTTTAGAAGGATGCGTAAAATCATGAAGAGAGGTTAAAAAGGGCCAAATTTTTGAAACGCTTGGGTAGAAAAATGGCTATAACTCACTTATGACAGTTTGCTTAACTCTCGCTGGGTGCATCAGTGCTGTGCTAAGTAGGTAGCCACAAATAAATGACGCTTTGGTGGGGTGCGCCCACTGGCTTTACTGATATCAATGTACTTATTTGCCGAATAGCACACGCTGCACTGGAAAACCTTGTCCACTTGAGATCAATTTATTGAGATCAATTTATGATTGGCCAGTCCAGTTGACCCGTCTCCTCCACATTAAGTTCCCAGCCATAGACAGCACAATGGACAATACAGCAGCAGAGATCGACATGACCATAGCCTCTTAGATGTTCCATCGCGCTCCAAAACGACTATGCCAACAGCATTAGGGCTAACAGCATCGAGTCATTTAGCAACGTGTTGATTGTAAATGGAAGCCTTGATATGTCAACTTTCCAAATCATCCTAGCGCTATACCTTGGGGGTGCTGTATTCGTAGCCTGTATTTGTTTTAACGCCATGCTGGAAGACCATACTGTTTCGCGCACTGACAGGAAGTCATGGAGTATTCTGATAACTTGCGCGCTGGTTTGGCCACTGGCAGTACCGATTTCTCTCGGCGAGCTTACCTGTAGCCTAATATCGAGCCGATCTTGGATCACAAAGAAGCAACACCATTGCGCTCATCATGAACCATATCGCAAACAGTATCGCGAACAGTAAAGGCAGCGGATGTGCCGCAAATAACCTACCCCCACCAATAAGATCTCGTAACATCAAAATTGTAGCAACAAATACTTTTTTGGGGATAATAGATCTGTCACACCCAGAGATACCGTCCACAACAACCATTTTTCCTGGGTGGCTGGAGATGCTATGACCCCATCCCTCTTTGCTGATGCCAGCCAGCGACTCGACAAGGCTGTTCAGTACGTTAACCTGTCCCAAGACGCGATCGCTCGCCTCAAATATCCGAAGGCTAGCCTCGCCGTTGCAATTCCCGTCCGCATGGATGACGGGTCGCTGCGGGTGTTTCAGGGTTATCGTGTGCGCTACGACGATACGAGAGGGCCAACCAAAGGGGGCGTTCGCTACCATCCCAGCGTCTCCCTGGATGAGGTGCAGTCTCTCGCCTTCTGGATGACCTTCAAATGTGCTGCTCTGAGCCTACCCTTTGGTGGCGGCAAAGGGGGGATTACGGTTAACCCCAAGGAACTATCGAGCGGAGAGCTGGAGCGGCTCAGCCGGGGATATGTAAACGCGATCGCCGACTTTATCGGCCCCGATGTCGATATCCTGGCTCCTGACGTTTACACCAACGCCACCATTATGGGGTGGATGATGGAGCAGTACAGCGTCATCCGCCGCCAGTCTGTGCCTGCGGTCGTAACGGGCAAACCCGTCGTGATGGGCGGCAGCTTAGGACGCAACACCGCCACGGCAATGGGAGCGTTCTTCAGCATGACCCACCTCCTCAGCCAGCAGGGCCGTCTACCGTCTAGAACGACCGTCGCCGTGCAGGGGTTTGGTAACGCTGGGGCTGCCCTGGCAGAGCTGCTATCGAAGGCAGGCTACAAAGTCGTTGCCGTCAGTGATTCCAAGGGCGGCATTTATGCCAAGCAGGGGCTGGATATCCCCAGTATTCGCCAGTTTAAGGAAGCCAGCCGTGATTTAAAAGCGGTGTACTGCAAAGAAACCGTTTGCCACGTTGTGGAACATGAGGTCATTACCAACGCCGAGCTTCTCACTCTAGATGTGGATGTGCTGGTACCAGCGGCTCTGGAGAATCAGATCACGGCAGCCAACGCCGACCAGATTCAGGCTGCCTATGTTTTTGAGGTTGCCAATGGTCCCGTCACTCCAGAGGCAGACACTATTCTGGAAACCAAAGGGATTCAGGTCTATCCCGATATTCTCATTAATGCCGGGGGGGTGACTGTCAGCTACTTTGAATGGGTGCAAAATAAAGGGGGTTTTTACTGGACGCTCAATGACGTTAATCAGCGCCTCCAGGAAAAGATGGTGGCGGAAACTGAGCAGGTGTTGGCGATCGCCCACGAATTCTCCCTACCGCCCCGCACCGCTGCCTATGTCCATGCCCTGAAGCGCCT
>JBHJGR010000337.1:0-5563 GCA_050331615.1 Elainellaceae cyanobacterium
GATTGGCAGTCCTCGGATTGTCAACGTTGCAGCAGTGCCAGCGTCAGAGAAGAACGACCGGGAAGCATGGTTGAACCCTGATAAGAGGCTGGATGATGTAGGTCTATCCGAGAGCCAGTCAGAGTCAGGTGGATTCCATGACCCCCCGCCCTTCTAGGGCTGGGGAGATGTCAGGTCCTTATCTATTAAAATCCGCTGATTTCCTATGAAGTGGCTTGAAGGGTGTAGTTAGTCCATCCTCCTATGCGATAGAACTGTATATAGCAGAACTGAGGGTGGTGCTACCAAACCCGATCAACATCGGCGTTCGTTATTGATGTCTGTCTGCGTCGATATTTTGTCGTTTAACTGTTAACTGTAAACACATAGGAGGGTGCGGGAGCAGTGACCCAAGAGTTCCACATTTCGGTGACCCCGGTGGGCGAAAGTGAATACCTGGTCCGCACGGAAAAAGTCGAACCGGGGGTGCCGCTGGCAGAGGAGCAGGTTGTCTGGTCGCTGGGTGACTGGCTCTCCCAGGCCCGCCAACTCATGAATAATCCGCTCATTGGCTTGCTCCAGGGAGGAACCGTCGGCTTGCACGATGCTGCCACTGCTCCCCTAGATGCCGCCCCGGTTGAGCCGCTGGTGAGCCTAATGGATTTGGGCCAGCAGCTGTATGGCAGCCTGTTTCAAGGCATCCTGCGGGATAGCTGGATGACGGCCCAGGGCATTGCCCAGCATCGGAGCGAGGTGCTGCGGCTGCGGCTGGGCTTGAAGGGGCCGCTGCTGCCCAAGCTTCCTTGGGAAGTGATGCATAGTGGACGAGACGGCATGGGGCTGCTGAGCCATCCCCTCTCGACGGGCACCCATATTCTGTTTTCCCGCTACCAGCCCGGTACCGCCATGGCGCGCCCCGTGATTGATACGTCGCTTCAGCCTATGCCGACGCTGCGGATTTTGATGGCGATCGCCGCTCCCACCGACCAGGTACAGCTCCAGCTCAAGCGAGAAGCCAGCCACCTCCAGCAAGAGCTGCGGCTGCCCGGCTCGCTGCGGGGCGGGCTGACGGGTGCTCTTCCCGACATTCAGCTCACAATTCTGGAGCAGCCTAGCCGCGAAGAGCTGGCCCAGGCGCTGGAACAGGGCCAGTATCAGATTCTGCACTACGCTGGACACAGCAATTTAGATGCGGCGGGTGGGCACCTATACCTGGTAAATCAGCGCACTGGCCTAACGGAAACCCTCAGCGGCGATGACCTGGCAGGGCTCCTGGTCAACAACGGCATTCGCATGGCGGTGTTTAACTCTTGCCGGGGGGCTTCGTCTGCCGTTACTGAAGCCGAGGTGGGGGTAGAAGAGCGGAGCCTCACGGATGCCCTAGTGAGCCGCGGAATTCCGGCTGTGCTGGCAATGGCGGAGCAAATCCCTGATGAGGTGGCCCTGACCCTGACCCGCCTGTTCTACCGCAATCTGAAGCAGGGCTATCCCGTCGACCTCAGCCTCAGCCGGGCCCGCCAGGGGCTGCTGTCGGCCTATGGTTCAAATCAGCTCTACTGGGCGTTGCCCACGCTGTATCTGCACCCCGACTTTAACGGATATTTGACCGGGCGCGATCGCCTCTTTGATAACCCGGCGGATTCCCTGGTGCAGCTTCCCCAGGCTCGAACCACTCCTGCTTCAGGGGAGCGAGATCTGGCGGCTTCCCAGGCAACCGATGTGGTCTTCACCGACTCCGTTTACCTGCATCCACTGGACGATGGCGATCTGGAAATCAGCTCTGGCTCAGAGGATGAGTTTTTGGTTCCAGAAGGAGAGGTAACGTCCGCTGGAACAGCCGCGGGTACGGAAGATGGACCCGCGGCTAATGACCCAGACGATGAATCCCTGGTCGCCGAGCTCATTCATCAACTCTCTCAGTCGGAAGAAGCTCCATCTGCAGGAGAACAGACCGCTTCCGGTTCAACGGCGATCGCCCCTAGCGACAGGCAGTCGCCAACTCTGGTCCCCAATGCCGGACGGCGAGGCTTCCAACCTGCTGCGGGTGCGCTGGCAACTGCGGCAAATAACCGTGCCATTGAGTCGCGCCCGGCCCCTCAGCCAGACATGATCCTCGACGGCCCTCAGGCGGCGGTGATTCGTCATCCCCAGCAGTCTTGGCTCCAATCGAAGCGGGTGCTGTTGCCCCTTCTAGGGGCGGCAGGCGTGGCGATCGCCCTGGTGGGTTACCAAATTTCCCAGCTTATTCTTCCGCCGAACCCAGATACGTCACCAGTCGTTTCCGATGGTCCGGTTGCCCCCGTTGAGGAAGCTAACTGGGAGGAGGCCGATGCCGAAACGGTGGCCGATGCCGCTATGTATCACTTCAGCAACGGCCAGCTGCAGCAGGGCCAGGAGGCGGTCCAAGCTCTGATTGAGCGGGGAGAACTTGAGAAGGCTCTAGACGCGATGAATACGGTCCCCGATCACCAAATCAGCGAACCCCAGATTTCTTTTCTTCAGGGGCGATTGGCTTGGGAATCTATTAAGCAGGGGGAAACGGATTTTAGCGTTCAGGACGCGCGCCTCTTCTGGGAGTATGCGGCTCGAAAGCAGCCCAGCCCCTCCCATTACAATGCCCTGGGGTTTGCCCTCTACACAGAAGGTAATATTGAAGACGCCGTAGACGTTTGGCTTCAGACGCTGGATGCGCTGCAGAAGCAGGGGGTCGTGGTCAACACTAGCGAAGCAGACGATGGCGAGGGTGAGGAACCGGGGGTGAGCGTCCCCGACCAGCAAGTTACCGATCTGGATGCCCTCACGGCCTATGCAGGCATCGCCCTTGCCCTCGCCCAGCTATCGGCCAATCCGTCTCCTGATCAGCCTGCTAATCTGCTGAGTAAGGCACTGAAGATTCAGCAGATGGTGATGCTCAACGGTCAAGGGGAGTTTGAGGCCGATCGCCTAGAGATGAGCTGGATCTGGACAGACGCAATGGTGCGGGAGTGGCGCTTACTGTCGCAGTTGAGAGCCCAGTAAATTGCCTGCTGACTTCCTGTAAATGCGTCTGGATAACTTGGGGGACGGTAGTCACAGCCTCCCCCATCCTGAACAATTCAGGGACGGTACAGCCACAGGGGAAGGCCGCTGGTGAGCAGGTCGAACTCAAGCTGGTCTGCCCCCGAAGCGAGCAGGGAGGCCATGCCCCGATTGCCGGGCAGCAGACGGCTGACCAGAGACTTGGGCTCCTCAAAGGTGAAGCATTCGGCTTTGTCAGGATCGAGCCCCGCCAGTTCAGCCGCCCAGCGGCGGGCATCATTTTCGGTGCCGAGGCGATCCACCACCCCCAGATCCAGCGCCTGCTGGCCGGTGAAGATGCGGCCATCGGCGAAGCTTTTGACCGTTTCAACCGCTAGATTGCGGGCCTCGGCAACGGTTTGCACAAACTGCTGATAGCTAGTGTCAATTAGCTCCTGCAGAATGTCCTGTTCGGGCTGAGTTAGCTCTCGATCGAAGGCGAGAATATCTTTATATGGGCCGGATTTGATGACCTTGAAGGAAACTCCGACCTTGTCCAGCAGCCGCTCTAGGTTATTGCCCCGCAAAATGACGCCAATGCTGCCCGTGATGGTGCCGGGATTAGCCATAATGTGCTGCGCGCCCATGCCGATGTAGACGCCGCCCGATGCGGAAATATTGCCAAAGCTGGCGACGACTTTTGTCTTATCGCGCAGTCGTCTGAGGGCTTCATAGATTTCCTGGGAATCTCCCACGGTGCCCCCCGGACTATCGATGCGGAGCAGCAGCGCTGGGAACTTACGCTCTTCAACCGACTTGAGAGCTTCGAGAACCCGCTTGCGGGTGGAACCGGCGATCGCCCCCGTAATTTCAATACGGGCAATTTGCTTGCGGAACCGGGGCTTGAGAGGCCAAATCATAGGTCAATCCGTAACATGAATCTGGAACACGAGACAGCGATTATATCAGCCGTTACTCACTTGGTCGCTGCTGCCCTAGCCCTTGGGACTCTTTACCATCAGCAGGTGGCATCACGAGAACCCATGCGGCAGCGCAACACGAAACCAGTGATCGCAAGGCAGTCAAGATTAGCAGCCCGTTATTTAGTGTGCCCTATTTATCTGGATCTCGTCATTGAAGCGAGCCGGGTCTTGGGCGATCGCCTGAGCTAGGTTTCCTCTACAGCAAGGAGATATGGCGTTACGCTTTCGCGTCAGGACATTCAAGAGGTGTGGAACCCCCACGTCGCGGGGGTTCCACACTCAAACCTGAGCCCGTGGGGCTATAGAACGGGTGTATTAACATTCTACACAAATCTCAATAATTCGATAAGATCATAGGCGCTCATGCCCGACGCATCCGCGCCGCATGGATTTAAGGAACTGGTTTAGAGCTATAGAATTCATGGAATCCCCGCCTACCGCATCCAAATCCCCGTCCGCCGTCCTCCTGCTAATTGCGCCCTTTTTCCTATGGGGCACCGCCATGGTCGCGATGAAGGGAGTCATGGCCCACACCACCCCCATGTTTGTTGCCACCACCCGGCTGCTGCCGGCGGGGGTGCTGGTGCTCATGGCCGCTGCCTGGATGGGGCGATCGCGTCCCCAGGGCGGGCGGGCCTGGCTGTGGATCGTGCTCTTTGCGATTGTCGATGGCGCTTTGTTTCAGGGTTTTTTAGCGGCAGGGTTGGTGCGCACCGGGGCTGGGCTGGGGTCGGTGATGATTGACTCCCAACCGCTGGCCGTTGCTCTGATGGCGCGGATTTTGTTTGGCGAGCGCATCGGTCCCTGGGGTTTCCTGGGTTTGGGTTTTGGGATTGTAGGCATCAGCCTCATCGGGCTGCCAGACAATTGGATTGTGCAGGGGTGGGAACGGGGGCTACCGGGATTGGCACACCTGCTGAATGCTCCGTTCAGGTTAGACGGCCTGCGTAGTCTGGCTCAGCGGCTCTTCCACAGCGGGGAGTGGTTGATGCTAATGGCGGCTCTCTCAATGGCGGCAGGAACGGTCATGGTGCGCTACGTTTCCCGCCATGTGGACCCGATAGTGGCCACGGGCTGGCACATGATCCTGGGGGGAGCGATGGTGGCTGGGGTATCGCTGGTTCAGGAGTCGCAGCAGTGGGTGCACCTCACGCCCACCGATTGGATGGCCCTGGCTTACTCGACTGTTTTCGGCAGCGCGATCGCCTATGGTCTGTTCTTTTACTTTGCCTCCAGCGGCAATCTGACCAGCCTCATCGCCCTCACCTTTCTGACGCCTGTGTTTGCTCTGCTGTTCAGCAACCTGCTGCTGGCCGAGGTGCTGAGTCCGATTCAGTGGGCGGGGGTGGGGTTGACGCTAGCCAGTATCTATCTGATTAATCAGCGGGAGGTGCTGCCCACCTGGGGTCGCGCTGCTAAACCTGCCCTATCCCCACTGGAGGCCGAATCCTCCCATGCGCCCAAAAGTGACATCCTCTCCCGCTAACCGCTAGCGGTATAGCGGGAGCTTCCCAACCTCACGATTGAGAGTTGCTGCATCACAGGCAGGGTATCCCCTAAGCCTCCACAGCCAGAGAACGGCAGTCCAACCGTCCTATAAACCC
>JBHJGR010000338.1:0-5753 GCA_050331615.1 Elainellaceae cyanobacterium
GGGCCTGGATCGCCATGACCCTGGCCCAGGAAACCGATATCCTTTTGCTGGATGAACCTACCACGTTTCTCGATCTGGCCCATCAAGTAGAAGTGTTGGACTTGCTGGTTGACCTGAATCAAGCTGGGCGCACGATTGTCATGGTACTGCACGATTTGAATCAGGCGTGTCGCTATGCAGACTACCTGGTAGCCATGCGGGAGGGACACATCTTTGCCCAGGGCTTGCCAACCCAGGTAATGACCACAGCAATGATCAGGGAGGTTTTTGGTTTAGAAAGTCATATCGTGAGCGATCCCATCACTGGAACACCTCTATGTTTGCCGCTGAGTCGCTGGGCCAGGCTACCCCGTGTAGCGGGTAGTTCTTGATGTGGCAGCGTGACAGCCTGGTCAGAGACCGAGTGCCCATGCAAAAACTCTAGCAAGCTTTTGGAATATCAAAACCCCTGACGGAGTTTGCAGATGGGTGTAAGGGCCAGGCGATAAATTCTTAAATGCGAATCCTTCTCATTTGAAGGCAATGTGTGGTAGGCTATTCCCAGGTTGTTGAGTATGCTTTTCAATAAGCTCAACCAGCCGTTTTAGCCTTCTGACCACAACTCGGTTCACGGCGCAGTCAGCGCTATCGGGCCTCTCGTTTTGGTTCTCTCCTATAAATTAGTTTTCTCCTATAAAAGAGTCATGGCAAAAATTGGACTATTCTACGGTTCGACTACGGGCAAAACAGCAGATGCGGCAGAGCAGATCCAGGCAGCACTGGGCGGAGACGCAGTCGTTGACCTCTGTGACGTGAGCGATAAGAGCGCTGCCGATCTAGCGGAATACAGCCATCTCATCATCGGCTGCCCTACATGGAACATCGGTGAGCTGCAGGATGACTGGGATGCGATCATTGACGACCTTGATGACATCGACTTTGACGGCAAAGTGGTAGCGTACTTTGGCACTGGTGATCAGATTGGCTATGCCGACAATTTCCAGGATGCAATGGGTATTTTGGAAGAAAAGATTTCGAGTCTGGGTGGCAAAACCGTAGGCTACTGGCCCGCTGATGGCTATGAACATACCGCATCACAGGCCTTGCGAGACGGGAAGTTTTGCGGCTTGGCTCTAGACGACGATAACGAATCTGACAAAACAGCCGAGCGCATCCGAGCCTGGTGCGCGCAAATCAAGTCAGATATGGGGCTTTAATTCTGTCTCCTTGGTGGTGAAGCGCACTGGCAGTCGGCTTTCTGAAGTAAGCAAAGCTGACTGCCAGTTTCTTATGGGCTGGAAGATGGGCGATCGCAGTCAACCAAATCATCGGCTCTCAACATAAGTTAACCTTCCTGCTATTGAGAATTATTCCGACCTGTGCTGAAATCGTTTTATTGAAAAGGAACGTCAATAAGTCCCGCGATGGATTCCGCGCATGGAGATATTCCTTTTCAAAGCATTTTAGAGAAAGGACAAATACTTTATGCAAACATATGACCAGACTGAGGTGACCTATGACTGGTGGGCAGGTAATGCTCGCTTTACCGAGATGTCGGGGTTATTTATCGCCGCCCACGTGGCCCAAGCTGCCCTGACAACCCTCTGGGCCGGTTCCCTCACCCTATTTGAGCTGTCCTGGTTTGACCCCAGCCTACCGATGGGAGAACAGGGCCTTATCCTGCTGCCCCATCTGGCTACTTTGGGCTTTGGTGTGGGAGATGGCGGGCAAATCGTTGATACCTATCCCTACTTTGTGATTGGAGCCGTTCACCTAATCTCTTCAGCGGTTCTGGGAGCGGGCGCACTTTTTCATGCGTTCAAAGCCCCTGCCAATCTCAAGGATGCGAAAGGGCAGGCCCGCAAGTTCCACTTTGAGTGGACAGATCCGGCTCAGTTGGGGCTAATTTTGGGTCACCATCTGCTATTTCTGGGAGCGGGTGCTCTGTTGCTGGTGGCCAAGGCTACCCTTTGGGGTGGTCTTTATGATGTGACAACTCAGACTGTGCATACCGTCCAACCAACCCTCGATCCGCTGACCATCTACAGCTATCAAATCAATTTTGCCAACATTACCAGCCTTGAAGATTTGGTCGGTGGTCACGTTTACGTCGGAGTGCTGTTGATTGCTGGGGGGATCTGGCACATTCTGGTGCCGCCTCTAAAGTGGGCCAAAAACGTCCTGATCTTTTCAGGAGAGGCGATTTTGTCCTATTCCTTGGGGGGCATTGCCCTGGCGGGATTTGTTGCGGCCTACTTCTGTGCAGTGAACACCCTGGCCTACCCGCCAGAGTTTTATGGGCCACCGCTGGCGGTCAAGCTGGGCGTGACGCCTTACTTTGCCGATACGGTGAGTCTTCCCCTGGGTGCTCACACCTCACGCTGCTGGCTGGCCAATGCCCACTTCTTCCTGGCTTTCTTCTTCCTGCAAGGCCATCTGTGGCATGCCCTGCGCGCCCTTGGGTTTGACTTCCGCCGGGTTGAGCGAGCGCTATCAATGACCGAATCATAAGTTTAGCTGTCAACCTCTCCTCTCGGTTGCAGAAGCCTGGAGCTTCAGGCTCTGGGCTTTTCTCTTAATCTCTTTGAGGAACTGCAATGATTTTTCCAGCTTACAACCATGCTCTGGCAGTTCTCGTGCCGATGGCCATTTGGGCGGTTCTGGTAATGTTTGTGCTGACGCTGCTGGTGGCCGTAGAGGATGGCATTCAGCGGCTGCGGCAACTGCACCAAATTCCCTGCCACCGTTGTCAATACTACACCGGCAGCCCTTATTTGAAGTGCCCAGTTCATCCGATGCGGGCGCTGTCGGAAGAGGCCATCAACTGTCGGGACTATGCCAAATTGGTGCGATCGCCCCCACCTCGTCCACCCAAACGCTGGGTGAAACAGTGGCCCGTCTTCAATCACCAACGGTGAGTTTAACAGAGATCGGGAGGGCTGAAGAATGTAAACATTTCTAAAGATTAGTTGGATATGATTGGCAAGAGCTTTGTACTCAAAAGGTTCTACGTTCGCGGTGGTGCTTAGGGAATATGGACTTTCAATGCAAATGAACCAGGGCAGTTGCGATTGGTTCCTGCTTGATTCCATTTACCCCAGCTGGCTTTTCTGCAACTACAGCAGTATTGTCTAAGACATGACCAATCTCCACATGCAACTGGTCATCTCAACAAGGAGAGTGAATTATGGCTCAAGCAACTGTTCAACCGATTTCCGCACCAACGACCGCCGCACGGACTGCCAATTGCACCGCTTGTCTCACCCGAAATTGCCCAATGGCAGGGTCTCTTGACTATCCTGTCCAGGTTTGTAACAGCTACCGTCAGGCCAACTGCTACTTCTGCAACAAGTCAGACTGTGTCCTGAACGGCTCCCTGGATTCGCCGGTCATGGAGTGTGAGCGCTTTGAGGCTTTGGCGATCGCCTAAACCCAAGGGGAGTATCCCCCACCGTTGAGTAAACTATGGTGGAAGCCTGCTTGCTGCGGGCTTCCAAATATTTTAATGATAGGGAACGGAAAACATGATGTGGCGGACAGATGAGCGATACTAAATAAAAATCTTTATCACTTCAGCAGAGGAGTCCCGAAACTAGCTGAGCCAGCTAAGCTAGAGATTATCATGTCTATGCGTGAGCTTTCAGGGCCTCTATCTGCAGGATCAAAAGCATCACTTCGTAGTCGAAGGTGCCGAGTACTACATGCTCCATCAGTACTTTTCAGAGAGTTATGAGGAAGTCCAGGAGCATGCCCACGACATAGGAGAACGCCTTCACGGTCTGGGCGGCGTTCCAGCCCTCACTTTCAGTAAGCCGCACAACCATGGCAGAACCTCCTCCGCGACGGGAAGGTTCCGCTTGTGCCATCATTTGTCCATCAGGACGAAGCACGATGCCTGTAGCCGCGCCGATTTCGTCCACGGGCACCAGTACCTGGCCTCGTTCGCTCAACAACTGCCCTGGGCTGCTCTGCTCAAAGCCGCTGTCCACCAGCGTCACGCCGCTATTGCGCTGGGAGATGCGGGGAGCGGCGATCGCCTCCGCCAGCGACAGATCAAAGTCCATCAGCCCCACTGCAATGCCCGTTACTGTGGTGATGATGGTGGAGCCACCAGGAGAGCCAAAGGCCAGCACCTCACCTGCGGGCGAACGGGCGATGGTCGGGGCCATGCTGCTGCGAGGACGTTTGCCGGGTTCGGGGGCGTTGGGATGGGGACTGACCGCGTCAAAATCCGTCAGCTCGTTATTCAAAATGAAGCCGTAGCCGGGGACGACGATGCCAGAGCCGCCCGTTGCCTCAATCGTCAGCGTGTAGGACACCACGTTGCCAAACCGGTCGGCTGTGGTCAAATGAGTCGTGGACAGGCCCTCGTAATCATCGCCTGGAGGAATGTCCGTCAGTGGCGTGAGGCTGGGACTGGGATCGGTTTGATAGGCAAACGGGTTGCCTGGCGTCGCCCGAAATTGAGCCACGCTGGCGGGAGCCTGTTCCGGTAGCTGGTTCGACCGCGATCGCCCGTATTCCTTGCTGAGCAGTCCAGCAACGGGTGCATCCACATAGGCCCCATCCCCCAGGTAGGCGTCGCGGTCGGCAAACGCCAGCCGTTCCGCTTCAATCAGGTAGTGCAGGGCGGTGGCTCGTTCCAGGCTGCCCATATTCAGCGGCTCCAGCAGATGGAGCACCTGCATGGTGGTGATGCCGCCGCTGGAGGGTAGTCCCATACCATAGAGCTGATAGCCGCGATAGGTGGTTTGCACGGGCAGGCGGGCGATCGCGCTGTAGGCATCCAAATCGGTCATGGTCATGCCGCCGGGAATCACGGTAAAGGGGGGATTTTCGACCACGGGAGGCTGCTGTACGGTCTGCACGATCGCCTCACCGATGGCTCCCCGGTAGAAGGTGTTTTCCCCCAGTTCGGCCACCTGCCGGTAGGTTTTAGCCAAATCGGGATTGCGGAACCGACTGCCGACTAGGGGTGGCCCTCCATCGGGCAGGAAGAGGTCGTGGGTTGAGGTGAAGGCGCGAAAGCGCTCCTGGTTCTGCTCGATCTGGGCAACAAACGTCTCGTCTACGGTAAAGCCTGCTTCAGCCAGGGCGATCGCCGGCTGCAGGGCGTCGGCCAGCGTCAGGGTGCCGTAGCGGTTGAGCGCCATCGTCCACGTAGCCAGCGTTCCCGGTACACCCACAGCGGCCCCGTTGCTGATGCGGTTGGGGAAGTAGGGCAGATTCTGGTCGGGGTTTTCTGGATCTCGAAACAGGTCTACCGAGGCGGAGGCGGGAGCCGTTTCCCGCCCGTCGATGGCTATCACCCGATTGGCGTCGTGCAGGTAGATCAGCATGAAGCCGCCGCCACCAATACCCGCCGAGAAGGGATCAGTGACCCCCAGTGCCGCTGCCGTGGCGATCGCCGCATCAACCGCATTGCCGCCCGCTCTGAGCACTTCAATGCCAATCTGCGTCGCATCCCGGTCTACTGAGGCCACTGCACCATCGAATCCCACGGCTGAATGGGGAGGAGACTGGGCCGTTGATGGTGCCAGGGTGAGCGTCAGATGGAGCAGCAGGATGGTGGCGATCGCACCCATCAACCATCGTCCAGCCTTTCGATAAAGCGGGTTCATTCTCGTTACTGGAAAAACACTGCGGTAATTTACGAGCGCTCCTCGCGCTTGCCCCAAATTCGCTGGTCTAAGGAGATTTCGTTGAATCCGAGACCCGCCAGCAGAAGCACCAACAAGATATGGTAAATTAACTGGCTGGCGGCTGTATCCCAA
>JBHJGR010000339.1:0-8013 GCA_050331615.1 Elainellaceae cyanobacterium
CTAACTATGTATTATGTGTCAGATCTTCTGGATAAGATACTTAACGGCCATATAGTACAGCTAATCTACGAGATAATACCCGATTCTTAAGGAATTAAACAGAAACTTTGACGGCTAATCCCGAAGTCTCAGGGTGTTATCGGCAAAATCAATGGTTAATCCTGGAGATGGGGGGCTTATCCGTCAAAACGATTGGATAACACCCCTCATACCCAGGTTATCCAGCATCTAATATGGCATCTTCTCAACCGCCGCGCTTGCTCGATCAGGTTAGGGAGGCGATTCGGCTCAAGCTTTACAGCCTTAAAACCGAAAAGTCCTATATTTACTACCTACAAATGCACAAGGCTAGACAAATGCACGAGCAGGATTTAGCCACGTTCTAAACCGAGGTGGGCGGGGCGTGCGGAGTCCACTGGATGGATAAGGGCGAGATCGCCCCTCTCCTCTCTTTACCGCAACGCCACTCATTGATTCAGCCGCCCAGCATTAAGCGGAAGTGACTCGGCTGAAGTGTGAGGGGCGAAGGGCGATCGCGCAACCGCATTTCACCCAGGCCCCCTCATTCACAAAAGTCTGGTCTTTCCGTTTAGCGGCGGCGAATCAGGTAGCTCATCGCCTCACCCTGAGGTGGGGTGATCAAAATTCCCCGTTCAGGGACGGTGACCAGCCGACTCCAGCGACCGGGTTCCTCGTAGTTGAGCACATACAGGAGATGAATGGTGCGCTGCACGATCGCCGGGGGACCGACCAGGATATGGCGCAGCACTTCGTCGCCCGGTTCCGATTTGGGGTTGGGCAGCAATACGGGACTGTCCGCCTGGGGGGTGGCCCCAGACGCCAGGAAATATGGGATATAGACCACTTTGGGATTCCTCCAAGTTGTTGAGTGGGAAGGAATCCCAAAAACCTCGCCGCCCCACACTCAGCAGTGCGTGACGACTAAGGGCCATAATAAACCCTAGCCTTCACGACAGCCGCTATCTGTCATGGGGGTTAGGTGCCGGACGTTGCTGCCAACAACTTCCGGTACCGCCACCGGCTAAGTTTTTGGGAGACCAGACTGCGCGCACACAGTCATAGCCCGATAGCCTACTGGAGAGCGGACGCAGAGTCAAGACAAGTAGGATACTTTTTTTTGATGGGGGGGATTGGGTAGCGCTGGAGGTGGGCGATACTCCAGAGGAGTCGCTGCGCGATCGCCCCTACCACCTTTTCACTAAGACTTTCCACAGAACAGGCAGGCTGAACAAGCTCAAGGGAGAGACAACCATGTGCGCCATAGCCATGAACCGAACGTGCAAGTCTGCATCCTGGTGGGCAAGCCTCAGCAGTCGGGTCAGATATCGTTGAAAGAACACCTCAGCAGGATTGGGCTGGGAGGCTGGCACCTGGGCGGCGGGAAACTTGGCGTCTTCACCCACAGCCACTGACCAGGGAAACCCATTGCTACGCGCCAGGTGTTTCTGAAACTGAGCCGTGTTCAAGGGGGGGAAGCCTGCCTGTTGCGAATGCATCCCACTCGCCTGCGTCGATGCTAGCCAATGGCGCAGCACCTGAGACGACAGAGCGCTCACCGTCATCCCCTGCCCATACACCGGTGATAGGGCACAAACTGCATCCCCTAGGGCAATCAACCCCTTGGGCATCTCAATCTGCTCGTAGTGATAGAGCCGATTGGCCGTCGCTCGATGGGCCCAGGCGTCCGACACAGGTTCGGCCTGGCAAATCGCCTGGTAAAACTCAGGGCTAGCCAGGCTCTTGGCAAAATCCACAAACCCTTGCGACTCCAGCGGTGGGTAGTCATGCTCATAGCCGCCGAGGGTGGCAATCCACTCACTGTGCTCAACCTGAGCGAGGTAGCCCAAGCGTCTATTATTCGGGGCTTCCTGGCTGATGAGCAGCACCTTCCAGGGAGTCTGCTGCTCCTCTGGGATGCGATAGCGTCGAGTGGCATAACCGAGTCCGGCATCGACTCGCGTCACGGGCGGTGGCATCATGCCGAGTTCCTTCAGCCAGTTGGGCGTCTGGGTGCCCCGACCGCTGGCATCGACAACCAGGTGCGCTGACAGTATCTGGGGCTGAGGGCTTTCAGGGGAAGTGAGGCGAACGCCTGAGATTTGGTGAGTGGTGCGATCGCCCACCAGTCTGACCACCCGATGATGTGCCAGCAGCTCAACATTGGGCAGACGGCGCACATGCTGTCGGATGGTGCTTTCGAGGAGCGGGCGCGTGCAGGTGAAAGAGACCAGCCCCGACTCATGGTCAGTCGTCGCGTTCCAGTGGTCCTGGCTGAAGTAGTGAAACTCCTTGCCCCAATCGATGGGAACGGCTCCTGCTGCGCTCAGGTCTTTGCCGATGCCGGGAAAAAGGTCTTCGAGGATGCGGTAGCCTCGGCTAAAGAGGACGTGGGGCTGCACCGACTGGGGCACGCCGCGGCGGGGAACCGACGTGTCAGGGAGGCGATCGCGATCCACCACCACTACCCGGTCGAAGAAATCAGACAGCACCCGAGCCGCCAGCAATCCAGCGATGCTGCCCCCCATTACCAGAGCCTGCCGTTCAGCCATTTCAATCCCCTCAAAGCCTTGCATTAATAATTGTAAACAATTCTGGGGCGCGACCAGTTCGATTAGAGAACCAACCGCTGCCGCTATCCTCAGGCCACTGGCCATGAGTCGGGGCGTCCCGGCCATCAATATCGGGCACAATTTCTGCGGGGGCTCTTCACGGCTCTGGCTGGCAGCGGGGGCAATAGTAGAACCGTCGTCCACCTGTACTGTCTTTACGAATGCGGGTATCGCAGTCGAAGCAAGGCTGCCCGTCGCGGTAGAAAACGTAGTGACGGTACTGCTTCCAGGATTTGCCTGACTCTTTGAGCTGCATAGCCCGCTGTAAATCGTTGGTAATGCCGCCCGTTTCGTAGGAGCGCTGGGGAAGGGCGATCGCCGCCGCCGCCAGCGCCTGAATCTTTTCGGTGGAACAGTCCACTGGTCGCCGTTTGGGATGCACTCCGGCTTTGAATAAAATCTCGCTACGGAGATAATTGCCTAATCCAGATAGAAATTGCTGGTCTAGCAGCAGAGCAGCGAGCTGCCGCCGATAAAACTGCTTACTCTGTAAGCGATGCTGTACCATTTCTGCGGTCACAGACTCACTTAACACGTCTGGGCCAATGCGGCTGAGGAAAGGATGGGTCACCAATTCAGCATCCGGCACCACTTCGATGTCTGAGGCACTGTAGAGCAGGGCGGAATGCTTGGGAGTGTGCAGGGCAAGGCGCAACTGACGATTCGTGTCTGGGTAGGAATAGGCTTGACGCACCATCCACTTGCCGTAAAGCTGGTTGTGGCTGTAAACATTCAGTCCGTTTTCAAAACGAATCAGCAGGGCTTTCCCCCGTGGCGCTACCGCAAAGACGGTTTGCCCTGTTAGCTTTTCTTCATAGGGTTTGAGGTGGTCAAAGGCGAAGAAGACCTCGGTAATGGGTTGGCGGGCGATCGCCCCCGCAATTCGGTCTGCCGCTCGCTTAATCTCTGGGCCTTCTGGCATTGCTGTTCCTGGTTTGGCTGTCCCTGAATCAAGTTGGCTCCATTATTACCATAGCTTGATTGGACGAGGAGGACGTCAACGGCAAGGAGAGGGCCAGTAAAAAAGGGGGCAATTATCCCCCTAATGTTAGGAAAAAATTTACCGGCGGGCAGTAGGGGCAAACGGCCATTTGCCCCTACCGCGTCGGGTAGGACATTTGCAGAAATTTCCTAGGCCGCGTGCTGGCGATACCAGGCGATCGTGTTTTCCAGCCCCTGACGAAAGCCTACCTGGGCCGTAAACCCGAATGCCTCTTTCGCTCGCGTCGTGTCCAGACAACGGCGGGGTTGACCGTTGGGTTTATCGGTCTCCCATACCAGTTCGCCGTCGAATCCCATCAGCTCACAAATCAGCTCGATTAGGTCCTTGATGGAAATCTCGTAGCCCGTTCCCAGGTTTACCGGCTCGGGGTTGCTGTAAAACTGCGTGCCCGTCACAATACCTCGGGCTGCATCCTCAGAATAGAGAAATTCGCGAGTAGGGCTGCCGTCGCCCCAGACTGGGATGGATTTATCGCCCCGCTGCTGGGCTTCGTGAACCTTACGGATCAAGGCTGGAATTACGTGGGAGCTGCGGGGATCGAAATTATCCTCGGGGCCGTAAAGGTTGACGGGAAGCAGGTAAATTCCGTCAAAGCCGTACTGCTGCCGGTAAGCCTGAAGCTGCACCATCAGGGCCTTCTTGGCGATGCCGTAGGGCGCATTGGTTTCTTCGGGATAGCCGTTCCACAGGTCGTCTTCCTTAAAGGGGACGGGCGTAAATTTGGGATAAGCGCAGATAGTGCCCACACAGACAAACTTCTGCACACCCGCCTCGTAGGCGGCATGGATGAGCTGTGCCCCCATCATCAGGTTGTCGTAAAACAACTCGGCGGGCTTTTCCCGATTCAGGCCAATACCGCCGACGTGGGCTGCCAGGTGGACGATGACGTCCTGCTGATCGACGACCCGCTGGCAAGCTTCCAGCGTACAGAGATTGTAGTCGCGGGAACGGGGTACTGTAATCTTATCGGGTGTAGCACCTGCTGCCAGCAGTTGAGCCACCACCTGCTTGCCCAGAAAGCCTGCGCCTCCAGTGACAACAATTCGCTTATTCTGTAAATCAATTGATTCCATAAAAATTCCGCGGGTTAAGTTGCGCAAAGGGTAGAAGAGAGCTCGGGAAAGGACGATACCGGTGCGATCGCCCCTCCCCTTGACTCAAACTGGCGGATTAAGCAGACAGACTTGCCAAACCAGAGCGGATAGTCGCATTTTCTAGGTTATTCTCAGCCACTTTACCGTTCACCGAAATCAGGCCGAGGGCCTTGAGGTCGGCTTCCACCATGAGCGCTACCAGCTCCTCAAAGGTGACCGAGGGTTCCCACCCCAGCTTTTCTTTCGCCTTAGCGGGATCACCGATCAACAGATCTACCTCTGCCGGGCGCAGGTACCGCTCATCAAACTCGACATAGTTCTGCCAGTCGAGATTCACGTACCCAAAGGCGGCTTCTAGGAACTCTCGCACCGAGTGGGTTTCGCCAGTGGCGACAACGTAATCATCCGGCTGCTCTTGCTGCAGCATCAGCCACATGGCGCGTACATAGTCCTTGGCATAGCCCCAGTCACGCTTCGCATCCAGGTTGCCCAGGTAGAGCGCCTTTTGCCGACCAGCCACAATGCGAGCCACCGCTCGGGTAATTTTGCGGGTGACAAACGTCTCGCCCCGTCGGGGAGATTCGTGGTTGAAGAGGATGCCGTTGCAGGCAAAGAGGTTGTAGGACTCGCGGTAGTTAACCGTTTGCCAGTGGGCGTAGACCTTAGCGCAGGCATAGGGGCTACGGGGGTAGAAGGGGGTCGTCTCCGACTGGGGTACGGCTTGAACCTTACCGTACATTTCGGATGAGCCCGCCTGGTAGTAGCGCACTTCGATGCCCGTACGGCGCTGATAGTCACGAATGGCCTCCAGCAAGCGCAGGGTGCCCATACCCACCGCGTCTACAGTGTATTCAGGAGAGTCGAAGCTGACGCGCACGTGGGACTGCGCCCCCAGGTTGTAGATTTCGACTGGCTGGGTTTCTTCGAGAATGCGGCGCAGGGTCGTGCCGTCAGTCAGGTCGCCGTAATGCAAGAAGAGACGAGCTTCCTGATCGTGGGGG
The DNA here is from genome assembly GCA_050331615.1 of Elainellaceae cyanobacterium. GTDB lineage: Bacteria > Cyanobacteriota > Cyanobacteriia > CAKZMO01 > CAKZMO01 > JAYKGU01. The sequence goes on from JBHJGR010000339.1 coordinate 5,729, forward strand.
TCTTCGTAAATGTGGTCGATACGGTCGGTGTTAAAGGTAGAGGTACGGCGGATAATGCCATGAACCTCATAGCCCTTCTCCAACAGTAATTCGCTAAGGTAAGAGCCATCCTGTCCAGTGATCCCGGTGATCAAGGCTCGTTTCTGCTGCATCATCAGTTACTCTCCTGAATAAAGACCGTAATTAGAATCAAAAGATAGAGTTTTTGACCTTCTGAGATCGCTTCCCTAGGATTCCACAAAAGTTAGATTTATCTACCAACCCGTCCTGGGCTAATTTTTAAGTTGGCACCCCAAATCGGTCATACCAAGGCATGACTGAACAATACATAGACACGTGCTACACAAGGGAAGTATTTGAAACGGGGGAAATTACGCACCCTGCAGGCCCATACTTTCCAAGTTTCTGATAGGTAGAACGGTTACAGCTAAAAATAAAAGCTCAGGACGGGAGGAAAGGATAAAACTTGTGGTATGTAGAATAGTACTCCATTCTTTATAACACGCTCCCCTTCTCTATCCAGAGGGGTATTGCGGGAGAATGATGAATTTTACTTTAAAGTTCTGTGAACTATTGGAACAGCCCCAAGTTAATGAGCAAGTTCTGTTCTGGCGACGGCCAGCGCCGCCTGGGGCGAAGTGGCTTGTTTACAATGGAGTGAGCAGTAATATTCCACCTGATGATATTCACCTAGCGAAATCTAGTTCATTCATATGACGCCAGCGATTCTCATTGAAAAGCTTCAAAAGCGCTACGGTCCGGTTCAGGCGGTCAAAGACGTATCGCTACGGGTTGAACCGGGCGAGATTTTTGGACTACTGGGGCCAAATGGAGCTGGTAAAACAACCACCCTACGCTGTCTCTGCACCCTGGCCCTACCCGACTCCGGTAGGATTGAGGTATCGGGTATCTCAGTCGTTGACTACCCCAAGGCGGCCCGGCAGAAGCTGGGCTACATCGCCCAGGAGGTGGCCCTCGATAAGGTTTTGACCGGGCGTGAGCTGCTGGAACTTCAGGCCGCCCTCTATCATCTGCCCCGCAAGCTGGCTGGCGATCGCATCGACCAAATGCTCACCGTCCTGGGGCTGCAAGACCGAGCCAACGAGAAAAGCGGCACCTACTCCGGCGGCATGAAGAAGCGGCTGGATTTGGCAGCGGGGCTACTGCACCAGCCGGACGTCCTCGTTTTGGATGAACCCACGGTGGGTCTCGATATCGAGAGCCGGGTGGTCGTGTGGGACTTTCTGCGCCAGCTCCGCGCCGACGGGACGACCATCCTGCTCACCAGCCATTACCTCGAAGAAGTAGACGCCCTGGCGGATCGGGTGGCGATTATTGACCGGGGCAGCGTCATCGCTTCCGGCAAGCCTTCTGACCTGAAGGACAAGGTGGGGGGCGATCGCGTCACTTTGCGCATCCGCGAGTTTACCTCCGTCGATGAAGCGGAGGGGGCGAAAGCGATGCTGCAGCAACTGCCCTTCGTCCAAGAAATCATCATCAACGAAGCCCAGGGCAACTCCCTCAACCTAGTAGTCACCCCCCAAAGTGAAGCTCTGATCACCATTCAGCAGGCGCTGAAGCAGGCAGGGCTGCCTACCTTCGGGATTTCCCAGGCCCGCCCTAGTCTAGATGATGTCTATCTGGCAGCTACCGGGCAAACCCTGATGGATGCCGAACTGGCGGCGGCAGGAAGCCGCGACCCCAAGGCTGAGCGCAAGCAGAATATGCGTTAGCCTAACTGTAAAAACGAATTGCTTTTTAGGACATCCCATGAGTCAGACGATTACCCCTCCTCCCCAACAAGATCGAGACGCTTCTGACGTTGGTGCGTCTAACGGTGCGGCGGCGATCGCCCTCCAGTCCCCCGGCCTGATCTCAGGCGAATTCGCGCAGGAAACCCTGGCCCTCACCCGACGGCTGTTTATCCAGCTCCAGCGCCGTCCCTCGACCCTAGTGGCAGGCGTAATTCAGCCGCTGATGTGGCTAATTCTGTTCGGTGCGCTGTTTCAGAACGTGCCTGAAGGGCTATTTGGGGGCACGCAAAATTATGGCCAGTTCTTAGGCGCGGGCATCATCGTCTTCACGGCCTTTGGCGGTGCGCTCAACGCCGGATTGCCGGTTATGTTCGACCGGGAGTTTGGCTTCTTGAATCGGCTGCTGGTGGCTCCCCTAGCCTCCCGGTTTTCGATTGTGCTGGCTTCCTCTATCTTCATTGCTACCCTGAGCCTGATCCAGACCGCAGCAATCGTGGCCGCCAGTGCTGGGCTGGGGGCGGGGCTGCCGGG
>JBHJGR010000340.1:0-33083 GCA_050331615.1 Elainellaceae cyanobacterium
GCCATCCCCGGGTTTTCTGACATGAATTTAATTGTGACGACCTACTTAGTAAATGATCAAGCAGTAACAGTAGGCCAGAGAAGCGTTACCTGAAGAATCTGCCTAAGGAGGGCGATCGCTCCCCGTTATTAGGGCAAGCGCAGCTTCGCAAAGTCTGATGCCCGTGTGATGCGGATGCCGCCTTCGGTGGCATAGGCCACTTCGGGATAATACTCCGCTGGAGGTGTTTCGGGTGCTCGCGCCACCGACTCGGCAATGCGAATTTGGGTCGGATCCATGCGCAGCGCCATAATCAGGCAGCGACGATTGCCCGCAGCGCCTGCCTGGGCCATGCCCCGCAGCGTCCCCCAGATGAGGACGTCCCCTTCGGCTACCACTGCACCGCCTGGATTGACGTCCCCCAGCACGATGACCGTCCCCGGATGGCGAATTTCCATCCCCGATCGCACGGTGGCGTGAACGTAGAGCGGCTCGGCGAGGGGCTGCTTATTTTCTTCAGCAGACTGGTTGAGGTGGGTGACGGGCGAGTGCTGTTCAACCGAATAGCCTGCGGTGGCAGCGGCCACCGCGGTTTGACGCCGACTGGTATAAACCCGCTTAAGCCGGAGCTGCACCCCTGCGAGGGCATCGGCAATCTCCTGGAGCTGACGCACGTCTAGCAGGCGATCGCGAGCAATGAGGTGAACGGGCGTGTCGTTTTGCCAGAAGCGATCGCCCGCCGTAAGCCGCTGCCGGAGCTGTTGCCACAGATCGGTCCAGGCATTGGCCGAGGAGGATGGCTCCGAGTCGGGCGGAAACAGCAGCAGCAAGCGCCCGCCCTCCGTCTTAAAGCGAACTTGGGGACTGGGGCTTCCGTCAGCGCTGGGCTGCGGCATGGTCGAAACCGTGGCAGAGGCGGAAGAGGAGTCTGACGTCATGCGATGAAGGTCCGAAAGAACTGAGTTCAGTAAACCAAATCCGTAAGCTGGATAAGACAACTATCCATGCTCATGGCGCACCTGTCCAGTAGTCTTTCTAGATCCGGCTCCCGCTTAGAAACCATCCGAAAACCCTGCTGACGTCTAATTAGGAGATTTTTGAAACTGATCCTACCCGATGACGTAGGGGCAAATGGCCATTTGCCCCTACCGACCGTTTACGACTTAATCGCGACGAAACAGCGCGATCGCCCGTGCTCCCTCCTCGATCTGCAGCGCGATTAGCCCCGGTACCCCCAGGGTCAGTTCTCGAATGCGCTTGCACAGCGACATCGTCAGGGCCACCTCCATGGGAATCCCCAGGGCCGCGCCCACCAGAATCAAGCCGCCCTCCTGGGCACCCAGTCCGCCGGGGATGAAGAAAGCGGCAGAGCGGACCGCTTGGCCAATGCTCTCCAAAATGATGGCGTCGGCAATGCTCACCGGATGGCCGAGGAAATAGAGGGCCAGCCAGGTCTCCCCAGCGGCGGTGAAGCGGAAGGCCAGCCGCCATACGCAAGAGAGAATGAGGCGATCGCGCCGCTGATACATCTGCTTGAGGGCCGCATCGAGCTGGGGACCGCTTTCGCTCAGGGGCCGATTCGTCAGGTTGGGAAACTTACGGGCGACTTTGGTAAATAGCTGAAAAATGCCCCGGTGCTGCACCCAGTAGAAGGCGTAGCTGATCAGGGCGAGGACGGTGACGCTGCCCAGCACTAGCCCGACGAGCTGCCCGCTGGCCTGGCCTGCCTCGATCCCCACCCAAATCAGGAGCGTAATGCCCACCAGGGCATAGATGGCCTGGGACACGATTTGCAGGGTTTGGTCGCCGATGACGCTGGCGATCGCCAGTCCAGCCTCAACCTGCCGCTTCAGCAGCAGGCGCACCCGCACAATTTCGCCCCCCACCTGCGCCACCGGCAGCAGCCAGTTCACCGAGTAATTAATCCAGGTGCAGTAGGAGCTAAATCCTAGGGAAGGAGCCGCATTTCTGGGAAACAAATACCACCAGGACAAAAGCGCCGACCCCAGCGGGATGAGGAAAAAGACCGGTAGCCAGAATACCTGCCAGCCCACCTGCGAGAGCGCATCGCGGATGATGCCGGTCCCCTGCCAGAGCACTAGCCCGATGAGCAGGGCTAGACCTCCGGTTAAACCAATGAGGGAAATACGCCGCATAATTTTGCTGCCGGAAGAGGTCGGGGACGAATGGCCTGAACCCGTGGGAGAGGAGACGGGTGCGGATGGGGTAATGGGGAGCAAACCTGAGCTGGCAACGGCCATAGAGAATTCATCGGTAAGACGTCGTTCCCTATCCTGCAAATAAATTGCATCGCTGCCACTCTTAAATAAACGGAAATTCTGGACACCTGCACACCGACCAATCCCTGCCCCCTCTGCGCCTGCCGCGAATCCTACTGAGAAAATGTTAAATAGTCAAACAAAATTATTTTCCTGGGGTTGTGCGCTCCGCCGGGGGCGCACAACCCATAGTGGTCTGACACGGCTAATTTGATGGAATAGGCGTAGGGTGGGCATCGCCCACCCGTCAAAAGTTTGTGGCCCTCACCCCCAACCCCTCTCCCAGAGGGCGAGGGGAGCCGAACCAATGCTCCTGTGCCCTCTCCCTGCGGGAGAGGGCTTGGGTGAGGGCTTCCGGGCAGCGGTTCGTAAGTTTTGTCAGTCAACCAGGCCCACCAATCAAAAGTTTGACGCGATCGCCCAATGCACTACCTTAGGCTTGCCAGGCCAATCGCCTACTTGCCGATGCAGAAGCGGCTGAAAATGCGGTCCAGCATTGATTCGGTCACCTCCTCTCCAGTAATTTCCCCGAGGGAGCGAATGGCATCTCGCAGGTCAATGGTCCAAAAGTCCAGGGGCAACCGGTTGGCCACCGTGGTACAGACATTGTCGAGGGCCGTCTGGGCGCGAGTAAGGGCGGCGGCCTGCCGCTGGTTAATCGCCAGGTCTAGGTTGCTGGCGGTCACGCTACCCCTGTGGACCGTCTGCAGGAGAGTCTTCTCCAGTGCCTCGATGCCCCAATTTTGAGCAGCAGCCATCGGGACCGTGGGATGGTCGAAGGGGGGCAGGTTGGGGGCGATCGCCCCTGCTTCCACCAGATCAATTTTGTTGAGAATCAGAATGAGGGGACGGTGGCTGACCTGGTCGTAGATTTGCTGGTCGGCCTCCGTCCAGCCCACCTGAGCGTCGATGGTCAGGAGAACCAGATCGGCGGCCTGGGCCACCTGGCGCGATCGCGCCACGCCCACTCGCTCCACCTGGTCTTCAGCGTCGCGGATTCCTGCTGTATCCAGCACCTGAATGGGAATGCCCCTAACCACCAGATTGGACTCGACCACGTCACGGGTTGTGCCGGGTAAATCTGTAACGATGGCGCGATCGCTGCGGCTCCAGGCATTGAGCAGACTGGATTTGCCGACGTTGGGACGGCCCACAATGGCGACCTTGAGACCTGTGCGCAGCAGCTCCCCCGCATCCGCCGTCGCCAAAATGTCCGCCACCTGCTGGCGCACGGTCTGGAGCTGCGCCTGAATCTCAGCTTCGTTGAGCGGCGGCAGATCCTCCTCAAAGTCAATGCGGGCCTCTACCTCCGCCAGGATGTCTAAGCAGGCGACGCGGAGCTGGCGAATCGGGGCCGCCAGTTTCCCCTGAATACCGGCCAGGGCGGTCTGGGCCGCTTGGGGCGATCGCGCTCCCACCAAATCGGCAATGCCCTCCGCCTGGGTCAAATCCAGGCGACCGTTGAGGAACGCCCGCAGGGTAAATTCCCCCGGCTCTGCCAGTCGCGCCCCCTGCTCCAGACACAAAGCCAGCACCTGCTGCACTACGACCATGCCCCCGTGGCAGTGCAGCTCAACCACGTCTTCCCGAGTAAAGGACCGGGGAGCCAGCATCAACAGCAGCAGGGCCTCGTCCACAATTTGCCCTGTTTTGGGGTGGTGGATGTGGCCATAGAGAATGCGGTGGCTCTCCCACGGCTGGTGTCCAGGCGCAATGAAGAGCTGACGGGCGATCGCCACCGAGATTGGCCCTGATAGCCGCACAATGCCAACGCTGCCCTGCTGAGGCACTACAGCGGTGGCGATCGCCGCAATGGTGTCGGTCTTCAGGGACTGATGCATCGTAAATAATCCATCACCACGCCGGCGCAGCGGACAGGCTCAGCCTGCAAAATGAGATGGGGGCCAGGGACCTGTACCACCTTCAGGTCGGGAATGAGCCGCTGCAGGCTGAAGAGCGATCGCGGCGGCACCAGGCGATCGCGGGTTGCCTGAATATAGCAGCAGGGAATTTGGATGGGGTCTCGCCGGGCACGAAGATTATTGAGCAGCCGCAGTCGGTAGGCGATTGTGGCGGGTGGCACATAGGTCAGCACCTGCCGCAGGGACTCTACCAAATCGCCGCTGGCCTGTAGCCCCAGGCAAAGCAGCCGCAGAGCGAAGGTCGGCAGCGGCAGCCGCAGAATGAGCCCTAGGGGCAAAGCATTCAACAGCCGCAGCAGCAGCGGACGGGGAGATTCGGCAAAAGTGGCGCAGAAGATAATGCCCTTGATACTCTGGGGGTCGCGGCTAGCCAGCTCTAGGGCGATCGGTCCAGAGAAGGATTCTCCCAGTAAGACCACATCGCCACGGGTATCGAGATCCTGGGCCACCGCTTCCACCAGGTTGGGGTAGTCCAGCAGGTCTGTTGGTGAATAGTTGACGACATAAGCGTCTAATTCAGGCGGTAATTCATCCAGCAAAGGTTGAAACATCTGCCCCGTCCCGTCCAGACCGGGTAGCAAAACAAGCTTAAGCTTCTGCCAGTCGGAATGGCTCATGAATCCTAGCATTGCGGTCACGTCACCCCTTTACCTTAACTTTGGATCAAAGCATCCCGAAACATTTCCATAGGAGGAATTCTACGGCACCTGCCCCTGGGGCTGACCAGGGACAGATTGAGTCATAAGCTCTACCCAGCGCTGCGCCGTGTTGATGGGAATCGCAAAGCCGAGCCCTTGGGTACCGGTAATCATGGCAGCGTTGATGCCGATGACTTCGCCCCGCTGATTGAGCAGAGGGCCGCCAGAGTTTCCTGGATTAATCGCCGCATCGGTTTGCAGGAAATCGGTTTGACGGTCGGGTGCCCTAACGTCGGCGCTGTCGCGCCCGGTGGCGCTGATGATGCCAATGGTAACGGTATGGCTCAGCCCCAAGGGATTGCCGATGGCGATCGCCAACTCACCCGCCCGCACCCGATCGGAGTCTCCCAGGGCGGCGGCAGCCAGATCAGCGGCGTCTACCCGCAGCAGGGCCAGATCTAGACCGGCATCCTGACTCAGCACCTGACCGGGGAGCGATCGCCCATCGTGGAGCGTGACCCATACCTGGTCTGTTGCCCCCACCACATGGGCATTGGTCAGGATCAGTCCGGTGGAGTCAATGATGATACCCGTTCCCATACCGGGTTGGCCAGGATTGGGCAGCCGACCGCTCTCCGGCATCAGGTTTTGGGGCACGGAGCTGGGAGCATGGGGCAAGAATTCTGTCTGCGGCCCCGATGGTGACGGAGTAAACGGGTCAGAATTGGCAGCGCTTCCTGGCTCGATTTTGACAATGGTGGGGCTGACCCGCTCGACCAGGTCGGCCACGGATGCCAGCCCGGATTGGTCGTTGATGCCGTTGATGCTCGCTGCCTGGCCGGGAGCAAATGGGGCTGCCTCTCCGGCTGCATCGCTATCCGCCAGGGAGGAGGGCGTGATGCTAGGCTTGCCGAAGATAGTAGGGGAACGGGAGCCATTGGGGGACGCGCCCCAGCGATCGCCCAATAGAGCCAGCCCTAGCAGAGCGATGGCCAGCCAGAGCAGCTGGGTGCGCCGGGTAATTGCGGGTCTTTTGGGGGGTGGGGAGCGGCGGGGGCGGACTTTGCGATCGCCATGAGCGGGACGGGGAGCCGGGGAAGAGTGATACTGCATAGACGCCGAATTGACCAGCGACGGGTTAGTGTAATGCAATTGTACTATATTTGGTTAATCTTGGCGATCGCCCCCAGCAAAAACTCTGAGAGATTTAAGCCGCAGGTTCCCGCGTGATAGGCACGATGGAACTCAGTAATTTAGCGGAGATTGGATAGCTGGGTGACCAGGTGTTAAAACGGTGAGGGGTGCGAGCCTGCTAGTCCGCTACGACGATTAGCAGAGCGCTAGATGCCAGTGGCGTTTGTATCAATTCAGGAGAATTCCCCAGTGGTTCCCTTCAAGAATATCTTCGGATTCACCAGCGTTATCCTGTTCTCAGTGGTGGGCTTGGGGAACGCGGCGATCGCCCAAATTATCCCCGATAACACTCTTGGCGCAGAAAGTTCCACAGTGGTTGAAAACTTCAATGGTTTACCCCTGGACGTCATTTTCGATGGGGCCGAGCGGGGGCGCAACCTCTTCCACAGCTTTGAGCAGTTCAACGTGGCGGCAGGACGGGAAGCCATTTTTTTTACAGACAATGCCCTGATTGAAAACATCCTGGCGCGGGTGACGGGTAATGATGTCTCGGAAATCTTTGGTGTTCTGAGGACCTTTGGGGGCAATAATCCCAACCTGTTTCTGATCAACCCCAACGGCATTGTGTTTGGGGAAAGCGCCCAACTGAACGTGGCGGGGTCGTTCGTGGCCACGACGGCAGAGAGCGTTCTGTTCCCCGACAACATGGAGTTCAGTGCGGCAAACCCCAGCGCTAACCCGCTGCTGTCGGTCAACGTACCCATCGGGCTGCAGTTTGGCCAGCAACCTGCACCAATTACCAGTTCTGGGCTGTTGGCCCTGCCGACCGAGAGCAGCTTAGTGCTGGCAGGCGGCCCCATCACTCTGGATAACGGCCTTTCTTTCCTCTTGATTCCAGCCGACGTTGGCATCAATTCAGGCCGAATAGAGCTGGCGGCGGTGGGTGGCCCCGGAACGGTTGATTTGACTGTAGCGGCAACGGGGTTGGCTCTGGGCATACCAGATACGCTACAGCGGGCAAACATTACCCTGCAAAACGAAGCCTTTTTATCGACGATTGGCAATAGCGGCGGGGGCATCGCCCTCTACGGCGACAACCTAACTGTGTCAGACAACAGCACCGTTTTCGTCGGCATCTCCGAAGGGTTGGGCACGGGGGACAGTCAGATTGGCGATATTCGTCTAGACGCAACGGGGCAGATTGTGCTGTCAGGGGGGAGTTTCATCAGCAATTCCATAGAAGGAACTGGAAGCGGGGGAAATGTCTTGATCAATGCTCCCGTGGTGGAAATCCGCGAAGGAGCCACGGTGTCCACAAGCAACTTCATTGGCACCGGCGATGGCGGTGACATCGTGATTCAGGCGAGCGATCGCCTCCAGATATCAGGTATCGGTACCGATGGAGTCAGCCGCAGTGATGTCTCTACCTTTATGGATGGGGTCGGTTTAGGCGGCGATGTCGTCGTTGAAACCCGGAACCTGGAGGTGGTTGACGGGGCCAATATTTCTACGCTCGCGGGGGGAGTGGGGGATGCCGGCAATATTCGCATTCGGGCGAGCGATCGCGTCCTCGTGAGCGGTGCGCAGGACGCTGCAAGTAATGGGAGTGGCATCACGGAGATCCGCTCGTCCATTAGCTCCAACACCTCAAGTGACAGCATTAGTCAGGGCGGCATGATTGAAATTGAGACGGCTGTGCTGGAGGTGCGAGACGGCGCATCGCTCAATACTGACACCAACGGCGCGGGCGATGCGGGCAGCCTGGTGCTAAACGCGAGTGAGCGCATTCGCTTCTCGGACAGCAGGCCGGATGGTCGGCTCCCGGTCTTCGTATCTAGCTTCGTCGGCATATCGGGAACCGGCAGGGGCGGAACGATTGAAATGCGCACGCCCGTCCTGGAAGTGCTCGACGGCACAAGCATCAGTGCCGATACTTTAGGAACTGGCGATGCCGGCAATATTCTTATTGAGGTGAGCGATCGCCTCCTGCTGGCGGGGAATACGGCAGACGGAGATACGGGCAGCAGCATCTCTAGCAATGTCGGCATTGATGTCGTTGGAAATGGGGGAACCGTGGACGTGACCGCAGCGGTTTTGGAGATCCGAGACGGCGGCAGCATCGCTGCAGACACCTTTGGCGTCGGCAACGCAGGTAACGTCACCATTCGAGCAGCAGATCGCATTTTAGTGACCGGTAATACCCCTAGTAGACGCATCAGCAGTCGGATCTCCAGCGATGTGGAATCCATCGGGGTGGGCACGGGGGGCAATCTTGAAATCTCCACAGCCATTCTGGAGGTGGAGGATGGCGCTCAGATTAGTTCGAGCACCTTTGGGCGGGGCGATGCGGGAGACGTGGTCATTGATGCCAGCGATCGCGTCAGCTTGATTGGCGATATTGCCGACCTGGAGTTTGGCACGAGCGTGGGCAGCAGCGTACAGCCTGACGCCATCGGCAATGGCGGCAATGTTGAAATCAACACTGCCGTCCTGGAGGTGCAGGATGCCCAAATTAGCTCCGGCACCTTCAGTACGGGCAATGCGGGGAATATCGTCATCAACGCTACGGACCGCGCTACGTTTTCGAGCATTGATATGGATGGAGTCAATTTCCCCGTAGTAGCCAGTTCAGTAGACTCAGGCACGGGCAGCGGGGGCACGCTTGAAATCACGACGTCGCTGCTGGAGGTATCTGGCGAAATTGCCCTCACGACCTTGACGGCGGCCAGGGGGGATGGGGGCAATCTGTTTATCAATGCCGATCGGGCCGTTTTTCGAGACGGGGCGAGTGCCCAGAGTGGCGTCCTTGCAGGGGCGGTTGGCAATGGCGGCAATATTGAGCTCACTGTCGGAGAACTACAGTTGCTTAACGGGGGGCAGATTATCGCCGATACTCAGGCGGAGGGCAATGCCGGGAATGTAACGGTGCTAGAGAGCGATCGCGTTCTCATCTCTGGCGCGGGCGTCTTTCCAGACGGGGAGGAGTTCGTTAGCGGCATCTTCACGTCAGTGGATGCCAGCGCAACCGGCGATGGGGGCACAATCCATATCAATACCGGCGAGCTACAGTTGCGCGAGGGCGGCAGCTTAATTGCTAGCACTGGGGGAGCGGGCAATGCTGGAGCGATTGTCATTACGGCTAGCGATCGCGTCGTCTTTTCAGGCACCAGCGCGTCTGGAGAGCGGCGCAGCGGCGCAGCGGCACCCGTTTTGGCGGGGGCAACCGGCGACGGCGGCAGCCTGCTAATCGATGCCAATTCCTTGCAGATTGAAGCAGGGGCCGTTCTCACGACCACCACGCTCGGCAATGGGGTTGCGGGGCAAATCAGGCTGCGGGCAGACGATGAGGTCACGGTTGCGGGCGTAAATCCATTCGACGGGCGCTCTAGCGGTATTTTCTCCACCTCAGAAAGCACCGCTACCCGGCGGAGCGGCGAAATTGAGATCGAAGTCCCCACGCTACGGGTGCTGGATGGGGCGGTGATCAATGCGGGAACGGACAGCGATCGCCCCGGCGGCAGTATCACCGTCAGCACCGACACCCTGGAAGTTCGTAACGGCGGTCAACTGATCACCAGCACCAGTGGGGCTGGAACGGCAGGCGATATCCAGATCTCCGCCGCTGAGCAAATTTTGCTGGCTGGGGTGGATGGAACGGTGGGCGATCGCCAGCAGCAGCGCGGCGAAGACCCAATCGATAACGAGGTAGTGGATGGCACCGCGCCCAGCGGCATCTTTGCCACCACGGGTGAGGACTCCACCGGGGCAGGGGGAACGATCCGGTTTGACTCACCCATTCTCACGATTCGCAATGGCGCTAGAATTGCCGCCGACAGTCAGGGTACGGGTGATAGCGGCGACATTCGTGGGCAAGCTCGCACCCTCACCCTGGCAGCAGGCACGATTTCAGCCACCAGCACTGCCAGCACCGGCGGCAATGTCACCCTGCAGGGGCTTGATCGCCTCAGTTTAGACCGTGAAAGCCAAATCTCCGCCTCCACCCGCTCTGGACAGGCCGGTAGTGTTGCAATTGGGGGCGATCGCGCCCCCGTCAGCCGCATCACCCTCGGCAACAACAGCCAGATCGCTACAGCAGCACAGGGCACAGGCAATGCCGGACGGGTAGACCTCAACGTTTCCCAACTTACCCTTACTGATGGCTCCAATATTTCCGCCTCCACCCGCTCTGGCACGGGCGGGGATATCGACCTGCAGGGAGTGGCGACGCTCGACCTGAGCAACAGCCGCATCGTCGCCGAAACTCGCACCGGCACAGCGGGCAGCCTCTCGGTGAATGCCACTGACTCGCCCGCCAGACTGATTGTGCTGGATCAGGGCAGTCGGCTCTCCGTTGAAGCTCGGCCCCTAAATGCCGAAGCGAGCGCTGATCAAACCCGAGACAATGCCCCGGTCAGCATCGCCGGAGATTTGACCCTCAACACTGCGGAACTGCGGGTACTCAACGGCTCGCGGGTAACGGTCAGCAGTCCGAACGGCCAGGCGGGAAACTTGAGCATCAGCGCCCCCTTCGTTCTCCTGGATAGGAACAGCCAGCTAACGGCGGTGACGGGCGATCGCGGTCGCACTGAAGGAGCCAATATCGACCTGAGTAACGTGGACTTGCTGGTGCTGCAAAATAATAGCCTGATTTCCGCTGAAGCCCTGGCCCAGGCCGACGGCGGCAACGTCACCATCGATGCCCAAAACGGCTTCATCGTCGGAGCCCCGGAAGAGAACAGCGACATCCTGGCCAGTGCGGAGTTTGGCAACGGCGGGCGAATTGACATTGTCACCCAGGGCATCTTTGGCCTCCAGTTTCGGCCCCAGCTCACGCCCCTGAGCGACATCAGCGCCAGCTCAGAGTTTGGCCTGGACGGCACCGTGGTCATCGACACGCCGGGTCTGGACCCCAGCCGGGGTCTGGCGGAACTGCCGGGCAGTCCCGTGGATGCCTCCCAACTGGTGGCGCAGGTCTGCCCCACGGGGCCGGGGGGGAGCGATCGCCTCGGCAGCTTTACCGTCACGGGGCGGGGCGGCCTGCCGCCCGGTCTTGAGGAGATGCTGTCTCCCGAAAGCTTGCTGCTCGACTGGGTCACCTTTCCCGACGCCGCAGGTGATCACAGGTCTGGGCCTGCTCCCCAGTCGGAGGTAGCTGCCTCGCCAACGGTTGTGGAGGCCCAGGGATGGCGGCGGAATGCTCAGGGAGAAATTGTGCTGGTGGCTGAAACGTCCCCGCTATCCCGGCGTCCGAACCAGGGGCATCGGGTATGTCCATAGCTAACCCGGCACCGTCAGCGGTTCTCCGTTGTGGCGCGCCCCCAAACTGAGTAAGAAAGGAATCGCGCTGGCCTGCCAGTCTTGAATCGAGGTGTAGGCTGCCGCATCGTCGCCGTAGCAGGTTTCCAGCATCTCGGTGTGGATGATGCCGGGGTTAAGGGGAATGGCCGCCATGCCGCTGGGGAGTTCCTGGGCGAGCGATCGCGTCAGTCCTTCAATGGCCCACTTGGAGGCGCAGTAGGACGCAACCTGGGGAGAGGTCGATCGCCCCCAGCCAGAACTCAGGTTAACGATTACCCCTGCCTGGCGCTCCACCATTGCGGGCACGAAATGCCGTAGGACATTGGCCACCCCCTTGATGTTGATGTCGATCAGCCTGGAGAAGTCTTCGCCGGGAATTTCCCACAGCGGAGCCAGCTCGTTGATGATGGCGGCGTTGTTAATGAGCAAATCTGGCGGCTCATAGCGGGAGAGGAGGTCGCCGGCCCAGGCGTTCACCTGGGATTCGTCAGCCACGTCGAGGGTGGCGAAGTGGTGGGGGGCGGGGTAGGTGTGCTGCAGCTCGGCGATCGCCGCCTCTGATCGGGCACAGCCGCAAACGGTGTGCCCCTCCTTGATGAAGCCATCCACCATCGCCCGCCCCAGCCCTTTAGAAACCCCGGTGATAACAATTTGCTTGCTCATGAATATGGGGTGTGCGTCTACACGATGGTCGCGCCCTTGAGCATCATCACCATCTCGTTCGGTCTGGGTGATGCCAGCAGGGCTGACTCTTCGGTAATGCGGCCATATTCGTAGAGCTGGTAGAGGGCCTGGTTCATCGTCTGCATACCGTAGTAAGACGACTTGGGAATGATGGCCTCAATTTCTTCAATCTCGCCCCGCAGGACCCAGTCTTTGATGGTGTCAGTGTTAATCATAATCTCATGCACCGCCACCCGCTTGCCGTCAGTGGTGTTCACCAGCGTTTGGGCGATGACGGCCACCAGGGACTCGGCGAGCTGGATGCGCATCACGTCCTGCTCTTTGGGTTCGTAGACATTGAGGATCCGCTCAATGGTGGCGACAGCGCTGTTGGTATGCAGAGTACCAAACACCAGGTGGCCGGTCTGGGAAGCTTTGAGGGCGGTGTTGACCGTGTTGCGATCGCGCATCTCGCCAATGAGAATGACATCAGGGTCTTCCCGCAAAACGGCCCGCAGCGCCCGCCCAAATTCTGCCGTGTGGATGCCCACCTCCCGCTGGCTCACCAGGGATTTGCGGTTTTGGTGGACGAATTCAATCGGGTCTTCAATGGTGATGATGTGGCGGGCCAGGTTGCGGTTGATGTGATCCAGCATGGCGGCCAGGGTCGTGGATTTACCCGAGCCAGTTGGTCCCGTAATCAGCACCAGCCCCCGCTGATATTCGGTGCAGATGTCTTTAAAGACCTCGGGAAACTTAAGCTGGTCGAGGGTTTTGATCTGTAGCGGAATCAGTCGCAGCACCATCGCCGGTCCCCGCAGGGTCATGAAGGCGTTCACCCGGACTCGGGTAAATTCGTACTGCGCGGCTCCGTCAAAGTCCATCTCCTCGCGGAATCGCGCAATTTCCTCTTGGCGGAAGATTTCGGTCATCCAGCCGTAGAAAATATCTTCGTCGGCCTTGGTGTAGATGGTTTGCTCAATTTGCCCGCGGTTGCGGAAGTAGGGCACCTTGCCGACTCCCAGATGGACATCGGAAAACCCCTTGTCGTGAGCCTCGCGCACCAACTGCGCCAGCGTGGGGATGCTGCGATCGCGCGCCCGCCGGGCCGTTGACCCTACAGCCTGGGGACGGGGAGGTGGAGGCGGAACTGGGGGAACGTTCGGATTGACCATAGGGGAACTCCAATACCAACCAGAGCAGGTGGACTCGCTGTTCATTTATGGGAGGAGGGTAGACACTCCCGACCCGAGATGGGCAATCGCATCAATCGGGCGATCGCGCCACCGCTATAAAAACATTACATCATCCTCCAGTCTGGATGAATTCGACTCGCTACAAATTATGGTTCATCCCTGGCACGACAGCGCCCCCCCCCATAGCTACGTTTACTTACAGCGCTTTGCGCTTTGATGGAATCAGATTTTTTGTTGGAAGCCGCGCAACGCTCGGCTTCCAACAAAAAATCTGTACCTCATGCACCTGAAAAGTGCTGTATGACCACCCGCTCAACTGGGAGTAGAATTTTTCCCAGAAATCGCTTTGATCCCGCTGCCAAATCTACACCAAAAATTCACAGTCACCCATCTAGGGTGTGCTTTACTCATGCTAAAATTTTAGAGATTGTCGAAAATCTATGAGCAAATAGGCTATGAGCAAATAGGGAAGGTTGAAAGCTTTTTTTACGGAGCTTTTGACTCTTCTGAGATGAAATATCGATCGCTCACCTCGTCAGTATTTTTGACGATTTCCTAGCGGGCTATCAATTCCGCTTAACGAATTGGGCATCTTTGAATTAGGTGATTAAGCTTCTAGCGCAATCAGGTAAGCCTAGAGCACTATTGGCATCTACCGAAGCATCTGTGTAGGTTGATTTCCTCTGAGGTCCTTCGGAACGGTATGTCTCATCCCTCCATGCTGCAATTGCAGCAGTATTTTGCTGAAGTTCGCAACCTCCAGTTTACAGGCGCGCTACGGGCGCGTTCTCCCTACGGAGAAACCTGGGATCTTTACTATCTCTTAGGTCGGCTCATTTGGGCAAGCGGTGGTCGGCACCGGCTGCGGCGATGGCAGCGGCTGCTCGCTCCCCACGTGGAAAATTTCAGCCCCAACTGGGTCGTGATTCGGCAGCAGCACCTGGCAGAGCTGTGGGAATATCGGGTGCTTCTGGCCCTGATCAAGCGGCAGCAGATTCAGCAGGAGCAGGCCGTCCAGCTTATTCGCCAGGGCGTTGCCGAAGTGCTGTTCGACATTCTTCTAGACGGGGCGCAGTTCGAGCTAGACAGCAGCGCCGCTGGCCCCGTCAAACAGTTGGGCAAAGTGCTGGTCTTCCTCAACGCCGAAGAACAGCTCCGCGACGGACGACGCGAATGGGAAAACTGGAACCAGCTTGGCTTTGAGCAGCTTTCTCCCAATAAAGCTCCCACTATTACCGATTTGGCGACTTTTCAAAAACACGTTTCTCCTGAAACCTACGCCAAAGTGACGAAGATCGTAGATGGGAAAGTCACCCTGCGGGAGCTGTCTGCGCGCATTGGTGTTCATCTGCCTTCCCTAACGCGCTCCCTGATGCCGTTCATTCACCGGGGTCTGCTCCTGCTCAAGGATGTGCCTGACCTGGGTCTGGTGGCGGCAGATACGAACGATAGTCAGGTCGCGGTACCGGCATCTACTGGCGATCGCGCCCCCGCTCCCACCATTGCCTGCATTGACGATAGCCCTCTGATTGGCCGCAACATGCAGGCCATTCTCAGCCGGGCTGGCTACCAGTGCATCTGCATTCAAGACCCGCTAGAGAGCATTCTCACGCTGATTGAAACCAGGCCCCAGCTCATCTTTCTAGATCTGGTAATGCCGGTGGCCAACGGGTATGAGATCTGCGCCCAGATTCGCCGGATTTCGACGCTCAAAGCGATTCCCGTGATTATCTTGACGGGAAATGACGGCATTGTTGACCGGGTCCGCGCCAAGCTCGTCGGCGCTTCTGACTTCATGACAAAGCCCGTTCAGGCCGACAAAGTTCTGGCAGTGGTGCAGCGCTATTTAGCCCAAACCCCCCGCCCGCCAACCTTGCCTGAGAGCTTAGCATCTACGTCGCTCTAGTCCAGGCAAGTGATGTCCCTTTTACTGCGAACTACCTAACCGAAAGACTATGAATACCATTTTGCTGGTCGAAGATAGCGTGACCGAGGCAAATATCATGACGCGCTGTTTGCAGGAGGCGGGACTCCAGGTAGTCACCGTTTCCAGTGGCGAGGCGGCCCAAGACCATCTAGTCCATCAGGTTCCCGATCTGATCGTGCTGGATGTGATTCTGCCGGGGCAAAGCGGGTTTGAACTGTGCCGCAGCCTCAAGTCTAATCCGCGGACGGGGTCGGTCCCAGTGGTGCTGTGCTCAACCAAAGGCACTAATGCCGATCAGATTTGGGGGCAAATGCTGGGGGCTGATGCCTATCTCCCCAAGCCAGTTGACCGTCAGGTTCTGCTCCAGACAATTGAGCGCCTGATTCAGCCCAAGTATCTTCGCTGAAATCTGCTGCTTCTGTCTGTGATGCAGACAGGATGGCGGTGCGACGGTAGTTGATCATTCCTAGAAATCGCCTTGAGAGATTGCCTTGAAAGGACTGAGTTAAATGCTTGAGCAGTTTTGATTACATTTTCTTGAGGGGGTTGCTCTCCGCAGAGGGCAAACCTCCAAGAAAATAACTTTGTTTAACTACTTAGAGACTAATGCCATCCTTGAATGAAAAATCAATTATTGCCCTAGCCAAGCAGGGAGACGCCGGGGCGATCGCCATAATGCTGAACTACTATTTCAGCGCCCAGCAAGTTGAGGCAACCGTGAGCTGGCAGGAGGACGATCTAACGGTTGTGCTGAAAGGGCCGCAGGTACCGGATCGAGCCAAAGCCATTGCGCCAATCCAGCACATTTTCAAAAAACTGAATTTGGCCGATCTGGCCCAGGTGCGGGTCTACGGCCAGCAGGCAACCGAAGACCAGTTTGCCTGGCGGGAAGACATTGTTTATCGTTCAAAGCCCACGCCCGCAGCGAGTCCGCCTCCCCTGAGCGACTGGCTGAATCAAGGACTGGCCACCCCTGCATCGGCACCGGCTGAGCCGCCCTCTGCCCCAGTCCAAACCCATCGACTGCTGCGGTTTGGTCTGGTGAATCAGCAAACTGCCCTGCTGGACCTCAGCCAGATTCAGGAAGTGATTCAAATTTCGCCCTCTGATATTCTGCCCGTGCCCCAGATGGCTGACTGCATCATCGGTGTTTGCAGCCATCGCGACACCATTCTCTGGCTGGTGGACTGCAATCAGCAGCTCGGTCTGCCGTCAGTCCTGATGGACGCTGTGGCCGCCCGGCTGACGATTGTGGTGGTGCAGCAGGGCGATCGCCGCCTTGGCCTTGTCATCCCCGAGACCATTGGCATCGAGACCTACGACGACAACCAGATTTTGCCGCCAAAAGCCGACCGATTTTCTGCAAATTTACTGCCCTTTGTGCAGGGTTCGCTGGCCAACTCTACCTCCCCCATTTTGAAGGTCGCGGCTCTGGTTCAGGACTCCCGACTCCAGGTCCATTGAGCACCTATCTGCAAACCCCGGTAGGGGTTTAGCCTCCCAAAACTCTGACGAGTTTTTACATCAGTTCTCCTCGTCAGCGCTTACATCCGATTCCTTCCACTGTCCTACTTGTCTAGACGATTGAGGAAAGCATGACCCATTTTCAACCTCCAACCCAGGCTCCAAGTAACGTCACGGGTTTAGAGTCTCAGGAAGATTTGTTTCAAGCCTTTGAGAGCGGTCGGGAGCACGCTGGTCCTCTGACTGGCCCCCTCGACCCAACTGCCCCCGCCGCAGGTGGGCCTGGAAATGGCGATCGCCCCCAACCGGCCCCAGCAAACGATGGCCTGGAGCAGGAAATTGAGCAGGTGACGGCAGCGGCCATGACTTTAGAGGAGCACCTGGGCAAGGTCAACGGCAGCCGCAGTCCTGAGCTGCAGCAAAGCGTTGAGCAAATTTTGCAGTTTTGCCAGGGGCTGTCGGAACGGCTCGACCCCCAGGATAGTCTGCAGTCAGCCTGGCTGCAGCAGCAGTGCGATCGCGTCGCCGCCCAAATTCGCCAAAGCCAGGGGCAGGAGGCCATTTTTCAAACCGCGACCCAGGCCCTCCAGCAAATTCTCAAGGCCGATCGGGTTCTGATCTATCAGTTCGACGGCAATGACCAGGGCCAGGTTGTGATGGAATCCCTGGTGGCAGGCTGGACCCCCAGCCTGGCTGAAACGCTGCCCACCGTGACCTTTGGACCCATGACGCGGCAGCACTACCAGAATCAGCCGGTAGTGGCGATCGCCAACATGACACAGGCACAGCTATCGCCCTACCAGCGGCAGTTGATGGACCGCTTCCAGGTGCAGGCCAGCGCGAGCTGTGCCGTTGTCATTGATAATCAAATCTGGGGTCTGCTGGTGGTGCAGCAGTGTCGACAGCCCCACAGCTGGCGGCAGGTTGAGCTGGATCTGCTGCGGCAGGTTGCTCGGGAAGTGGCGATCGCCCTACAACTCGACCGCGCCGAAACTCTAACTCAGGATGCCGAACAGTGGGGCCAGAACAGCGTCCAGCTCCTCTACCGAATTACCAGCCGCACCCTGGAGATGGCCCGCGAAGCTACTTCGATTGATCGCGTTCTAGAGTTTACCTGCCGGGAGCTGCGCCGCCAGGTCAAGGCCGATCGGGTGGGGGTCTATCGCTTCAATGCCGACTGGAGCGGTCAGTTTATTAGTGAAGACAAGGGCAGCGAGTGGGTACCTGTGGTGGGGGTTCAGGACCTGATGGCAGACCGCGATACCCATCTGCAGGAAACCCAGGGCGGGCGCTACCGCAATAATGAAAGCTTCCGTGTAGACGACATCTATGCCGTCGGCCACGCTGACTGCCACATCCAAATCCTGGAGGAGTTTCAGGCCAGGGCCTATGTGCTGGCTCCCATCTTTTGCGGCCCCCAGCTCTGGGGGCTGCTGGGCGTTTACCAGAATACCGGGCCGCGCCAGTGGGAAGACCGGGTCGAAGCCATCACCGTGGAGGTTGCGGCGCAGCTAGGGGTAGCGCTACAGGAAGCCGATTATGCTCGCAGCTTACAGTCAAAAATCGCACGGGAAGCTTTTATCAGCCGTATCATTGACCAGATTCGCCGGGGAGCTGAAGTGCTCAGCCTATCCCGGCTGGTGTGTCAGGAAATGCGCCGGGTGCTGGAGTGCGATCGCGTCGTTGTCTACCGCTTCAACCCTGACTGGACGGGGGAATTCATCGCCGAATCGGTCGGCAGTGGCTGGGTGTCAGTGATGGAGTTGCAGAGCCGGAACCCGCTGATGTATGCCGATATCAGCCAGTGCGGCATTCGCGACTTGGAGATCAGCACGGCTCAAATGGGTATGCGAGTGGATACCCATATCCAGCGCACCCAGGGCAAGGCGTTCCGCGATGATAATCCCTTCTTCTGCCAAACTTCAGACATCTATCAGGAAAGCTTTCCGCCCTGCTACCAGGAGGTCATGGAGTCCTACGAAGCCAGAGCATACGTCATCGGCATTATCTGCGAAAAGAGCGGCAAACCTTGGGGAATGCTAGCAGCCTACCAATGTTCAGATACCCGCGAATGGACTTCTTCAGAGACAGATATCGTTGTGCAGTTGAGCAACCAGCTCTCAATCACGGTGCAGCAGGCGGAATATATTAGGGAGCTGGAGCAAACCTCCCGCCAGTTGGCCGATACCGCCGAGCGAGAAAAGCAGGAACGGGAAGAGCTGCAGCAGCAGATTATTCGAATTCTCACGTCAGTGCGTCCGGCGCTAGATGGGGACCTGACCGTGCGGGCACCCGTGACCGAAAACCTGGTGGGGACGGTGGCCGATGCCTACAACAACACGATTCAGTCCCTGCGGCAGCTAGTGGCCCAGGTGAAAACGGCAGCCCTGCAGGTTGACCAGACTTCTGAGAATAGCCAGACGGCGATCGCCCAGATGGCCGAACAAACCCAGCGGGAGCTGACGGAAATCAACCAGGCCCTCAACCAGATTCAGGCGATGGTGAACGTGGCCAAGTCCGTAGCCACCAGTGCGGAGCAGGTCAATACTTCCGTGCAGCAGGCCAACCAGATCGTGCAAAACGGCGACCAGGCCATGAATCGCACCGTTGAAGGCATCGCCGCCATTCGTGAAACCGTGGCCGAAACGACCCAAAAGATCAAGCGCCTGAGCGAAGCGTCTCAGAAGATTTCCAGGGTAGTTAGCCTGATTCAAAACTTCACCACCCAAACCAACCTGCTGGCCCTCAACGCCGCCATTGAGGCCACCCGTGCGGGGGAGTATGGCCGGGGCTTTGCGGTGGTGGCCGATGAAGTACGGCTGCTGTCCCAGCAGTCGGCAGAGGCCACGGCTGAAATTGAGCGGCTGGTGCAGGAAATTCAGTCGGAAACCAGTGCCGTCTCGGCGGTGATGGACGTGGGCATTGAGCAGGTGGTCAAGGGCACCAGTTTGGTTACCGAAACCCGGCAAACCCTGAACGACATTGTTAATTCAACCGCCCAAATTAGCGAACTCATCCACACCATCACCACGGCCTCCCAAACCCAAAATCAGCAGTCAGAAACCGTGATTCAGATTATGAATCGCCTGGCGGACACAGCCCTGCAAACGTCGGATCAGTCGGCTGAAATCAACCAGTCCTTCCGCAAGCTGCTCAGCACCTCCGAAGCGCTCCAGTCCAGCGTGGGTCGATTCAAAGTGGACTAGAGCAAAGCGTTTGGCAAGTCCCTCTCCCGTTATCTCCATTCAGGAAGCATGAGCTATGACCTTTGATTTTGGTAGTGCTGATGAAAGCTATGCCTTTTTTCTGACGGAGGCCCAGGACCTCCTGGCGACCATTGAGCAGAACCTGTTCAACCTCAAGGAGGACCGCACTCCGGCCAAGCTGCACAGCCTGATGCGGGCAGCCCATACCTTAAAGGGAGCTGCCGCCAGCGTCGAGCGCAACGCCATTAAAAAAATGGCCCACGTTCTGGAGGACGTGTTCAAGGCGCTCTACAGTCCCAATGCCCGCATCGACGAAGACGTGGAAGCGCTGCTGTTTGAAGGGTATGACTGCCTGCGCCTGCTGTTTCAGGCGGAGTTTACCGGCGGCACGGTGGATGAGTCGTCTGCACTCAATCGGGTTGCCACCGTCATTGCTCGTCTGCAGGAAATCCTGGGCGACTGCTTCAATGCAGAACCCGCCATTCCCACGTCGGCAGAACTGGGGTTTGACCTGGTGGAGTCGATGTTTAAGTCGGGGGTGTCAATCCGCCTTGGTCACCTGCGGCAGGTGCTGGATCAGGGCGATCCCGAAACGATTCGGCGAGAGCTGCAAACCCAGGCCGAGGTGCTGCTGGGGCTGGCAGAATCCCTCAACTTGCCCGGCTTTGGGGCGATCGCCCAGACCACCCTCACCGCCATTCAGGCCCATCCCGCACAGGTGATGGCGATCGCCCAGATGGCGCTCACCGACTTTCAGCAAGGACAGGCGGAGGTATTACAGGGCGATCGCACCCGTGGCGGCGGTCCCTCGCCAGCCCTGCGCCAACTGGCGGATTTGAGCGACCCCAGCGAGCCCAGCCCTCCTGCTAATCAGCAAGGGTTTGAACGTGCCGAATCTGAGGACTTTGAAGACGAGTCAGCGGATGAGCTGGCGATGGGTGCGCTGACAGATGAAGCAATTGGGCCACTGGATGATCTGCCAGACTTGACCGACCTGGGGCTGGAAGATCCGGCCCTGGTCAATGACAACCTCGACGACTTTGGCAGCAACGATAATGAAGGGGAGCCCGCAGAATCTCCGTCTAGCCTTGCGCCGGTCCCTTTCCCTGCTGCCGAACCGCCTGATGTTGTTCTGCCCCTTACCCCGACCCCGCTCCAGCCAGCCCCAGATACGGCAACCAAAGGTAGCGAGGTCCACCTTACCCAGGCTGATCAGCGCCCCAAACCCCAGCCTTCCCAGAGCGTTCGCATCTCGGTGGAGCAGCTCCATCGGTTGAACCATACTGCTGGAGAACTGCTGACCCGCCAGACCCAGCAGCAGCGCGAGGTAGAGCAACTGCGATCGACGACGCAGGCCCTGCTCAACTGCCTCCAGGGGCACCTGGCTACCCTGCAGGAGCTGCGGACCTGGTCGGGACAGTCGGTTGGGGCTTCTGGCATATCCCGGGCGATCGCCCCGTCAATGGCTCCACATTCCAGACCTTTAGTGGCGTCTGGCCAAGCAACCAGGTCTTTGGAGGGAGCAGCCCAGCCATTTTGGCCGCCGCTATCAGCGTCCAATCAGAGGGAAGCGGGCTACGATCCACAGACGTTTGACGTGCTTGAGCTGGACGACTACAGC
The DNA here is from genome assembly GCA_050331615.1 of Elainellaceae cyanobacterium. Taxonomy (GTDB): domain Bacteria; phylum Cyanobacteriota; class Cyanobacteriia; order CAKZMO01; family CAKZMO01; genus JAYKGU01. The sequence goes on from JBHJGR010000340.1 coordinate 21,328, forward strand.
GAGGTCCAGGCGCTGAGCCAGCGAGCCTTGGATGAAGGAGCCAAGCTGGAAACTTTGGCCGAAGGGCTGCAGCAAAACCTGAAACAGTCACAGCGGGGGCTACAAGCCCAAAAACAACTCCTCAAGGACATGCAGGGAGGCATTACCACTGCCCGCACCCAGCCCCTCGGAGATTTGCTCAATCGGTTCCATCGCACTTTGAAGCAGCTCGCAGTGACCTATGGGAAGCAGGTGACGCTTGATATTCAGGGGAGCGATATTTTGGTGGATCGGGCGATCGTTGAAAGGCTTTATGACCCGATTTTGCACCTGATTCGCAATGCCTTTGATCACGGGATTGAAGCGCCAGAAGTGCGGCGATCGCACGGCAAACCCGAAGTCGGGCGTATTCAAATTCGGGCCTTCAGCCGGGGCCGCTATACCGTAATTGAAATCCAGGATGACGGGGCTGGCATTGACTTACAGACTGTTGTCCAGCGGGGGCTGCAGCTTGGATTGCTCACATCAGACCAACTGCCGCACCTATCCCAGGCCGACATCCTTGATCTTCTGTTTTATGCGGGCTTTTCCACCACCGCCAGCATCAGCGACTTGTCGGGGCGGGGCGTGGGGCTGGATGTGGTGCAGTCAAAGATGGCCGAGCTGCAGGGAGATGTCAGCATCCGCTTCACCCGCTATCAGGGCACGACCTTTTCCCTCCGGGTTCCCCTCTCGCTGACCATTCGGTCTCTGCTGTTGTTTGAAGCCGCCGGGCGCACCTATGCCCTGCCCAGCGATGCGGTGGAGCGGGTGGTTTTGCCCAGGCCGCATCAGCTACTGACAGACGTGGGGCAGCCGTTGATGCTGCAAGTATCGGCAACTCAGACGGAGCAGGATGACCTGGTGCAGGTGCACAGCCTGGCTGACTATTTGCACTACTCGTCCATCAGCCAGAAGCTGGCCCAACATCCCTTTGCGGCCACTGACGGCGCTTTGCCTGCCGGAGCCATGCCAGCGCCGCCCACCGCCCATAATCACCATGAGTCCATGCCCATCCTCCTGCTGCAGTTTCCTCTAGGCCGTCGTGGGCTGCAGGTTGATCAGGTGCTGGGAGAGCAGGAGCTTGTGATTCGCCCCTTTGATGCCACCATCGAACCCCCATCTTACCTGCACGGCTGCTGCACTCTGGGGAACCGGCAACTGGCCCTGGTGATCGACCCCATTGCTTTCCTCAGCGACGTGGTGACGATCGTCCCCCGACCCGCCGAGGGCGCAGCCGTAGCTAGGCCCACTGTTTCACTGCCAACGGCTCCAAAGTCCGGGACTGATGGAAATGCTTCAGCAACACGCCAGCGGCGATCGCCCCCTCTCCCGGCATCCACGCCCGCCGCCCCAACCATCCTGGTGGTGGATGATTCAGCAACGGTGCGCCAAAACCTGACTGCCACCCTGCAGCAGTTGGGACATAGCGTTTTGCAGGCCAATGATGGAGTTGAGGCGATCGCCCGTCTCCAGCACCATCCCGAGATCAAGGCGGTCTTCTGCGACATTGAAATGCCCCGCATGAACGGCTACCAGTTTCTCAATCAGGTCCGCACCAGCGCCCAGTTCAGCCATATTCCCATCCTGATGCTGACCTCCCGCACCAGCGCCAAACATCGCCAGATCGCCCTTGAGCTGGGCGCGACCCGTTATCTGACTAAACCTTATAACCAGCAAATCCTGTCGCAGGTGCTGAATGAATTGTCCCTACCTAGATCCCGCCCTGCCCTGCTCTAATCACTGTAGCGGTTACCGAACTTGATGATGCAACCCACTCCTCCCGCCATAACCTCTCGACCGGTCGCTGGCGCGATCGCCTCCGTCTCTCCCGTCTCCCCGATAACACCTGCCGTCACTGCAGCTCCTGTCTGCCACGAGGCGTCCCCCATCTGTCAGGCCATGATGTTTGCGATCGCCCAGCAGCAGTTTGCCCTGCCCCTGTCCGCTATTCATCGGGTGATTCGCTTGCCGCGGGGGATCAATCCCTTGCAGTCTCAGGAGCCTTTCATTATTTATGGAGGGGAGCCAGTTCAGCTGGTCAATCCATATCGGCTGCTGGCCCGGCTGATGCCCGCAGCCCAGCCGGGCCAGCACGACATCCTCATCTTGGCCCAGCTCAATTCGCACCAGCGCTGCGCTGTACTCATCGATGCTGTGCCGCAGGTCATCAACCTCCCCCTCGCCATGATCCACCCCCTACCTGCGTCAAATCGGTACGGTCTTTCTCAACTGGCTGACCATGTGGCCATCCTTTCCATCAACAGTGCAACTATTTCCCTATTCCTACTCAACCTGCAGAAGGCCCAGGCTGCCTGTTGAGCCAGCCCTTAGGGACGACTAAACATAGACAAAGTCATCGCTGTCGAGGGTCAGGACCTCGGTGCCTTGCACTACGGCAATCAGCTCTGCCTGCCCAGGAACGTTGAGCAGGATACCAATGCCCTCGGGAACGTTGGTCAGGTCGCTACTGAGCTGATAGTTAGCAGGTTCGCCCCGCAGTTGAATCACGTCCCGCCCTGGCTGAAAGTCTTGAATGAGGGCAAAGCTGGTGATGCCGGGGGTAGAGGCGAAGCCGTCATCGTAGTAAACCTGGGTGCTGTCACCCAGAACAAATACGTCGTCACCGCGTCCGCCGATCAGCACGTCCGCTTCTCTGGACCCGGCAGCGCTGACCAGTGGGTTGACCCCAGTGAGCACATCGTCCCCCCGACCGCCGTCCAGAAAGTCATTGCCCTGACTGCCAAACAGATCATCATCGCCGCGATCGCCCCCCAGCCGGTCATTACCGCCTAGCCCAATCAAATCATCATCCCCCCGCCGGCCCAGAATCGTATCGCGGCCAGCGGTTCCGATCAGCACGTCACGCGCTTCCGTTCCTTCGATAAACCTCAGATTATTCCAAATCAAGTCGTAGGCATTAGCGGTGGCATCACCCATCGCGCTATCAATTTGGAGGTAGTAGGTGCCAGCACTGGGAAGGATGAAGTCAATGGCTTCGTTATCTGTGTCTGAAGTCGATTCGGTAACGAGGGTTCCAGCCGCATCAAAGACCCGCAGCTGCAGGTCGCCGTTCGCATGGATAAACTCCAGATCGGCAATCAAATTTTCAAAGCCGGGGGCAACCTGGATTTGATACCAGTCCTGGTCAGCCTGGACGCCGCGCCCGCTGATAGTGCTGAGTCGGGTTGCTCGCTGAGCCGATAGGTCAAAGGCAGTTGCGAGGGTGTCGTTATCTTCGTAGGCGTCGTCCAGCAGCAGGGTGTTCCACACCAGGTCGTAGGAGTTAAAGGTGGCGGCATCATCAACGTCGTTCACCAGCAGAAAGTAAGTACCGGCACTGGGCAGATTGACGTCGATGAGTTCGTTGTCGGTGATTGAAACGGATTCAGCCACGAGACTGCCCACCTCATCGAAGACAAACAGGTCAAGGTTGCCAGCCGCTTGAGAGAAAGTGAGGGAGGCCACCAGGTTTTCAAAACCGGACTCAACGGCGATCTCGTACCAGTCCTGGTCGTTCTGTCGGCCCAGCCCGTTGAACTGGCTCAGAGGAACGTTCTTCTGCGCCGTCAGGTCGAAAGCCTCGCTAATGCTGTTATTGATTTCGTAGGCATCATCCACCAGCACATCGTCCCACACTAGGTCGTAGGTATTTGCCGTGGGAATACCCGAGACACCGTTAACTGCTAGGAAGTAGGTTCCAGCGGCAGGTAGGACAGTATCGATCGTCTCGTTGTCGGTCACCGAGTTGGCGGAGGTAATCAGCGTGCCCGCAGCGTCAAATACAAATAGGTTGAGGTCGCCATTGGCATGGACAAACTCTAGGGTTGCCACCAGGTTCTCAAACCCCGGGTCCAGCCGGATGGCATACCAGTCGGCATCCGCCTGAAAGCCTAGCCCGCTGAGGTTGCTCAGGCGCACGTTCTCTTGACTTGTTAGGTCAAAGGCGGTGGCAGGACCGTCGTTTTCCTCATAGGCATCATCAACCACCACGGAAAGGGTGTCAAAGTCCTGAGCGAGACCAACGTTGGCGTTGTTTGCTTCGTTATTTTCAACCACGGCGTTACCCGGATCGATGACCATGCCCAGAAAATAGTCGCCGCTGCCGTTCCAGAACGGATCGGTAATTTCCGGGAGGGTGAAGGTAGCCACGCTGCTAAAGGGATTGGTACTAATGATTGGGAGAGCCGTGGTTCCCAGGAGGCGATCGCTCGCCGGGTCGATGATGTTGTCTACGGAAAGATAGAAGTTGACGTTGGAGGGTCCTGAGGGAGCCGTGCCAATGTTTTGAATATCAAATTCGACAGTAACGGTTTCACCAGCAAAGACCAGGTCGGGCAGGTTGGGCAGCGCATCCAGGCGGGCACCCGTGAGGTCGGCGCGAATATTGGTCAGATTGAGTTGATTCAGGGCAATCATCGAATTGAACAGATTGGGGGTAGATGTCATCGGTAGACTCCTGCTGAGGTTGAAACGGCTGGGAGATGAGCGCTTGAGCTGTGAATGTACCCCGGCGCGGAAGCCAGGTCAATATGGATACAGCTCACTGACGAGTTGAGGGACGACTCAACCCCCCGCTTGGTGCCATTAATTTCTTGGAGTACCAGTGGAGGCACACCCCCCCGCAAAATACAGTTAATGGCCGGATAGTAGTGCCGTCGGCGCAATTCGCGCTAAAACTTGCTTGAGCACCAGCGCCGTCCAGTCGATATCCGCAGGAGTAGTGAGTTGCCCCACGGTGAGGCGAATGCCGGAGGTGGCAGCGCGATCGCCCAGCCCAATCGCCTTGAGCACCAGACTAGGGGAAAGCTTGCCGCTGTGGCAGGCCGATCCGGCACTGATACCAATGCCCGCCAGGTTCATCTGCCGCACCAAGGTTTTACCGCTAAGGCGATCGCCGTCTCCATAGCGCAGGTAAAAGCTGACGTGATGGGGCAGGCGGTGCAGGCGATCGCCCGTGGGTACCAAATCGGACCGGTCAGCAAGCTGGTCAAACAGGCGATCGCGTAGCTGCATGAGCCGGGGCGTCTCGGTGGCCATTTCTGCTGCGGCAAGCTGGGCCGCCAGCCCAAAGCCAGCAATGACGGGAACGGCCTGGGTGCCAGAGCGCCAGCCAAACTCCTGGCCGCCTCCCCCCAGCAGGGGCACCAGTTCCAGTCCAGGACGCACGTACAGCGCCCCTACCCCCTGTGGCCCGTAGATCTTGTGGCTGGAGAGAGACAGTAAGTCCACCGGTAGACGCTGCACGTCGATGGGCAACCGTCCGGCGACCTGAACCGCATCGGTGTGAAATCGAGCACCGTGGTCGCGGGTGACCTGTCCCAGCGCTTCGATGGGTTGGAGGGTACCAATCTCGCTCTGACCGTAGATGATCGACACCAGTACCGTGTTGGCCTGGAGCGATCGCTGCAGGTCCAGCGGGTTGACCCGACCCTCAGCATTAACGGGTAGGCGCGTCACCTGCCACCCTTCTTTTTCGAGCTGACGCGCGGGGGCGGCGATCGCCGAATGTTCCACGCTGGAAATGATTAGATGCTGGGGGGTGGAATACTGTCGCGCCACGCCCATGATGGCCAAATTATCGGCCTCCGTACCGCCAGAGGTGAAGACAATCGACTCGGGCGTTGCCGCATTGAGCAGATCGGCCACCTGAATTCGGGCACGCTCCAGCACCGTCGCCGACTGTGCCCCCCACTGGTGCAGACTGGCAGGATTGCCCCACTCAGATGCCATCACTGTCTGTATCAGGGCGATCGCTTCCGGGCGGGTGGGTGTAGTGGCGCTGTAGTCCAGATAGATTTGCATACAGGTTGACCCCCGTGGCTCCAATAATCAGGATAGGATACATCGACCGTCAGGAGCGGCAGAATCTGTTGCTAAATTGACAGACAGCTTGCTTAGTTTTCATCCAGTTACGGATAACCCCGCCCTTTGGTTGCGCCCAGCAGCCCTAAAACCAATCTCCCTTCTGGCGTAACGGGGAGGAGCTGATGACATGACTCTTGGAAGACGTGTTAGCCCGTGGATGTGAAGTAAACCTAAAAATGTAATCGTTACAGCTTTCCGCCAACGACGGCTAGCTCCCAACTCCGAGCGTTTAATTTAGGTACTTAATAATACAGATGTTTCAGGAACGTAGTGAAAAGCAAGCCTCCTCCAGCCAAGACTTACACATGGTTCGGCGAGCATCAATGCTTAACGCCGCCAACCAGGGGGCCGATGGCTATCCGACAGGTCTGAGCGAAACCCTCCAGTCCAGCAGCTCAAATCCATCCCGCAGTGGCTTCAGCGGCACGAAGGACGATGCTCTATCAGCCTCAGAAATCGGCGTGGTGCTGGCGATTGTCGCCCTCTTAGGATCGTTCGCAGTAAACCAGCTAGCCAAGCAATTTTCTCGATGGGTTTTCTGGAAAACGCTGCGCGATCGCCTGGCCCATACCAAGCCGCGACCGCTGCCCCAACTTCCCTGCACCAACTGTCGCTTCTTCAACCAGAATCCCTATCTTAAGTGTACAGTCCACCCCGAGCGAGCGCTGACGCGCGAGGCGCTCCACTGCTCAGACTACTGGTCTAACCAGAGCGATCGCTTCAGCCGCTAGGTAGACAGCCATAATAAACGACGCTATGGTGGGGCGCATTTCACTGGCTTTGTTTATGTCCATGTACTTAGCGGATCCGGGTCTCACAGGGGCAGTTGAAATACGTCCATCAGAATGGTGTGTGGGTTAGCTCGCCGCGCTGCCCGAGGGGAATCATACACAATTAGCAGGGCGCTATCGTGCCCCAGACAGGGAATCAGCGCCAGCCCTTCTGCATGATCAAAGCCAATGGTAAACGGCAGATCAAACAGCGGCGTCAAATCATCATCATCGGGGTAGGTCAAGGAGTCGTCGTCTCGCCCCTGAATGTCGTGCAGCCGGAAAACCTGCATCTCCCCTTCCAGATCCATTGTCGGCCCCGCCAGGATTAGCAGGTCTTCCTCATATAGACAGAGTTCTCGAATTCCCAAGCCGTTGAGCTGAACAAAGTGCTTACGGTAGGGGCGATCGCCCGCACCAATTGGTTTAGGGATGAGAATACCTGGCTCAGTTTCCGCTAGCTCTAGCTCCAGAATAATGGCCCACCCCCGCAAAACCGGACCACGCAGCCCGAGGAAGATGCGATCGCCACAGACGGCTAACCCCTCGACATCGAGCCCGTTGTCTTTACTGGGCAGCAAGCTGGCAATAATCGGACCGAGGTGATCATCCTCCCGCAGTGCATCGATGAGGACATTGCCGTGCTCGGTTTTTTGCAGGCTGGCGGCAGTGAGGATTTTGTCAGGCTCTGCCGGATCGGAACAGGTTTTGTGCAGTTCGCCGTTGATGCAGGGAATCCGCCCCAGCAGGTAGCGATTGGCGTCGGTAGCAATTTCGGTCAGGCGCTCAATCGCCTTGGCTTCTTTCTTTCCCTTGGTTTTCTTACGCTTACGGCTGTGGGAGCCGGTAAACCAGAGGTAGGAGTGGCTGTAGTCCATTCCTTCGATATCTGCCTCGTCCTTGCTGTTAAACAGCTCCAGGAAGTCTCCCAGAAAAAAGGATTTGTGTTCGCCATAAACCATATCCTTCAGCGGGGAAAGGCGCTCTACTGAAAGGTACTCGTCTGACCCTACCCACAGGCAGCCGTCGGGAGTCCTGGCTGCCGCCGACAGTTCCTCAATCAAATCGTCGGCTTGGTCATTGAACTGAAGCGAAATGCGGCTGAGCAGGAATGGTTCGGCCATCGACTAACCCCGTAAAACATCAGCGCTTACTACATTAACGCTTACCTGTACGCTGATGAGTCTGCTGCGGCACCTAACTGAAACCAAGGCTGCTTTATTAAAGAAACGTTAAGAAATTTCAGATTTGCGTCGATTCTAATGCCAACCTAGTAGTCGGCTAGGCTTGGCAAAACGGTTTCCATGTAGTAGGAGAACTCGTAGCCTTGCCGGTAAACCTGGGAGCGGTGGGTCATGTCAGTCATGTAGCTCATGTAGTGACCCATCAATAAATAGACCGCGACAAGAGCGGCGGCGGCGCTCGATACCAGAAATCCAGCCAGCATCAGCGAGAATTCCTTCTGATCAATCGCCTCCTGCATGAGATGTAAGGCCCATGCGACCAGCCCAATTACGACCACTAAAATAAAGACCATTTGTTATAAATTTAATGATTCGTAACATCAAACAGTTTAACACTTTCTCATAAAGATGCTAGGTTCCTGGGTCGTTTAGGGATTACAGATTTTGATGAACAGGTTAGATATCATAGATGGGTCGTTTGCACTACAGCACTTCCCCGAACTCTCCACGGTATAGCGCTACGCTTTTGTATTAGGACGCTTAAGAGATGTGGAACCCCCGCGTCGCGGGGGTTCCACACTCAAACCTTAGCCCGTAGGGCCATAAATCCGTAGAGACCTACCCTAAAAGCCAGCCTTTTAGTCGCAGCAAAGACTACATTCGGGCTAGGGAAGCAATCTTCGCTAGCTTTTCCTTATCTAGACCATCAAGCTCATGGGGGCTGAGCCAGCCTTCTTTGACCAGGGTGGCAAACACGAAGACCAGCATCCCGTAGCGGTTGTCATACTTTCCATCTAAGTCATGCCGTCGGGCACTCAAAAAGTCGTGTAGCCGCCAAATGTCCTCCAGTTCGGTGACTTGGCTTGCCTGAGTGCGAATCGCTTCGATGAGAGCAGCTGTTTCTCGCTGGTAGGCAGTATCGAAAGCTTTTTGAGCGATCTCCCTTTCCTGATTTGTCCAGTTAATATTCCCGACTTGCATGACCAATCCTAAAACTCGAATATAAGACATTCTGATGTAACTCATTGTAGTTTTAAGTTATGTTTAGCGCAATAATAATTCTCGCTGGCCATAGGCTGGTACAAACGCGCTCTTCTAGGGTCTGCCTGGCGTCTGTTCTCCTCAGGTAGTTGCACCACAGAGGAAGTTGCTGAGTAGAGCGATCGCACCCCTAAAGCACTTACTCAGCGCTGTTTTGGTTTTCGCATTTCAAAAGCTAGACTGGAAAGGAGTTTGAGGCTCCTGTAACTTTCCTTGACGCGGAAGTTTACCCAGAAGGGGTCACTGGTCGAATCCGGTATTGCCCATAAAGTTCTCTAGTACATTCGCCATGGCAACCAGCGATTTTTCTACCCTCCAGCCAGCCGATCGCGCCCTGCCCCGCATTAACCTCCTGACCATGCTTCGGTTGGGCCTCTTTCAGATGGGGTTGGGGCTGCTGTCGCTGCTAACCCTCGGGGTTTTGAACCAGGTTCTCATTTCCGAGCTGGCGATTCCCGGCACGATTGCGGCAGGTGCGATCGCCATGTATCAGTTCATTGCTCCAGCCCGCATCTGGTTCGGCCAGATGTCCGACGCCAAACCAATGGGCGGCTACCACCGCACCCCCTACATCTGGGCGGGCATGGTCCTCCAGGTCCTTTGCCTAACCCTCGCGGTGCGGGTCGTCTGGCAGTTGGGAGCCAGTGCGGCGGCAGGTTGGTCGGGGCAAACCTGGGGCTGGGCGGCTCTGCTGGCCTTTATGTTTGCCCTCTATGGTCTGTGCATCAGCGCTAGCTCTACGCCGTTCACGGCTCTGCTGGTGGATATTTCCGACGAAGACAACCGCTCCAAGCTGGTGGGCATCGTCTGGGCCATGCTGATGCTTGGCATTGTGGCGGGGGCAATCATCGGCGAAACCATGCTGGCGGGGCTGACGCCAGATACCCTCCAGCCTGCGATTAACCAACTTTTCCTGGTCTTTCCGGTGGCGGTGCTGGGGCTGTCCCTGCTGGCGACGGTGGGTGTCGAGAAGAAATACTCCCGCTTCAGCCGCCGCAGTGGCTTGAACAATAGCAGTGAGACGGGCGATCGCGAAGATCAAATCACCCTGAGACGTGCTCTCAAAGTCTTGACCGCCTCTCCCCAAACCGGACTATTCTTCTGCTTCCTGCTGGTGATGACTATCAGCCTCTTCCTCCAGCAGCCCGTTCTGGAACCCTATGCCCGCGAGGTGTTTGGCATGTCCATTGGCGAGAGTGCCGGTCTGAACAAGTACTGGGGCTACGGCATTCTGGCAGGCATCGGTCTGGCGGGGTTCGCCATTGTGCCCCGGCTGGGAAAGCAGCGCACCGCCAAGCTGGGCTGTTACTGCACGGCAGGGTCGTTTGTCCTGGTGGTGCTGGCGGGCCTGACCGCGGACCAGCTCATGCTGAAAAGTGCCGTGATGTTCTTTGGGCTATCTTCCGGCATCCTCACCAACAGCGCCGTCAGCCTGATGCTGGACCTGACGGCGGCGGAAACCGCCGGGACGTTTGTAGGTGCATGGGGGCTAGCCCAGTCGCTTTCTCAGGCATCGGCCACCGTGCTAGGCGGGGCATTGCTGGATCTGGGGCGGCAAATCTTCCGACAGCCCTATCCCGCCTTTAGCATCGTGTTTATGACCCAGGCAGTGGGCATGGTGGCGGCGGTGACGTTGCTCAACCGGGTGGATGTGAAGGAGTTCAAAAGCAATGCCAAAGAGGCGATCGCCGCTGTTCTCGCCAACGACCTCGACTAATGATCCAGGGGAATCGTCTAGACTGAGGCTGGGGCCGTTTGTTAAGTCCGTTAAACAAATAATTTTCTTGGGGGTGTGCGTCCCGCCGGGGCGCATACCCCCACAAATGTCATTAACTGTGCTTGAGCACTTAGGATAATGGATTTTTGGACCGATATCCTCAGCTTCGTTCAGAACGTAACCCAGCGGGTAGGGCATCAGCTCCTGCAGGAATTTGGCGACGTGGCGGCGGTGGCCAAGGCCGACGGTAGCCTGGTGACTCGCTGCGACCAGTGGGCCGATGGCGAACTGCGGGGGGCGATCGCCAAAACCTTCTCCGACCACGGCGTCCTCACTGAAGAAACCGAGCACGTTTTCCCCGATACGGACTGGTGCTGGGTGATCGATCCCATCGACGGCACCACCAACTTCACGCGGGGTATTCCCCTCTGGGGCATCTCCCTGGGGTTGCTCTACCGGGGCACCCCCGTCTTTGGCTATGTGGCGCTACCGCCCATTCAGCAGGTTTTCCACGGTTACTGGACCGGCACCTCGGGCCTGGAAATGCCCAGCGGTGCGTTTCTCAACGGAGCACCCATCCAGGTGCGTGGAGACGACCCGTCCCCTACCCAGTTCTTCAGCCTGTGTTCCCGCAGCACCGCCGTCCTGCAAAGCTCAGAGCCGTTTCCCTGTAAGGTCCGCTCGATGGGGGCAGCCACCTATAACCTGCTGATGGTGGCCGCCGGGGTGGGGCTGGGAGGCGTTGAGGCAACGCCCAAAATCTGGGATATTGCTGCCTCCTGGGTGATTGTTCGCGCGGCAGGTGGCGTATGGGTGCCCCTAGACGATAGCGAGATTTTCCCCCTCCAGCCCGGACAGGACTATGGCGATCGCTGTTTGCCTACGCTAGTCGCCAGTCGGGAAGACCTGGTTCCTCTCTTTCGGCCCCGAGTTCAAAAAGTTATCGAAAAGTAGGGTAGGCAACGCCCACCTCAATCCACCGTTTTTGCCCTGGTGGTCTGACAAGTCTGGGATAGGGCATTGGGCGATCGCGTCAAACTTCTAACTGGTGGACATTGCCCACCCTAGGCTGTGCGGTCTATCTTTGGAATTTTTACCCAAAATGTAGTTCCTACCCCCTCATGACTTTCGAAGGAAATTTCACCATGATGAAGTTCT
>JBHJGR010000341.1:0-9344 GCA_050331615.1 Elainellaceae cyanobacterium
TCATTGACGCTGCCGCCAGCATTTTCAGCTCTTTGCCGCAGCCGTTCGACGAACCTTCCGATAAACCCTACTCTACCACGGAAAACAGCCGAGAGCTATGCACCACAACAATTCTGGGGTACTGATGGGTTGCAGCTAACAAATGACTCGCTGCTGCGCTCGACTGTTTAGGTAAGGGGTGGTCGTTCCTCCCCATGTCTGAAGCCAGCGGCTCCCCGACCACCCCTTACCAACCCCGATTTTTGGTGGGATGCATCCCTTGGCAGGGGGCGCACCCCACTAGATCTATCTACAGCCAGCTACAACAGCTAATGATATCGCCCCAGCCGCTCGACATATTTGCGGCTAACCCGCCGGCATCTAGCTATGGCTGGCTGGGAATGGTGGCGAGTTTTTTGCAGCTGTCTATTGAGACTTGGCTAGAATCCATGGCGTTTCAGCAGCAGCGCCGCTATCGCCAGCAGCCTACCCAGACTCAACGGCAAGCCTGGCAGGATACGGCTGTCGTATTGGCTGAAGGGCTGGTGCAGCCGCATCAGCGAGAATGGGTGCTACTTTTTGAATACGAGCTGCCCCGGGAGGGCAGTCGTCGCCCAGGCGTGGTGCTGCTGGCGGGTGATCACATTTGGGTGCTGGAGTTTAAGCAAAAGTCGGCGATCGCCGCTGCCGATCTCGACCAGAGTGCCGCCTATGCCAGAGACCTCAAGACCTATCATCCAGGCTGTCGCGATCGCTCGGTGATTCCCCCGCTCGTTCTGACGCGACGGGAGCAGCCTGTCGAACCACGCAATGAGGTGCAGCCAGTCAACCCCGCTCAGTTAGCCGAGGTATTTACAACAGACACCGCCAGAAGCTGTGACATTGATATACAAGCCTGGGTATCTGCCGACTGTGCGCCTTTGCCAACGGTGATTCAGGCGGCGCGGCAGATTTTTCAGCGTGAACCGCTCCCCTCGATTCGGCGGGCTGAAAGTGCCGGTATTCCCAAACTGCTGAAAACCTTGCATCAAATCGTTGTGCAGGCTTCTCAGCAGCAGGAGCGTCACTTTGTACTGATTACAGGCGTTCCGGGAGCGGGCAAAACCCTAGTAGGTCTCCAGTTCGTTTACCAAAACCCGCTGGCGGAGAGCGATCGCCCCTAGGCCGTGTTTCTCTCGGGCAACGGCCCCCTCATTCAAGTGCTGCAGTACGCCCTAAAGAATCGGGTTTTCGTGCAGCCGGTGCGCAATTTCTACCTACAGCATCAGGTGCGCCGCCAAACTGCTCCGACTGAGCACATGATTGTGTTTGATGAGGCGCAGCGAGCCTGGGACGCCGACCGTGTGGCGGAAAAATATGGTATCGATCGGGCTGCCGGGGGCGCGGTGCTACGCATTGCCGAGCGAATTCCGGACTGGTCGGTGGTGGTGGCCCTCATCGGCGAGGGCCAGGAAGTTCACGTAGGCGAGGAGAACGATATCGACCAGTGGCAAGTGGGCCTCCAGCAGTCAGACCAGCTTTGGCAAATGCACTGTCCCAAGCGCTACAAAGCAGTCTTCGCTGAAATTAGTCACAAACTGGATGCCGATGCCCCGTTTGATTTGATTACCTCCCTGCACACCCATCGGGCTGAGGCCGTCCAAGACTGGATTAATCAACTCTTGTTGGGCAACCTAGACGCTGCCGCTACCCTAAGCCGAGCCTTCGGCAGTCAGGCTTTCGGGCCTATCTCACCCGCGATTGAGAGGTGGCGAAACGTTACTGTCGCGATCGCGACAGCGACTAGCCCGATAAGCGCTATGGCATGGTGGCCTCGTCCCGCGCCAAAAATCTCACTGACTGTGGGGCTGCCAACGACTATAAGTCTACTCTGCGGGTCAAAGCCGGTCCCTGGTACATCGACCCACCGGATTCGCTCCAGTCCTGCTGTGCTCTCCAACAGGTTGTGACTGAGTTTGGCTGCCAGGGATTAGAGCTAGATATGGCGATCATTGCCTGGGGCAGTGATCTAATTTGGCAAGACCAAACCTGGGTTTGTAAAACCCGCCAGCGCAACGTCTAGAACCCCCGCCGTCTGCGGCTCAACAGCTACCGGGTGCTGCTCTCCCGGGGGCGAGATGGCTTTGTGGTGTTCATGCGATCGCCGCCTAAACGTCTCTATCACAGTGAACGGCGATCGCCCCAATACGCCCAGTGACATTGCACATTAAGAGCAGTGGTCGCGATCGCCGTCCCGATTGATGCCTAAGCCCATTGCTATTCTCCGGTTGAGGCAACCCCAGCCGAAGCAAGAAGGGTCCATCCTTTAGGGAGCTAGGGCGTTCCCCCGCAGCAGGCTGCCTACGGTTTTGGCCGTAATCTTGAGCTGGGTAAGGGGGTTCGCGGGCACGACCGTCTTATAGAGGTAGCTGTCAAAGGTGAGCTTCTGCACGTCTAGGTCGCCGCACATCTCGACAAACGCCTCGCGGGTCGCATCTGAGCGGTAGAACACGCGCTGCAGCAGATCCAGTACCAGATAGGTCATGCCGTAGGCCCGATCCCAGCGCTTGATGTAGAGCTTCAGGCCGGCCTCGGTGGGGATACGCTGGCCGCCCTCGGAGACTTCTACCAGGGTTTCGGCACACATGCGTCCCGACTTGGCCGCGAAGTAGATGCCCTCGCCCGAGGACTTGGTGACGGTGCCCGCCGCATCGCCTACCAGCGCCACCCGACCGACAACGCGGCGGGGACGGGGATGTTCGGGGATGGGGTGGGCTTCGATTTTGATGATTTTGCCACCCTCTAGCTTGGCCGCCGCCCGTGCCCGCAGTCCAGCCTGGAGCTTCTTGATGTCGGCTTGATGCGCCTTCATGGTGCCGGTGCCCACGGCGACGTGATCGTATTTGGGGAAGACCCAGCCGTAGAAGTCGGTGGAGACATCGTCGCCGACGTACATTTCCGCCAGGTTTTCGTAGCGCTCCATCTTGTCCTCGGGCAGGCGGATACGCTCTTGGAAGGCGATCGCGTAGTTATAATCCCCGGCATCAATGGCGCGGGCTACGCGGGAATTAGCCCCATCCGCCCCGATGACCACGTCTACCTGGAGGGTCCGCACGGCCTCTTTACCACTGCCCTGGGTATGGTCGGTGTAGTGAAGCGTGTAGGGATCGGTAGCGGTTTTTGGGAGTTCCAGCCGATGCACAGTACCGTTGATGAGGTTTGCGCCCAGCTTGGCAGCGCGATCGCGCATGAAGCCGTCCAAGACCTCGCGGCGACACATGCCGATATACTCCCCCTCATTGCGAATGCGGATATCGACGGCGCGATTTGAGGGTGAAATCATCTCCATGCGGGTAACGCGCCGGTCAATGATTTCGGGGGGCAAATCAAACTCGCTCACCATGCAAAGGGGAATTGCGCCTCCACAGGGTTTGGCGTTATCCAGCTTGCGCTCGAACAGGTAGGTTTCAATTCCTGCTTTTGCTAAGGTCTCAGCCGCAGAGGAACCTGCTGGACCCGATCCGACAACAGCAACCCGTAGTACCAACGACCTTTCTCCCGATCTGAATAGATTACGGGATGAATCGTATCACGGACATTTGCTCTGATTTAGACATAGCTTGCGGAGTATGAGCAGATTGAAACAGACTTTAACAAAACGACATGTTTGCAGTGGGCAACGCATTTCGATGGAGGGGCTAGTTCAGGTCAATTTTTGTAGACTTCGTAAAGCTTACAAAGCTGCTGACAAGACAGTCAGGCATGAGATATAATACGTTTGTTCTTTCAGGTGCAAGCGGGGCAGTAGCTATGACCGTCAAGCCAATTCCCGATAGGTATCAAACGGCAACGCCGTACTTAGTCATTAGTGGAGCAGAGCGAGCGATCGCCTTTTATCAGGAGGCATTTGGTGCCATTGAGCTGATGCGCTTGACCGACAACACCGGCAAGATTGCCTATGCTGAAGTTAAAATTGGCAGCTCGCAGCTCATGCTGGCCGACGAATACCCCAACATGAGCTTTCACAGCCCGCAATCTCTTGGCGGCACCTCCGTGACAATCATGCTCTATGTAGACGCTGTGGACGCTCAGTTTAGCCAGGCCGTTGCTGCCGGAGCGACGGTCATCCGCCCGGTTGCAGATCAGTTCTTTGGCGATCGCTCAGGTATGCTATCCGATCCATTCGGACACGTCTGGACAATCGCAACCCATATCGAAGACGTACCCCCCGAAGAAATTAGCCAGCGCTTTAATACCTATTTGAATTCATAAATTCTTCGAGGCCCAGTAAGTTGACGAAGTCCTCACATAGCTCCGATAGTGTAAAAAATCCTCGACGCTCCATCCCCTATTCGTAAATAGACCGCTTACAATCGTCGATGCTACTCTAGTGCCACTCCGAAATTGCATCAGCCTATGCCGCTCAAACCGCTCCAGATCCATGAAATCCTTGAGTCTAAGCGCGAAGACTTTACGGCGTTCGACCGCAAAACGTTAGGGTATCTAGAGAAATATCGCAGTGCTCTTACCGATCTGACAGATTCCTCAGTGGCGAAGCTGCAGGCAGAGCTGACAGATTTTCCTAAAGATTTTGGGGCACAGCCCCTAGAACCACTATTATCGGCTTCCTCCTACGTGATTCCATCGAAGCTGTCCTGGAAGAGCCGCGAGCAGAGTCTGACCTGGGTGCGCGATCGCCTCATGGGCATCAAAACCTTCGCCGTGGACGGGTCGCAGATTTTCCCAGGCAAAGATCTGTCCATCCCCATTGCCCTAGTGCAGGTCGGCTGGTTTGAAAACCCCCACCTGCCCAGCGGTGACTACGAGAAGAACGTGGACTTGGACGTGATGACCCCCAGCGACCTGCGGGTCAATTCCAGCGGGGAGCCTGCCGATCGTCGCGTGAACTTCCGCCGCTTCCAGATGGAAACCGATCGCCTCGTGCAGTACATTCAAGACCACGCCGAGCGGCAGGACTGCCTGGTATTCTTCGACGGTTCGCTGGTGGGCACCTTTGCCGAAGCCTTTGAGCCAGAGCTGCGGCGGGAGTACACCCACTGCTTCCTGCGGCTGCTGCGGGCTAGCCAAGACTGCCGCGTTCCCCTGGTGGGCTATGTGGATACGACCTACGCACGGGATTTAACGGTGATGCTCCAGCAGGCGTTTAGCCTGCCTGAGTGCCGCCCCATCCACGACGCCCAGCTTGTCCACAAGTTTATGGAGTGGGGCGATCGCACGCCTCTTGCCCGCTGTCGGCGGGGCGGCATCCTGCAGGACTATGAAGAACAGCGGGACCAAATTGCCTTTACTTACATGAAAACCACTCGCGAGGGCTACCCAGCCCGCATCGAGATGCCCGTCTGGATGTACGAGGCGGGGCTGCTCAACCGGGTGATGGACTGGGTGCGGGGCGAGGTAATTATCGGCAGTGGCTATCCCTACGTCATCGAAACCGCCGATCAGACCGCCGTCCTCCAGGCTGACGATCGCCAGGCGTTCTTCCGCATTCTCCAAGATTGGGCAGAGCGGGAGGAGCTGAACCTCCGCTTTTCTCGCAAGATGGTCAGCAAAACTCGACGACGTTAAGTTTTGTTCAGAGATCAGCCTAACCTGGCGTTACCGGCTCGCAGAAGCTGGGCACCCTGATGTCAGTCGTTGATTCGACTAGCGAATAATCAACTCGCTGTAAACCAAACTGACACTATAGGGGCATCTCTATGGCTAGCACCGGATTGAACAAATGGATTGTGAGCGGGAATCTTGGAGCCGACGTGCAGGTAAAGACAGTGGATCTGCGCAGTGGTGAGAAAGCTCAGGTCGCAACGGCAACTCTCTACGTGCGAGGGGTGCGCGATCGCAAAGAATCGTTTACCGTATCTCTGAGTATCTGGGAACGATCGGCGGCTTGGCGGAGGCTGCCCTATTTGAAAAAGGGATCTCTGGTAATCTGCACAGGCAGTGTCGAACCTCGACCTTACCTCTCCAGCGTTGATAACCGTCCTAGAGCAGGGCTATCTATGTCTGTACTCGACATCACTCTAGATATCGTGAAGGATGGCGATGAGCCGGAAGAGATTCAAGACTTCAGCAGCGAAGTTGCGAACGAAGAAGTGAACCATGCTGACGCTCCTGACCTGGCGACGGTGGGTGGTTAAGATTAGCTGTAGGGTGTGTTGTGGCGTCAGCCCAACGCACCGCCACAGTCAGGTGGATTCCATGAACCCCCGCCCTTCTAGGGCTGGGGAGATGTCAGTCTGATAGTTCCTGTGGGATACGCGACTATGGCCCTACGGGCTAAGGTTTGAGTATGGAACCCTCGCGTTGCGGGGGTTCCACCTCTCCTGAGCGTCCTGACGCGAAAGCGCGACGCCATACTATGGAAGCATCTTCAGCTCCGACCAGCGGTTGCCATGGCTAGTCCCAAGCGAACTCCCCGCCAGCTTCATCCTGTTGACCGCCATCAGTATGCGGACCTGCCGCGTCATTCGCTGATTCTATGCGCCTCAATGGTGCGGAATCCGGCAAATTTAGGCGGACTGTGTCGCATTGCCGATGTGTTTCGCCTGGAGGCGCTAGTTGTCGCTAGCCTGGCACAGACCCAAACGGCTGCATTCCGGGGTACAGCGGCGTCTGCCTATCAGTGGCAGCCCATCCGTTTATGCGACAGTGGCATACTTTCGCCCTGGATGCAGCAGAAGCGAATGGAGGGATACTGCTGTGTGGCCCTGCACTGTGACCCCGGTGCCACACCACTGGGCCAGTTTCGATTTCCGCAAAAGTCGGTGCTGCTCCTGGGGCAAGAGCTGACGGGGCTGCCGGATCCGGTCTTGGCCGAATGCGATCGCCAAGTCGTCATCCAGCAGTACGGTTTGGTGGAGTCGCTCAACGTACAGCAGGCAGCGGCGATCGCCGTTTATGAATACATCAGGCAGCAGGGTTCTGGCTAATTGCGAGCAGATGGGAAGGCCGTTGCGGGCAGGGTTTCTTCATCCGTTCGAACGTCCGTGAGATTAGTCCCAGACAGATTGGCATGCCGCAGGTCGGCACCCCGCAAATCTGCCCGCTGCAAATTAGCGTTCTCCAAATCGGCTCCCTGAAGATTTGCCCCCTGGAGGTTGGCTCGCTCCAGGCTTGACTCCCGCAGATTTGCCCCGCTCAACTGGCTTTCCCGCAGGTCAGCTCGGGACAAGTCTGCCTGGCTAAGGTTGGAATCGGTGAGAATGACGCCCTGCAGAATGCTGCGGCGGAGGTTGGCAGCCTCCAGATTGGCCCTCGTTAAGTCAACTGGGTCAGCTAGATCTAGACCATCGGGCGTTGTGGAAAGCGGCGGCGTGCGCACCGATACTTTGTATCGACCGCTTAAGTTTTCCCCAGCGAGGTTAATTTCCCGCAAATCGCATCCGACGCACTGGCGCTTCAGCTCAATTTGGTACAGATCCTGTGCCCTCGGCGAGCAGCTCCATCCGGCAAAGCTCACCAGCACTATGACCAAGGCACGATAGGATTGATGCATGGAAATCACCGGACTGCTGCTAATCGTGTGAGCATCGATGCGCGATCGCACAAGTCGCCAGTCAGACTGTCATCATGGAAGATTTCCGCAGAAATTTCCTAAAAGGTCAAAACTGACAAAGCTCTAGAATGATCGTACCGCAATCGACCCGCTTTCCCAGAGAATTGCCCGCCATTGGCTCATGCATCAGCCCCCGATCACCCTCCTGACTGACTTCGGCTACGCCGATGCCTATGTGGGCGTCATGAAGGGCATCATCGCCAGCATTGATCCGACTTTGAACGTGATCGACCTCACCCACGGCATTCCTCCCCAGAACATTGCCGCGGCCCGCTTCAGCCTCATGAGCGCCTATCCCTATTTTCCGGACGGAACCGTGCATGTGGTGGTAGTAGATCCAGGAGTGGGGGGCCAGCGGCGGGCGATCGCCATTCAGCTTCCCACCGGTATGTTAGTAGGTCCTGACAATGGCGTTTTGAGTGGCGTATTGGCTCAGGTGCCGCCGGAGGTTTTTCCTCGGGTTAAAGCTGTTCAGCTCACCAACCCGACCTACTGGCGATCGCCCCAGCCTAGCTCTACCTTCCACGGGCGGGACATTTTTGCCCCAGTCGGTGCCTTCCTGGCGAAGGGCGTACCCTTCGACCATCTGGGAGCACCCATCGAGCCAGACTCCCTGGTCAACCTGCCGCTACCCCCGGTGGTTGCCGAGGGCGATCGCCTCCAGGGATGCATTCAGCACAGCGATCAGTTTGGCAACCTGATTACCAACATCCCGGCCAGTTCCATCAAAACGCGGAATTGGCAAGTCCAGGCAGGGGAGCAGCTAATTTCTCGCTGCCCAACCTATGGCGATCGGGCGGCGGGTGATCTCGTTGCCCTCATTGGCAGCCACGGCTGGGTTGAAGTGGCGGTTAACGGTGGCAGCGCCAGAGCTGCGCTGGGGTTAGAAACGGGCGACTCAGTTCAGGTTATTCTAAGGTCCTGACGGGGCTAAGGGGGCGATCGCTCGATATCCATCACTGGGAGTGATCTCGTTGGTGCAACAATGGACAATAAGCGGACAATAGGCGAATTTAGCTATCGGGGGTTGCACACGATGATGACGGCACCAATCAACGGCAAAAGTTGGCAAGCAGTAGCGTGGTCTATTGCGTAGTGACGGCCCAAAATTCTTATGAAGCTTTCATTCCGGGGTGTCATTTACGAAAGCCCTTTCCCAACGTTGGAGATCGCCGGGCAGCGATGCTTGGATAAAGATCATGAAATCATCTGGCGCTTTCAGCACCTCAGGGCCGTGAGGCTCCAGTACGCTAAGTCATCTTCCTATCCGGCTGAGAGTGGTTTTCTCAGCAAAGATGCAATTTTGCTCGCCGTTTGGGAACCTGCGCCCGTTACCGAAATTCGCACCCGTCCCTTCTTGTACGTTGCCAAGCACCTGCTAGAAACCGAGGAGGAGGCTGAAGCCGTGCTGGAGCGCTACCTAGATGCCTACGCAGCCAATCCGGTTCATCCCCCAGCCAGAGTGTTTATGGGAACCCGTAGAACCCTTTCAACTGGCTCAAGTTCCTAATCCCAAAACCTTGCGTCGCATAAGCTTCCAGTCTGCAATGAGGAGCCAAAAGTCAGCGCCCTCCTGAATTCTGACTCCTGGATTCTGGCTCCTCATTCAACCAGGATTTCTCGGCTTAGATGAATATGCAGCGATCGCCACGGGGTGCCCCAGGACGCTGCAGTGACATTCTCCCGGCACTCATCCTTCGGATAGAGTGCGGGCTTCATGGGTCGCCCCATGAACTTCCTGCTTCAGCGCCAGTTGGCTAGATATGGTTTCCCATATCCCCGCTACCTCGGCTCCACAGGCAATTTTGTTCAC
>JBHJGR010000342.1:0-4469 GCA_050331615.1 Elainellaceae cyanobacterium
GTGCCGTAGGTCAGGTCGCCCCGCTTACCTGAGGCTCGCATCCGTTCGGCACGCTCGATTTCAGCGAGGATGCGATCGCGACTAACGCCAAGCAAAGGGGAAGCTTTGCCAGGAGAGAGCCACAGCCCCTTGATGCCATAGGTTTCCAGCACCCGCTGCACCCACTGCTGCTGGGCTTCGAGAACGGTCAGTCGTTTACTCAGCTCGACCAGGTTGAGTTGTGCCATACAGCCAGCATCCTCCTTCCTCAAAGATTTGAGGTCATTCACGACAACTATCTCGATCAAACAATTGATAGATGCTGCTAATCTCAGAAGGTTTGCACCTTCAGCTATCCAAACGATGGTGGCTCTTCATGGTATGTGCCATCGCAAATCCGGCGTAGCTACCTTGAAGAAGTTGGGGTGGCGCTTCGTCTTGAGAAGGGAGACCTGGTGGCCATCATGGAGTTTCTCGGTTTGCGGCGAGAAGACGGAATGCCAGACGGGACGGACATACTTTGCCAGCACCCAGCAGCCATCGATGAAGGCTTCAACCAGTTGCCCCTTTTGGAACTGCTTGACTGGTTCTGGCCCAGGCTGAGGATGGCCTTGAGGTAAAGAATGGGCTTGATTTGTAGGTTGAGGTGTGCCCGACGACGGTTCCCCACCAGAGCCAAAGTTCACCGTGGAAGTAGGTGGAGATTCGTCTGGAGGAGCATTGGGAGCATTTTGAGCAGAGGTGGAATGCACCTGAATAGTTTCATCTCGAATTTTTTGCTCCGGTTGCTCCGGTTGTCCTCGTGTTCCACCTGGTGGACTCGTGACGACGTCAATCGTGAGAGTGTCAGGTGGAGGCGAGCCTGATTGATAGTCCGGCTTGGTGTCATTTTTTGCCCCGTCAATTCCGTCATTTTGATCAATTGGATTTTGCAAGGGCTGCTCTGACTGGCTTTCAGAAATCCCTGGCGATGTAAATTGGGCGTCAGCCATCTTCCGCAGCGCTCGGATGCTGCTCTTGAGGCGGGAGGCTGTCACCTCCCCGACCCGCTCGGCATAACGCTGAATCTGCAAGCCCAGGGCTGCTGGTCCAGCGTCGGGAGCGTTGTGAGTGTGAATCAAACGGCATTGCCATAGGAAGTAGGCGGCCAGCTCGATTGCCTTGGCCATGGTCTCGCCGCTGATGGTTGGGCCAGGGTGCTCGCCTCGGAGCACGGCATTGACGACGTGCAGCCATAGGGCTAGACGGGCAGTATATGCCTCGTTCTTCGGGCAAGCGCGCTGCAAGCCCACTACCGATTCCCGCTTCTCGGCCAGCACTAGCTGGTGCTGCCAGGTTTCAAACAGTTTCTTTGCTTCGTCGCTGAGACTGAGAAGGTAGTCCCGTGGGGGGAGTTTTTCCAGCTCGTCGTAGAGGAAGTTGAGGGAGTCCTGGATGCCAGTGTCTTCTTCTTCCCCAGTAAGGTTCAGGTAGCGAGGAGGCGCATCGGCAGCGCAGAATAGCCAGCGGCTCCAAGCACCATTGACATCTCGGTGGTCGCCCATCAGGTCGGAGAGTACTTCCCATTGAATTGAACCCGTGCGTGAGATAGAGGAATTGGGCAGGCAGGCGTTGCGTCCGGTGCGATCGGCAATCACCGCTGAACCTGACCATTGATCAAGTTCGCCTTCTTCATCGGCTCCTCGGCCTCCCCGATACTGATTGCGGACTTTGATGGTGCCCGCTAGCTCATCCCGATAGTAGAGGAGTCCCCTCGGGTTCTCGGCATGGATTTGCTCCAGGTCCTCCGGTGTGGCATCTTTGGTCAGGTAGCGCTTGCGGATGGGAGCTTTGGGGGCAGGTTCACTATCATTGCCGCCATACTTCCTGGCATCGACGGCGGTTCTGTACTCAGCCAGTTCGAGTTGGTGCTTCTCGTAGGCGTCCTTCTTGCGGTCGATGAGTGGGTCAATGATGATGCGCTGGGAGGGCGTTTTCATGCTGCCAGAGTCAGCGACAACGCTGGTCCAGAAGACCATCGGCTGGATATATCTGCCGCTGGGCTTGATGATAATCCTGGCAGCAGTGCCGACTCGGCTGGCAGCAGCGGCGAGCAGAGTGGTGAAGAGGAATTCTGGAGCCGTTGGCATGGCCTCGGCGGTCGCAATCAGAGACTCAGCAAACCAGGGTTCCAGGTAGCGCCTGAGGTCTAGCTTCCCAGGGCAGGTCTGGAGCAGGTCTTGGAGCTTTTGGGTGGCCTCTACCTGGTTGAACTCGAATTCCTTCTCAAGGGTCAGTGTGTAGGCCAGCTTTTCGATCTCGCGGCAGGAGTAGGTGGTGGCCCTGGCCAAATTCATCAACGCCAGCTCCCGTTCAGACTGCACTTCGTAGCGTTCCAGAATTTCCGAGATACGCTCGCGTACCGGGCGCTTGTCCTCTGCATCGCCTCCGGTTTCTTTGCGAGTGGGAGTAATGGCTTCGTCCGCCGCCGTTTGAAAGTCCTCCCAGGTGAAACCGGCATTGAGGGCGTCAGAGACATCCCAACCGTTGGCGGTGCAGCCGTCGAACCAGGTGGCGATCGCCCCTTCCGGCTTGTACGTATAGAAAACAGTCGCCGGAACCCCATACTGACTCCACTTGGGCAGCTCGTCGGGGCGCTCGTCTCCCACCAACCACGGTGCTACCCGCAGCTTTCGGTAGAACTTGCCGGACTCGCCAGTGGGGATGTGGAGGGCGATCGCCCCAAACCCTTGCTTGATGTTGGGCTTATTCTCATCGGGAACAAACCACCACTGCTCCAAACCCAGTCGGTAGTGAGCAATCATCTCAAGGGTAAAGTTCCTACCCCCCAGCCACTCCAGCGCTTTGGCCTGTGACTGACTGGGCTGCTCTAGAAGCCGTTGCTGCGATTGTTTCACCTGTGGTAACAGAACAGTGCGGGGCTGCTTCTCTTGGGAAGCGTTGCTGCTTTGATGAGCAGACGAATCACTCTGTGAAACGGGTTCACAAATTTCTGGAGAAGCGTGTTTGCTCTCCGGGATAGATTCACGAATTTCTGGGGAGGGTTGGCTACTCGCCTGAGAAGTTTGACTGCGCTTGGCTGGCGACTTTGCCTTAGATGAGGGCTGAAATCCCTTGCCTGACTGACGTTTCGGCGGGGCACCCAGGGCGGCTCGAATCTGTTCTGGGTTGCAGCCACGCCAGCAGTGGTAGGCACCTGTGGAGAGGTCTACGCTGAGGTTTTTCTGTTTGGCTTTGCCGTCCTGGATGCAGCTCGGACAGGCTGCCCGTCCCGCTTTGTCGGTTGCAACCCAGGTGCGAATGTCGAAGGGAGAGGAGTTGGAAGATGAGTGTTGCATGGGAGCGACCTAAAAATTCGAAGGACAAAGCTTCAAGCCCCAAAAACTGAAAGCTTGTGCTAAAGATTTGTCAGTGAAATATTCAAGAAATATCGACGGAAAGTATGAGAGACAATCGCTCCAGCGCACTCAACTGTCCCCTACTCACCACAAAATCACTGCGTTCTTCTGATAACGAAGCAGGCTAATGTTTGGTGATAGATTGTTTCATGACTTAAATTCAATCAACGACAAAGTAGGAGAGCTGTCGTGTTGCTCTCGCTCAAAGTGGTAGATCGCTGATTGCACCCGGATTTTGAGTTGGGAGATATCCGATTAGCTCATGGTTGCAGGGCTGATTCATTGTTACGGCGGGTGGTGAATTTAGCTTTGGGGATGGTTTTGCGGGTTTTGGCGGGAGACATAGGCGCGGGTTGCGGTCGGAGACGGGGGGCGATTGCCCAGTGCAAAGAATGAAGATTGAAGATTGAAGATTGAAGAACGAAGAGTGAAATGGGGTGGAAATTGGAGCGATCGCCCATTTCTGCCTTTTGCCTTCTGCCTTCTGCCTTTTGTTCTGCGTTCTGCCTTCTAATTTCTGCCTTTTCTCCGCTTGCCAAACGCGTTTCAGCCATCAATAATTGTGCTGTTCCGATGGCGATCGCCCCTCCGTTCCATGAGTCTAATTCCGAGCTGGCTAACCTCCCTGGATAGCGCATCCATCCCAGCGCTAATCCTTGCCCAGGCCCAGGCACCCGCCCCCGAAGTCGAGCTGCTGCAAAGTCAGTTAGAGTTCCTGTGCAATACACCAACACCGCCTTCCTGGCCTTCCTGGCCCTCTTGGGCGGGCTGCTGACCTGGTTCTTCAAAAGCAACCTGGAAGACGCCAAGCTGATGGCGCGGGAAATGGTGCGCCAGGAATTGACCAACCAGATTACCCCACTGCTGGAAGCCGAGATGCAGAACGTCGTGCGATCGCTGCAGGTCGAGCGGGTCATCGGCGATACCGTTGTGGACTACGACCGGGTCTCCCCCGACGACGAGCAGCCGCTAGAATACCATCTGCTCAAAGGTCGCGGATTTCTGGAGGTGCGCTTCTGGAACGACGATCGCCAGCCCCGAGGCCGCCTGGGCAGCGTCATCATCCTCGACTTTGTCCACTCCGAGATGCTC
>JBHJGR010000343.1:0-17118 GCA_050331615.1 Elainellaceae cyanobacterium
ATCCCCCTCTCCCAAAAATGGGCGAGGGGGAGGTAAGACAAGGCTTTCCGGCTCCCCTTCTCCCGCTCTGGGAGAAGGGGTTGGGGGATGAGGGAAAAGCCCGAACAGCAAGGGGTTCAGGACTTATGTGTACTTAGTAGCCTTTCTATAGCGACCCACTATTGGACCACAACTGAGGGCAATCATGGCGGCAACTCTGGCAAATAGCTGGTGGGAGATTCAGATTCTCTCAGACCCCATCGTCGAAGATCTGGTGTTTTGGCGACTGGAGGAGTTCGGCTGTCAGGGAACCTCTAGCCAAACCAAGAATCAGGTTTGTCTAATTCAGGCTTATCTGCCCCAGCTCAAGGCTCAGCTACTGGATCTGGCGGCCCTGGCGCTGCTGATACGACAGGATGCCCTCTGTGCTCAGTTTCCCGTGCCAAAGATGAACTGGCATCTGATCGACGAAGAGGATTGGGCCAGTAGCTGGAAGCGGTATTGGCAGGCCGAGACAATTGGCGATCGCTTCCTTATCAATCCCGCCTGGCTCACTCCTCCCGCTGATGACGACCGGGTGGTGCTGAACCTGGACCCCGGCTCGGCCTTCGGCACAGGCGGCCACCCCACCACCCAGCTCTGTCTGGAGTCATTGGAAATGCGGCTGGCGGACGGCGTTGCGTCTCACCCGCTGGTATTGGCCGATATTGGCTGTGGCTCAGGAATTCTCTCCATCGGCGCGGTCTTGCTGGGAGCCAGTCGGGTCTATGCGGTCGATATTGATCCCCTTGCTACCAAAGCCACTTGCCACAACCGCGATCTCAACCAAATTTCCGCCGATCAAATCACGGTTCACGATGGCAGCATCGAGCGGCTGATGGATATCCTCCCCCAGCCAGTGGACGGCATCGTTTGTAACATCCTGGCCGAAGTCATCATTGACATGATTCCCAAACTAGGGGAGATCGCTAAAACTACGACCTGGGGAGTTCTGAGCGGCATCCTGCTGGATCAGGCCAAGCCCGTCGCCGATATGCTCGAGCAGCATGGCTGGATTGTGGCTACCCTGTGGCGACGCCAGGAGTGGTGCTGTCTTAACATTCGGCGTAACTAGCTCTCACCCTATGTTTCGCTGAGCGATCGCCACGAGCTATCCCTTCAGACCCATTTCGGGTTCATTTCGGGCTCTAGGGATAGCGTTGCCAATACAGTTGATCCTGGGAAATTCCCACATCTAGTGCCATCATAGGAGAAGTTTCGAGTTCGGCCTCCACGACTAGGGCTGATCTTTCTGATTTCTCCGATTGGGGCACTAGGCTTATGCCATACACTGTTTCTGCCGCAAAACTGCAAACGTATTACCGATGTCCCCGCGCCTATTACTTTCGGTACGAGCGCCGGCTACCTAGCGCAGCCTTTTACGGATCTGCCGCCCTGGGAACTTCCCTCCATCAAGCGCTCGCCCGCGTTTATCAAGAGTGGCATTACCAGGAGCCGGTACCTCAGCTAGAGTGGGTGGAATACTGCTGGAACCAGCAGCTCCATGACCTGACGCCGAACCAGATGGCAGAGGGGCGGACCATTCTCAAACGCTACTACCAGGAATACATCTCTACTCAGTCGGCTATTCGACGGCCCCTGGCGGTTGAAGGACGCATTCAGGGGGTTTTGCGGGTGCAAAATCTGGAGTTTGTGCTGTCGGGACGCTACGATCGCCTCGACTATCTGGACGACGGCCTAGAGCTGATTGACTACAAGTCCACCAAGGATGTGGGGGTTGTCGAACCTGATGACATCGACCTGCAGATTGGACTGTACTATTTGGCACTGGAACAGCGCTACCGCCGCCACCTCAAGCGCTTGAGCCTCATCTATCTGCGCACTGGGGAGAAAATTAGCTTCGATGCCACGCCCTGTCATCGGGAGCGGGTCAAAACCCTGATTGGCGATCTAGCGGTGCAGTTGCGGCACGATCAGAACTGGCAGCCTTTTCCTGGACAGCAGTGCGATCGCTGCGCCTATGCCCGCTACTGTCCAGCCGTGCAGGCCACGCCTGACCCGCTGCCGGAGGATGCTCGGCCTGAACCCCAGCTCCAGCTTGCCCTGAGCCTCTGATAAGTGGTTAGGCAGAATTAGGCGATTTTTGCAAGTGATCCACCCAATGACGTAGGGACAAATGGCTATTTGCCCCTACCGATCGTTCAGATGGGGTAGAATTTTTCCCAGAAATCACCTCATTGGTGATAAATGTTGGAGTGATTTCGGGATTCTGCCCCATCGTTTCTGAAAATTATGTAAAGATTGACAAAGAGTCGCTTAACTTTGGTCCTGCTGTGGGTACTAAGCTGGCGATCGCTGAACGCTGATAGAGTAGGAACGATGGTTCAAACATTTGCCCCCCAACAATCTTTTGAGGAGCTCACCGCAGCTCTCCCCTCTGGTAAACGAAATGGGCTGCGGCGCGGGAAGGCCATCGTCACTCATAGCGGCGATCGCTACATTGGTCAAGTCATCGTCAATGCCTCGCCTGATATGGTTTGGGACGTAATTACTGACTACCAAAACTTCTCAAGATTTCTGCCGTCCATCGTGTCTAGCGAAGTGCTAGAATCTCAGGGCGATCGCACGGTGGTCGAGCAGGTGGGTTCGCGGCGGGTAGTGCTGGCAGATGTGAAGTCGCGTCTGCGCACAGAAAACATTGAAACCCCCAAGCAGCGCATCGATTTTCACCTGCTGGAGGGCGATCTGAAAACCTTCGAAGGTCACTGGCAGCTCTACATCCTGGAAAACCCAGTGGGAAATGCCGACTCGTCTGAGCAAACCCTGATCGTTCAGTCAACCCAGGCAAAAGCGGGCATTGGCCTCCTGGAAGGTAGTTTTGGTCGTGCCTTTATGGATAGCGTTCAAGAGAACTTGGCCGCCATCCAGGCCGAAGTCGAACGCCGTATTTAGCCGCCAGCTCATGTGTGGACGTTTTACCCTTGCTCAGTCGGGAGAGCAGTTGGCTGAAGCCTTCCAGGTCGCCACGACCCCGTCAGTAGAACCACGCTACAACATCGCCCCCAGCCAGCCTGTGGCAGTAGTTTTGCTGGATGCTCACGGTTCAGAACGTCGCTTGACCCATTTCCAGTGGGGCCTGATTCCGAGTTGGGCCAAAGACCCCAAGCTGGGCCACCGCCTGATCAACGCACGGGCAGAGACGGCGGCTGAGAAGCCGTCCTTCCGCAATGCCTTCCGTCGCCGCCGCTGTCTGATCCCCGCTGACGGATTTTATGAGTGGCAGTCGCGGGATCAGGGCAAGCAGCCGTTCTATTTTTGTTTGGGTAAGGAGCAGGGCGATCGCCCCCCGTTTGCCTTTGCGGGACTATGGGAACACTGGCAGGGGCCGGACGGCAGCGAGATTGAATCCTGCACAATTCTGACCACGCAAGCCAGCGAGTCTGTGCAGCCAATTCACCAGCGAATGCCGGTCATCCTCAGGCCCGAGGACTATGACCAGTGGCTAGACCCCCACCATCAGTCGGTGGACCGTCTCCAGAAGCTGCTGCAGCCTCATGCAGTACCTAGCCTTAGCCACTATCCTGTCGGGCTGGCGGTTAATAATCCTAGACGCGATTCCCCAGACTGCATTCAGCCACTGGAAGCATCACTGTCTTAAGCTTCGGTGCGTTAGGCTACGCGATGACGCACCCTACCAAGATTTGCGATCGCCGCCTTAGTAACTATCGTCGCTGACAACCGTTTGCATTTCCAGCACGTGGTTTGCCTGGTTAAGTCGGTCGGCGATCGCCTCTCGCAGGTTCAAGCTCACTGCCGGGTCGGCCAGCACGTCTTGAGCTTCCTGCCGGTAAGTTGCTCCGGTTGTGGTGTCCACACTCTCAAGCTCGTCGATGTGCTTGTAGGCCGTTTGAGGAGAAACGTGCATAATGACCTTCCTTGAAGTTTATTGTGAACCCGCCAAATGGGACACGGTACGAGCGGTGCCGTAGGCGAGAAGCTCATACCCCATCATGGCTAGAGAATTTTTGAAATAGTGCGTCTAGTTTACAGATTTTGGCAGTTGTTTACAGTCGTTCGAAATTCAGTCAATTTTTTTAAAAATTCTAACGCGCCACCAGGGAGAGATCCAGCTTTCCGAAGTTAGTAGCCAGAGCCACGTTCAGCATCTCTAGCGCGCCAATCAGCCAGGCAACTGCGTCCCGATTGCACGATTCGTAGTGGCTAAACAAAATGGAGAACCGCCGCTCTAGGTAGGGGCGAACCTTGCGACATAGCAGCAAAATGCGTAACAGCAGCCCCATCGTCAAGATTGGCCCGATGTTTGTCAACAAATCTACAAAGACGTAATGTCTGGGGTAGCGGGGATTGTCGACAATGAGGAAGTTGAGCAACTGACTGCAGGTGCGTACGACTAAAAAATCGGTGACAGGCTTGGATTCGCTGTCGGGAAAGATGTCACATAAATGCCGGTAAAACTGGTCGTAGAACTGACGCGCCCCATATTCCCGTTCAACCCCCGAAATGAGGTATTGATAGAGGTCATCCTTAAAAGCCCGATAAGAGCGGGAGCGCTCGACCTGAATAGCAAAGCTCTCTGCCAAATCCCGGTAGGTGCGGCGACCATCAACCCGACCCACGTAGTGCTTAATTGCCTTGTTGAGAGTGCGATCGCTCAGCAGCGTTGGGTTTTGCACGGGTTGGATAACCGTTCGCCGGGAGGCTGTAGATGGCTGAGACTGGAGGCGGGCACAGCGCAACTGATAGGTGACGTATTTGGACAGATCCAGCTCAAACTGTCGCTGCATTCTTGCCTGGATCTGGTGGACCGTGCACTGCTGCTCCTGAGTGCTGTCATCACTCAGCAGGCAGTGGGAGTAAAGGTAGGGATAGCGGCGAATGAGGGTGCCAAGGGGAGTGCTGCCTGGAGCATCGGGGCTGGGCTCGACGGACTGGCTGAGGACCTGGGCGAGGCGTCGCAGGGTGAGAAACTGCTCAGTATCCAAAAATTGCTTTGTTAACTCCCGCAGGCGGCGGGTGGAGCGGCTGTGGCGTAGGACGCCTGCCACCGGAACATCGGGGGCATTTTCAATGAGTTCAATCAGCAGCGGAATCGCGAGCTGATACTGGGGACGTGACTGCCAGCGATTGACGAGGATATGGCAGCAGCGGTTCAGGACGTAGCGAAACTCCTCAGTGGCAAGATGGGACGCCGTGACTTTCTCGATTGCTCCCATAATTTCTGGCTCCGAGGAGCGAGAGCCGTCGATGAAAAGCGAGCGGAAACGCTGAATCATTTGCTCTGGCGTTTCCAGCTCAATCCAGTAAAGCAAATGGTCATAAATCATCTGCTCTTCTGGCGTGATATGCCGATTATGCCGACTAGACACGTGGACTCCCACAGCAGCCACTCCTCCGAGTCATCGCTGGAACCATTTTTGGAACTATGAGAATACCGATATTACTACTGACCAATGGTTGAAATAAGTAGAACTGCGTTGAAAAACGAAGGTTAGAAAACCGGGGGAGTGCCCCGGCGGGGCACTCCCCGGTTTTCTAACATGAATTTAATTGTGCTGACCTAATTAGGTAAAGGATAAATAATAGAACTAAACCTGTTATGAATTAGAAAGTAGGGTTTTTCCCGTGAAAAAACTGTTGTCCCAAATAGTTTTGGCCTGTTGTCCAGAGCGCTTAACGACACCTGCCCATTCACCTAAATTGATTTAAAGTTTGGTCATTTAAATGATCTAGCCAATGGGTCTGATTGTGAACCGTATTCAGCACGAAAGTGATGTTTACCTAACTACTGCCAGATGGTGGCAGAAATCGGGTGAATTCCACGGGCTGGAGGCAATGCCCCCATGTATTTATTATTACTTGTTCCCTATCTTCAGAAACTGTGATCTTCATCACGATCCTTTAAAGATTGGGTAAAGCTAATTCGACAAAACTGCTCATTACTACTCCATCGAATAAGCTTAAATGATCGGATTGCTTTATCCTCCTGACGAAAGATGACAGGTTGAGGCGAGTATCGGTTTCTTGCGATATGCGCGATCGCCCATGGTGGCCGAATAAATTTTGGACGAAAAAGGCTATATCGAGCCTAGAAACCCCAAAGGAGCCCAAGGGAAGCGGTATGATTAAGGCCGTTTATAGAATTCCCCATTTCCCGGTCGGCCTACCAAGCATGTCCTGCACTGTTACACTAGACCAGCTCATTCAGGTTCTGGGAGCGACGCCCCACAATATATCGGCAAGCCTAGAACAGCAGCCCAGCACTGGCATTGTCACCGACAGCCGTCTACTGGTTCCCCGCAATATTTTTGTGGCCCTACGGGGCGATCGCTTTGACGGTCATGCTTTTGTGGGGGATGTGCTGCAGCGGGGAGCGCTAGCCGCTGTAGTAGACCGTTCAGTGGCGATCGCGTCCCTGGGGAACGGGTGGGCCAATTCGGAAGAACTGCCGCTGCTTCAGGTCGATGATACGCTGGCAGCCTATCAGGCGATCGCTCGCTGGTGGCGCTCCCAGTTCTCAATTCCCGTGATTGCGGTAACCGGGTCCGTCGGCAAAACAACGACGAAAGAGCTGATCGCCGCGACGCTCGGCACCCAGGGGCTGGTGCTCAAAACCGAGGCCAACTACAACAATGAAATTGGCGTCCCCAAAACGCTGCTAAACCTGAGCCCTCGCCATGATTTTGCCGTTGTAGAGATGGCGATGCGGGCCGCTGGTGAGATTGGGGTGCTGGCTCAGATTGCCCGCCCCGATATTGCGGTAATTACCAACGTAGGAACAGCTCACATCGGGCGGTTGGGGTCAGAAACGGCGATCGCCGCTGCCAAGTGCGAACTCCTCGCCGAGCTGCCGCCAGCGGGGGTGGCGGTGCTCAATTACGACAATCCCCTGCTCATGGAGATGGCCCGCCGGGTCTGGGCTGGTCCTGTGCTGACGTTTGGGCTAAATGGGGGCGATTTGCGGGGGGATCTGGTTGATCCCCACACGCTAGCCGTCGATGGGGTGACGCTCCCGTTGCCCTTGCCCGGTCGTCACAATGCCCTCAACTACCTGGCGGCTCTGGCAGTGGCCAAAATTCTCCAGGTAGACTGGGGACCTTTGCAGGCAGGGCTGGCGTTAGAGTTACCCGCCGGACGGGCGCAGCGGCTGGATTTGCCCACCGATATCGTGATCCTCGACGAGACTTACAACGCCGGGCTAGAGTCGATGATCGCGGCGCTGCAGCTCCTAGCTGAGACCCCGGGCGATCGCCACATTGCCGTACTGGGCACCATGAAAGAACTGGGCGATCGCTCGGCTGACTTCCATCGTCGGGTCGGTCAAACAGTAAGCCAGCTCAAGTTAGACCATTTGCTCATCCTGGCCGACCCAGTAGAAGCCGAAGCCCTGGCGGCGGGGGCGAGCCCCGTCCCGACTGAACAGTTCTGGGACCATGAAGCCCTGGCCCGGCGGCTGCAGGCATTGGTAAAGCCGGGCGATCGCCTGCTGTTTAAAGCCTCGCGCTCGGTTGCCCTTGATCGAGTAGTGGCGAAGGTACAGTCCTATTTCCCCGCTTGATAAACATGAACTCTAGTCGTTTATGGCAACAAGATTGTGGATCGATTTTCGGGGCATCGTTCGCGCAGCGTGTGCGAAGCACACACCCCTCAATCGACGCAGGGAGTCCAGGTATCCCGACGCTGACCTTTCAGGTAAAGCGCGGGACTGATAGATCCCCGAACCCCTCATTAGTTAAAGATTGCCTCAAGTACCTGTAGCGCTATACCGTTTTTCTGTGAAGCTGCACACAATAAGGGGCTTAAGCCCCCTGTCTACCCGAACTTTTCCTATGCATCTTCACGCGAAATTGATATTAGGCTTTCGCGTGAAGACACTCAAGAGGTGTAACCCAAACCTTAGCCCGTAGAGCCATACCTGAGTTTTCCCTTAGATTCTAAGCAGTGGCTAGGATGGGGATAGCCCCTTTGTGTGGAGGAAGTGATTTGCCGAAATTTGATCCTCAGTCGTCTAGTTTGCCGGATGCTGCTCAGCCTTCATCTCAACGCTCGGACGCAGCGGCAGCCGCTGATTTGGCGCAGGAGCTAGATGAGGCGATCGCCAGCTTTGATCAGATGCAGGCAGACTTGGGCTACCGTCAGGCCCAGGAAGCCCTGCGCGACCTGCTGGCTAAGCTAGACTTATCCGCCGCTGAGCGTTGGGGTCTAGACGCAGACTTGCAGAATCTCCAGGGGATGCTAAACCGACTGGAGCAGGCCATTGTGCAGATTGCCGTTTTTGGCATGGTGGGGCGCGGCAAATCCTCCGTGCTGAATGCCCTGCTGGGGCAAGAGATTTTTGCAACCGGACCGCTGCACGGGGTGACCCAGACGGTGGAATCGGCTACCTGGAGCGTGCGGCAAGAGGCGATTGACGGCAGCGACCAGCCGGTGCTGCGGCTGTCTTTAAAGGGGACCGGCCAGTCTCAAATTGAGCTGATCGATACCCCTGGCATTGATGAGGTGAACGGCGAGCAGCGAGAAGCCGTGGCCCGGCAAATTGCGCGTCAGGCCGATCTGATTTTGTTTGTCGTGGCAGGGGACATCACTCAAATTGAGTATCAGGCCCTTTCGGAGCTGCGCCAGTTCAGCAAACCGATGGTGCTTGTGTTCAACAAAGTCGATCAGTATCCCGCTGCCGATCGCCAGGCAATTTATGAAACGATTTGCGATCGCCGCGTTCAGGATCTGCTGTCCCCCAACGAAATTGTGATGACGGCGGCCTCACCCTTGGTGCGGGAAGCCGTACGCCGGGAGGACGGGACCCTAGCCGTGCGGCAGCGACGCGATCGCCCCCGCGTCACCGAGCTAAAGCTCAAAATTCTGGAAATTCTCCAGCGGGAAGGTAAAGCACTGGTTGCACTGAATACGATGCTCTATGCCGACGACGTGAATGAGCAGATCGTGCAGCGCAAGCTAGCAATTCGCGACCATAGCGCCAATCGAGTGATCTGGAACGGGGTGATGACCAAAGCGGTGGCGATCGCCCTCAACCCAATTACCATGCTGGATCTATTCAGCGGAGCAATTATTGACGTCGTGATGATTCTCACCCTATCGCGGCTCTACGGCATGCCCCTCACGCAGCAGGACGCCATTGGCTTGCTGCAAAAAATCGCCCTGAGCCTGGGCGGCATCACGGCGAGTGACCTGGTAGCCACGCTGGGGCTCAGCTCCCTCAAGGGGATGCTGGGGCTGTCCATCCCCGCAACCGGCGGCATTGCCCTGGCTCCCTACTGGTCTGTGGCAGTGACCCAGGCCGGTGTAGCAGGGGTTTCGACCTATGGCATCGGTCAGATTGCTAAGGTCTATCTGGCCAACGGTGCGTCTTGGGGGACGAACGGCCCCAAAGCGGTGGTGAGTCAAATTCTTGCCTCGTTAGATGAAGCCACTCTACTCAACCGCATCAAAGCAGATTTGCAGGCTCGACTCACGCCTCGGGGCGATCGCCCCTCCCGTTCGACAGCTCCATGACTGAGGGATCTGCGCTTAAGCAAGAACCCCAAGGAGAGTAGCGGCGGGTGCAGCCCACCGCTACTCTCTAGGTACGGCATTTTCCCGCAAGTTCCTTAGCATTGCCTGGCTCAGGCAAATCCCGCTTAGGACCGCTGCTTAAATGAGTTGAGCCATTCGCGAATCTGCTCCGCCGCAATATCGCGCCCACCCAGGCCAAAGGCTAGGGCAATGGCAACGGCGATCGCCCCCAGCAGGAGCCCAAACGCCAGGTTGACAATATCGGTCGCCACGCCAATCTGCTGCAGCGCCATAGCGCTAATGAGAGTAACGATGGCAATGCGGGCGGCCTGGGCCAGAATGCGGGATTGGGATGACCCAGGGCTGGAAATGAGATTGAACGCCAGGTTTGCTAGATAAAGGCCGAGGCCAAAGACAATCAGACCGCTCAAAATCCGCAGCGAAACCGCCAGAACATTGCGGACAATCTCACTCCATTCGCTCAGCTCCATCGCGTCTGCTGCCGCCACCGCTCCAAACAGCAGCGTGCCAACAAACACGGTGATCCCCACTACCTCAGACGGCGTCCGACCACTCTGGGAAAACTGATTTTCGGGAGTGGGACGCACGTAGGGAGTTTCTGCTTCAGGGGGGGTCGTATCTACTGGCTCGCTGGGCACCCGCGCCTGTAGTTGGGGCAGCCCCAGCCAGTTAAAGATATTGTTGAAGCCCAGGCTCGTCAGGAACATGGTGGTGAGCTCGGAGGCGAACCGACCGATAATATAGAACACCAACATGATTA
The DNA here is from genome assembly GCA_050331615.1 of Elainellaceae cyanobacterium. Taxonomy (GTDB): domain Bacteria; phylum Cyanobacteriota; class Cyanobacteriia; order CAKZMO01; family CAKZMO01; genus JAYKGU01. The sequence continues at coordinate 10,289 of JBHJGR010000343.1, forward strand.
CCGCTGCCGAGAAGAGACGGGGGATAAAGTCCAGCGCCGTTTCCAACATGCTGACAGCGGGGTCAGAAATGGCCCGGATTTCCAGCGCATTGAGGGCTGCCACTGCCACCGGAATCAGGATTAGCACGTAAACCAGGTTGCCGATAATATCCGACAGCTCAAACTGACCGGCGTCAGACCGGAGCCCCATCTGTACTCCCAGACGATTCACGCCGGTAGAGGCCAGCAAGTTAGTCACAATGCCCCGGACAATGCGGGCAATCAGCCAGCCCACTAGACCGATGAGGAAGGCAGCAAAGATATTGGGCAGAATTGAGAGAAACTCGTCAATCAGGTTCTGGAGCGGACCGAGGGTACCGTCTTGCAGCTCCAGTGTTTCCAGCACCAGCGGCAGGAAGATGAGAAAAATGAACCAGTAGACGATGTTGCCGAGGGTTTCGTTAACCAGAAATGGGCTGCTGCCCGGCTCATTGCCGGTTTGCTCAGCCAGCTTATCATCTAGGTTAAAGCGGGCTAAGCCTCGGGTAAGAGCCAGCTTGGCAACGGTGGCCACCAGCCAGGCCAACCCCAGGATCAGCAGGGCACCGCCGATGCGGGGCAGATAGGCAAAGATCTGCTCTAAGAAGTCATTGAGCGGTCCCGATACAATATCAAGGTTGAGTGCATTGAAAACGGCAACCAAGGTGAACAGCAGGATAATCCAGTACACTGCTGCCGCCGTCCACTGTTCCACCGGGGGGGAGGTGCCTTCCCCAGACTGCCCTGTTAGCCAGTTGGCAATGCGATTATCGATGCTGGTGCGGTTCAGCAATCCCTTAACCAGGGACGCGGCGATCGTGGCCAGCAGCCAGCCGATAATGAGAATGGCGATCGCCCCCAGCAGGTTGGGGATAAATGTGCCAAAACGACCGGCCAGCCCACGGCCAAAGTCATCAAAGGCAGAAACGCCTCTCTCTTGCGCCAGCAGGTGGGCACCATGGGCAGGGGTTGGGAACAGCGTTGCCGCTGCTAACCAGATTTCGTTCATGGGGGTCTCTCGGATTTACTACTGCAGATTGGGTAGAAATTCAAAACAAATCGATGTGTGGAAGCGAACGCAGCAGGAATTTACTAGTTTCAATAACTAATCTTCATGAGCATTGTCCTACAGAATTCCCTGATTGCAATGCTCTTCTGGAGGAATATTTTTCCCAGATTGCTGGATATCAGCGGCGGCGGTAGCCTGCGGGATTCGGTAAAGTTAACGATGGAAGACGTGGTGAAACAAACGGTGACCCAACAGGTTTTTGAACATTCAATCCAAATTCAGGCCAGCGCGACAGCGGTGGAGACCTGCCTGACTGACCTGACCCTCATGCACCGCTGGCTCAATCCCGCCCTCCGCTGCGAACCTGTGGGCGACTGGAGTACGGCGGTCGGTAGTCGTAGCCGCTTTCGCATCCAAACCCCCTTGATTCAGCCGACCCTGAACAGTGTGGTGAGTGAGCGGGAACCGGGGCTAATTGTCTGGAAGTTCCAGGGATTCTTCAAAGGGCGCGATCGCTGGGAATGTCAGCCCACCCCCACGGGAACGCTCCTGAGCAACCGCTTTGAGTTCGAGATCCCCAATCCCCTCGTGCGCATCGGTTTTGAAACCTTTGCTGCCGACTGGACAAAGCACGACATGCAAACCCAGCTCCGCCGTTTGAAGCGGGTAGCGGAGGAGATTTACCAGCAGCAGCGTTAAGGAGTTGCCCCCATGCGCTTGAGCAATTGGCGCACGACCCCCGCATCTTGGGCGGCGGGCACCTGATCCAGATACACAAACAAATCGTCGCAGGCTTCCACCCAGCGGCCTACCTGGTAGTAGATCAGGCCGCGATCGCGATGCTCAACGGGGGCATCGGGGAAAATCAGCAAAATGCGCTCAATGGCCGCCAGGGTTTTGGCCATCTCGCCGCGATTGAGGTAAATGAATTTAAGATTGGTCAGCATGCGGGACAGCAGCCGCTTGGTAGCAATGGGCTTGAAAAACTCGGGGCGCAGCAATACCTGCCGTCCGTAGATGCTGTTCAGCCGGTCTTGGCAGTCCTGCATAAACAGCACCTCGCCCTGGTGGAACGGATCGACAAAAATCTCCATCTCCGGCAGATCAGGGCGAATGAGGAAGTGGCCGGGCATGTTCACCCCAACCATTGGCAGCCCAACGCGCCGCGCCACCTCCAGGTAGACCAGCGATAGGGTAATGGGAATGCCCAGGCGGCGATCGATGACGCAGTTCAGGTAGCTGTTGTCGGGGTCGTAATAGTTAGCCGTATTTCCGGCAAATCCTAAATCCTCATAGAGATACTGGTTAATTCCCCGAATGACCTTCAGCGGATAAAACTCGGCAGGCAGGCGCTCCTGGATCTCAAGGGCCATTGTGTCTAGAGCATTGAGATACTCTTCCACATCGAGGTCGGGGTATTCTTCTTGGGCGATGTAAAGGGCGGTAGCGGCCAGGTTAATCTGCTCCTCTGGCTGGCGCACCTCTAAGGTGAAGCGCTGACGGGCGGGCGAAAACTCCATGATTTAGTGCGTGTCCTTCATCCGACTTAACAACCAGTCCAGTCTGATCCTAGCGATCGCCAGATTATCTGGCGTAGCTAAGCTGACTTTGGAGCTGACTTTGGGACGCGCATCTGCCGCTGCATCCGAAGTTGCCGATTCTACAGCCATTTCTTTACCGTAGCCATAGCCATATCCCAGACGGCTGATGGTACCTCGCAGACGATGGGAAAGCCAAATGGCCAACGCGTGATAAAAATTTGCGGCAAAGGCTTTGTCTTGAGAGAGCTTGAGGGCCAGCTTAGAGCGGTTAATCGCCCATACCAAGCTGTCTTCAAGGGCGGTAACGGTGGCAGAGGGGGCGCGATCGTCCAAAAACGACATTTCTCCCACTACTTCACCGCTGCTCAGACGGGCAATTTCCCGATCAGCCAGGGCTTTCACGGATACTGACAAGGTGCCTGCCATCACCAGGTAGACCGCGTTGATGGGTTCCCCTTCCTGAATCAGCGCCCTGCCCACTGGGACCGACTGCATCTCTCCCGCCGTCAACAGCCAGTCGAAGTCGCGATCGCTCAGTTTCGATAAAATATAGAGTGCTTTTTGCATAGCGGTGCCCGTCTCAACTGGCCAAACGCTTAACCAAGGGTCGTCAGACAGGTTTAGCCGAGGGCATGGTAGTCGCCGCCAGAGCCGTAGCGCCAGGTCTCTAGCCAGCGATGGGCCGCATACTGCTGGGCTGGGGGAAGGAAGCGCACCCAGTCCTGGGTGGCGTTACCTAGGGCGCTCAGGCCGGTGTACAAGCCTAGGTTTGCGTAGTGGGGCACCCATTCTAGCAGAGCCAGCGCTCCTACCTGGGGCACTACCCGCGTCACGGTGGCAGGATGGTGGCGAGTCGTCTGAATCAGGGTGCGCGACAGCCCGGAGAACTGCACCACATCCTGCAGAAATGGCTTGAGCACCGGATCCCCTAGGTGGTGCATCTGCTCGAATACGCTTGACAGCAGATGGTTGATTTGCTGGGGCGGCGGCGACTGATCGACCCCGACGCTCATGGCTTGCTGAAAGAGCCAGGTGACTGACAGGTTGGGCTGGTAGGGCTGGAGTAGGGCTAGGTCAGCGCGGCTGAGGCAATCGACCTGGAGTGCCTCCTGGATGGCGATCGTCAGCCGTTCCAGATGGCGAATCATGGCCCCAAACCCACCAAAGCTCAGGGGGGACTGGCTGCCGCTGCTGTCTCCCACGGCCAACAGGCGGCTCCACGGTAGCTGCAGCGGACTCTGGCGATAGCACGGGAAAAAGCCAAACAGCGCTCGTACAATCTCGAGCTGATCGAGCTCAGCCTGCTGATAGTCGGGCAGCAGGCTGAGGTAGTCGTCGAAGAAATCTTCCAAGCTGGGGCGAGCAGGGTCAGCATCCAGGTAGGTGAACAAATAGGTGGTGCGCCCATCCCGAGCGGGAAACGCCTCCCAAAAATACTGGCAGTGGTTCTGAATCGGCGTCATCGAGGCGAATAGATCCCCCGTGTCGTTAGCGGGAAACCCCTTGGCGCAGGTACCCACTACTAGACAGACGGCATCGGGCGATCGCCCCCCGCGAGCCTGCTGGGCAATGGGGGAAAAGTGGCCCATGGCGTCAATCAGCAGGCGAGTGGTAAAGCCGTCGCCTGCCGTTACCTGAACGCCATTGGGGTGAACTGTCGCTCCCTGGAAGGCCGTATGTTCACATAGCTGCCCCCCCGCTGCCAAGAACTTATCCTTAAGCACCGCCAGTAGGTACTTGGGGTCGACGCCGATATTGAGCACGTCCTTGACCCAAAATTCTATGCCGCCGTGGAAGGCGATGCGGGCGGGATTGTACTCGGTGGCGATCGCCCGCTCTAGCTCATCTGAAGTCAGCAGCCCCAGATCCAGAAATACATTCAGCTCCCGCCGGGAAATATTCCACTCCTGGTCTCGCCCCTGGAGGACGCCTCGCTCTAGCAGAGCCACCCGCCACCCCTGCTGGGCTAGCGCTGCCCCCAGCAGAATGCCCAGGGTGCCCCCGCAGATGACCACGTCCCAGTCCACCGTATTCAGCGGGCTATCAGCCTGTTCGACGACTGAGGGGGCTGAGATCTTGCCGGATTTGTAGTCTGACCAGCGGCGATCAACGCTACGGAGACCCTTCAGCGCCTCATTGGGAAGCTTGGATAAAACCTGCTCAGTTAGGGTCATCGCCATCGAGAATACCTGTGATGGGGTTGGCGGGCTGAGGCTAAACAGGACCGCTAGCCGTCGCCCTGCTGGAGGTTTTCCAGCCCTGTGACCACGCGAGCCGACTCGACGCGATCGCCCGGCTGAATTTGGTCGATCACGGCCATGTCGGTCTCGTCAACGTAGCCAAAGACGGCATACTCGCCATCCAAAAATCCTAGGTCGCCCAGAGCAAAATAGAACTGGGAGGAAGCGGAATCGGGAAACGCTGATCGGGCCATAGCGACGGCCCCCCGCCGATGGGGCAGTTCCGGTGATTCCGTCAGGTTCAGGCTGGAGAAGGTTTGGTGATAGACGGGGCGATCGCTCCCCTCAGGTTTGATCTCTAGAGGAATATATCGAGTTGCGCCGGTGGCCGGGTCGATGAAGTTGCCTGTACCCAGCTGGTTGAGCGGAAACGACGGATCTTTGCTTTGAGGATCGCCGCCCTGCACGACAAATGGCTCTGGCTCTCGAACAACCCGATGGAAGGCGACTCCGTCATACACCCCCCGGTTAACTAAATCGACAAAATTTCCGGCGGTTACGGGAGCATTTTCGCCGTCAACGTTGACGGTAATGGCTTCTCCATTGACAACCATTTCAACGGTCGCAGGTCCGCTGAGCTGGGGTAAGGATGGATCAACAGGTTCACCGCTGGCCTCCGTCTGGGATGAGGGCGCAGACGTGCAGCCTCCCAGCAGCATCAGGCCAGCGACGAGCACTGAAATGAACCAGCGACGGGTCGCCTCTACCGACGACATCGATGTTGTAGACCTCATGGTGCGTCCTCAGCGATGAGTACAAAGTTGTTAAGTGCTTGACCCTAGAGCCCTTCGAGGGGCACAGAGAGAAATCTAGCCAGTTCGGCCCCCTGATTTTCCAGCTCTGACAGGGGCAGCGGCTGGCCCACTCGCGTGAGCGGAATGGCCCCTTTACCTTTAATTCGCAGGTAGAGGGCACGCTTGGGGTTTAGCCCCTCTTTGATGTCGACCCGGATGGCCTGGATGTCTTCAAGCTCATGGGTGATGTCGATCGTGCGGTTCTTGCCGGGAAATCCCCAGCGAAAAATCTGCACTTTGCCCGTCTGGCGATTGAATTCGTTGTACCCACCGCCAACATTCCAAGCAATGATTAGCCACAGGTAAGTGGATAGCAGTAGGGCAGCGACACCGTAAAAGCCCATGGCAACTCCCTGAGGAATGAACACGAGCTGGGTCGGATTGGAGAACGGCAGCAGATTAACTTTGAAGTAGCTGGACAGGCTGGAGAGTAGGAAGCCAACCCCACCAATGAGGATGACCGTGGCCCACCAGTAATTGCTAAGGCGGCGTGCGCCTAAGATAGTTTGCCGCAGTACCTGCTGGCTGTCTGGCGTCTGATTGTCCTTTGCTGTAGATACGGCCATGAGTTTGCTTGATTCAGGTTTCTGCTGAAATGGATCGAAGTTGGGGTCGGTGGATTAGCGGTTGGCCAGGCAATTTCCCAGCTTTCCCCTCTCTAATCTACAATCTTCTGCCCGGTGTTAGCGGGCGAGCCTGCGATAAACTGCCTGAATGCACACCACTGGGTTTTATTTATGGCCATGTGCTTAATCTCACTGAAGAGCCCCACTATCAAGAGTTCTTAGCCTCTCAATAGAGGGATACCGAGATGAGAGTTAACGTATCAGATTGTAAAATTTTGAGGATGTTTTTATCATATAGAAACGTTGAGCGTCCTCTGGAGACATCCGTCAGTGACTTGAGCAATTTAGTTCGGTGATCCGACGGATGTTGCTAGCAGAGCTCAGATCGTAAGAGCGATCGCCCAGATCCTCTAATGATCGACGTTAAGCTCAAAATTAGCTTTCTTGAAGTGGCATTAATGCGCTCTAATAGTTGCAGTTGATGCCGCAAGTGCCTTGACCCGATATTAAGAGGTTATGAAATGACCGTAGCAATGGGACGTGCGCAAGCCAGCCGAGGATGGTTCGATGTCCTCGATGACTGGCTCAAGCGCGACAGATTCGTCTTTATCGGCTGGTCTGGTCTGCTGCTGTTCCCCTGCGCCTACATGGCGATTGGCGGC
>JBHJGR010000344.1:0-2386 GCA_050331615.1 Elainellaceae cyanobacterium
TGCCCACTTGTCCGTTACTGTCTTCCATCCCAGTTTGAGCTGCTACTTGGAAAGAGGAACTGCCCCGCTTGCGTCTAGTTGAACGACCTGGCTTTGATTCTGGTGCTTGAGATTCGTTGGGTTGGGATTCGTTGGATTGGGATTCCGGTGATTCCGCCATTGGTAGCCCTCCTCCTTGCTAGAGTGCATCCTTGAATTCGCTCGAAAAGTCGTCCTCGACGGTATTTGATGAAATCGGGGTTATGTCCTTTATCTTCAGTGGTTGTATTGCCCTGACGCCGTTGGCTGCATCGGTCGGGTCAGTATCGTTATCCTCTAAGGCAGTTGAGATATCTTCAAAGGCGGGAAAATCTTCGGAGTCAGCAAAGGTAGTCGCAGGCGGCACTGGCAGCGTTAGTCCGAAGCTTTCCCGGATGTATTGAATGTGCTCCTCAAGCTCCCAGATCGACTGCTGGGCCAGCCCTCGCAGCTCTGCCTCGGTGTAGAAGCCGCTGTCGCGAAAGACGAAGGGCATCCAGTAGGCATGGGCCGCCGCAGCGGTCTTTTCTTTGCCGCCCTTCGTAGTGTGGACGAGCCAGTGGAAGACGATACCATCACGGCTACTGCGGACAGGCTGGAAGACGAAGCGATCGCGCCTGCCTCGCAGTGGGTCGGCGGCTTCTGGCCGGTCGTTTGGTCGGTTGGGCAGGTTCATGGGTGATGCTCCTGGTGGTAGCATGAGGTCCCAATACAGGAAATAATACGAGTGCTTGTTAAGGAAATCAGGAAGAAATAATGGGTTTTCCGGAGCAGCCTGTTATTCTCCTTGAAAAGTGATGGATCAAGCTGGTGTTTGTTGCGATCGCATTGAGGCAAGCTTTACAGGATGATGGGATCGCAAACGACGAATTCATCTCCAGCATGGGAGCGGCAATCAAGCTCCCTTGACCTCTACCGCCATCCAAGCTTTGCGCAACTATCATGGGAAAATCGTTACAGGAACGCTCAGACATGACAGGCACTCTCCTGAGCAATGTTAGCTACACCGGCAACTTTAGCTGAGTGGTGCTTTGCTCCACCACTTGGGGCAGAAATTCGGGCTTGATGTGGCGAAAGGTGAGGTTGTAGCGAGGCACCGAGAGGGGCACCGCCTTGTGGAGCAGCTTGGTATTGATGCGCACCACCAGGCCATTGGTGAGCGTGTGCTCTAGCTGCCCTTGCTCGTAATCTCGCTCCATGTAAAGGGCTTCCCCCAGGTTCACCATCACCGCCTGCCCGACGAAGTGCCCGTGATCCCGATGCCAGTGAATCGTGGTGTCGCCGCCGCAGACCAGCAAACTGTGCCAGCCGGGGAGCAGCCGTTCTCCCAGCGCTTGAATGCGTTCATCTGGAGACTCCACTCGATGCAGTCTGGCTCGACCTTTGGCAATGGATTGCAGGTTCGAGGCAATGCCGAAGCACTTCACCCGCCGATTCGGTGCGTAGCGGCTGCGGATAGCGGTAGCCGAGAGGGCAAGGGACTCCACCCAACCCCACAACGCTCTCAAGTTCTCCCCGCTGATTTGACCGATGACCTCCATGTGTCCCGTTCTCTCGCCGATGAGCAAACCCTTCTCCTTCCAGGGTAGAAGAAGACCGTCCCGAATCACCCAAAAAAGGGCGGCAAGTCTAAACAGAGCTGACGGTGGAGCGGCAGTTCAGACGGCTCGTTCAGGTTGGAAACGGTAAGCCCCAGGAGACGCACTCGGCGACTGCGGTCAAGATGCTCCAGCAGCAAGGTTTTTGACAGTTCGACAATTGAGTCGCGATCGCGCAAAAGATAGTCCACCGTCTGCGCTCGCGTCACCTGCTGGTAATCCGCGTACTTCACCTTCAAGGTCAGGGTGTAGCCATAGCGCTGGTGCTTGTGCAGCCGCTCGACGACTTCATCGGATAGCTTCTCCAGGGCAGCTATCATTGCTGAGATTTCCGCCAGGTCTTCAGCAAAGGACTGCTCTGCCCCAATTGACTTGCGAATTCGGTGGGGATTCACCGGGCGATTGTCCTCAGCACGGGCCACCCGGTAGTAGTATTGGCCCATCTTGCCAAAGTGGCGCATCAGCGCTTCCTCTGACCACTGCCGCAAGTCCTCCCCCATGTGAATGCCCAGGGCGTGCATCTTCTGCGCTGTCGCCGCCCCCACGCCGTAGAACTTCTCGATAGGTAGGGTCGCAACAAATGCCTCCGCCTGCTCAGGGGCAATCAGGTGCAAACCATCGGGCTTGTACAATCCTGAGGCAATCTTGGCCAGGAACTTGTTGATGGAGACTCCGGCTGAAGCTGTCAGGTGCGTCTCCCTCCAAATATCTTGCTTGATGGTGCGGGCGATCGCCATCGCCGAAGGAATCTCCAACTTGTTCTGGGTCAC
>JBHJGR010000345.1:0-5523 GCA_050331615.1 Elainellaceae cyanobacterium
CCTTCTGCCTTCTGCCTTCTGCCTTCTGCCTGCTATTCCGCCATCGTGAACCCGTATTCTTCAAAGATGGCGACGGCGGCGTCACTGGACAGAAAATCCACAAAAGCCTGGGCCGCCTCTGCCTGCTCGCTATCCGCCACGACGCCGATTGGATAGACAATGGGGGAGTGGGTATCGGCAGGAGCGGTGGTTACCACCTGCACCTGATCGGATATCTTGGCATCGGTGGCATAGACCAAACCTGCATCTACGTTGCCCGTCTCGACGTAGGTCAGCACCTGCCGCACGTCTTTGCCAAACACCATCTTGGGCTGGAGGGTATCAAATAATTCCAGTGTAGTCAAAGCCTCCTGGGCGTACTGACCCGCCGGAACGCTTTCCGGCTCACCGATAGCGATGCGGTTGACCTTATCCGTCGCAAAGTCGCTGAAGTCGGTCACGTCGGTCTTATCCTGGGGTACGATCACCACCAGGGAGTTCAGCAGCAGGTCGCGGCGGGAGCCTGAAAGAATCTCGCCCTGTTCCTCCAGGTCGTCCATCCATTTTTTCGAGGCGGAGAGAAACACCTCGGTAGGCGCTCCCTGGACGATTTGCTGCGCCAGGGAACCGGAAGAGCCAAAGTTATAGGTAATGGTGACCTCAGGCTCCTCGGCTTGATAGGCGGCTTGCACGTCCCGCATGGCGTCCTGAACGCTAGCCGCTACGGAGACCGTGAGTTCGATAGTTGAGTCGGTGGTGGTCGTCGCCGGAGATATTTCAGCGGTTGGGGAGGTAGTGGTTTGGGCACAGCCAGCGGCTCCCAAGTAGGCGACCAAGGTCAAGGCAGATAAAGCGGTAAAGTGTCGTCTGCTCACGTTCATAAACACGTTCATAAAACCCTCGTGTGGGGAAAAGCCGATATTTTTACATGCGCTGCTATTCAGAAACAGTTGGTAAAATTAGCCAATAGTCTCATCTGATACAGATTTAATTTCAATCTGTACAGATAGGCTTTACCAACCACCAAACCCGGACTTTACCAACTAAATTGGTATATTACGCTGATGCCTAGAAAAAATCAAGGCTGGATCACGTTCCAAGCCTCCCCCGAAGAGCGGGAAATCCTTGAAGCCTACTGTCAGCAGACCCAGCGCTCTAAAACCGACGTGCTGCGAGAGCTGGTCAGAGGTCTGGATTCGCCCCAGCCAACGCCCGATCCCCCAGAATCCCCAATGCCTGGAGCCGGATCGACAAATGGTGGTCGATTGGCAGCGCTCCCCCCATTTCAGGTTAGCGCCCGCAATCTTTTTCAAGGCAGCATCATAAAACTTCACCAGGACGGGGTCAATACCGAAGTGACGGTGGCGATCGCCACCCATTTTCAGATCACCTCCGTCATCACCACGGCCTCGGCCCAGCGGCTTGGTTTAAAGGTTGGTAAAGTAGTTTGTACAATCATCAAGTCTAATAACGTCATGATTGCCGTTAGTGACTCTTTGGAAACCTTTGCTGAAGGCTTCTTGACCTGAGGTGGAGTTTAGAAATGGGTGTTCAGTCAGTAACGCTCGAGGTATCCGCAGATTGCGCAGATTGCGCAGATTGCGCAGATGATGGATTCTCCCGCTATCCCGCCTTGAGTTGGCAGCCCAGTATTAGCAGCCCAATCTGCGTCCATCTGCGTCATCTGCGGACAAATAATAACTACCCTTCAGCAAATACGACCCGCCAGGCATCAGGGCCAAACTCCTTCTGAAACTCATTGAGCACCCAGGAGAGCGATCGCCCGTGCTGCTGCGCCAGAGTCATCAAATAGGCTTTGTAGGCGCGTTTGTCTGCCAGGGTGGGGCGATCGCCAAATACCGCGCCCTGATACCACTCTTCCCGTGGCCATTGGGCAAAGGTTTGGAAAAAGACCTTGCGGGTCCAGCTGGGGGCGAGGCCATTTTCGAAAGTTTTGCGCCGCTGGGCTTTGAAGAATTCCTGTCGCCGCGCCTCCTCCACCTGCCGCAGTTGGGTCTCGCTCAGCAGCTCCACCATATCGTCCGTGCAGATCTGCTGCTCAACGGGAAACTGGTAGCTGCAGCCGGGGCACTCCGTTAGGAAAATCCACATCAGGCGGTTGCACAGGGGGCACTGCTTCATGGGGACGGCGTGCCCCATCTGGGGCGAGCGGCTGGTGGGCAGGTGGTAGTCCTGAATATCTTCGGGGAAGCCCAGCCGCTGGAGGTTGCCCGCTTGGTCCAAAATAATGCCGCAGGTTTTGCCCGTTTGCGGCGAAATGCGCATCACCCGCCCGATTTGCTGGAAGTGCAGCGCTTTGGACTGGGTAGGCCGCAGCAGTAGCCCCACCTCGACGCTGGGTTCATCAAAGCCAATGCTGATCACGTTGCAGGAGGTGAGCACCAGCAGGTCGCCCCGGCCCAGGGCGTCATATAGCTGGCGTCTTTCCTTGACGGGAGTCGTACCCGCCACCGTGTCAGCAGGGACGCCGATCGCTCGAAAGGCCGCCGCTACGTGCTGGGCGTGTTCGATGTCCACACAGAAGGCGATGGTGCGCTTGCTGGGGGTGAGCCGCTGCCACTCGTCCACGATGCGCTGGATTAGTTCGGGGCGATCGCACGCATTTTTTAAGTCCCGCTCGTCATAGTCCCCGGCCATCACCCGCACGCCCCCCAGGTCGATCTGACCCTCCGAAGGGACGCCGTAGTACTGCATAGTCGCCAGGAAGCCCAGGCGCTGGAGTTCGGACGGCACGGGAGCGGCGACAAACGTCTGGAAATGATCCCCCATCTGCCCTGATCCCAGCCGGTAGGGAGTGGCGGTCATGCCCAGATGCACCGCGCCCGGATGGGTGCGATAGAGCACCTGGCGGCCAATTTGACTGAAGGCGGTAGTGTGGGCTTCGTCGTAGAACACAAGGCTAGCGGGCCATTTGCGCCACCAGTGGCGGTTGGCCATGGTCTGGATGCTGGCAATCTGGATGGGAGCGGTGGGGTCTTCTTTCCAACCTGCTTTAATGAAGCCGCAGCGCAGACCGAAAGACTCCATCTTCTCGTAGGTCTGCCCCACCAGCACGTCTAGATGCACGATAAACAGCAGCCAGCAGCCCTCGGCCTCCGCATCGGCGCAGATTTGCCCACCAATAATGGTCTTCCCCGCCCCAGTGCCCGCAATGATGGCGATACGCCGATAGCCCTGGTCAATCGCTCGATAGAGGTCGTTAATGAGGGCAGTCTGATAAGGCCGCAGGGTCGGTGGGGTGAGTGGCTTCTCCGTAACCATCGTGCTTAAATTAGTCGGACTTACGCAATTTGGTGGCTCTCATGTCCTCTGTCAGCTTAGTCTGTTGCGCTGGCAAAGACAATTGTTCTAATGTCGCTGGGGGATCAGGATTCACGAACTCTTCACCAATAGGAAGATCGGGAAATCCTAAGATGGACATTAAACGGAACGAGAAGAATACGTTTGGTTTCCCTGAGTTAGCGCTATGCTTGTATTATCGAAGCGTTGGCGATCGCATGATCCACTCGTCTGATTTGCAATCTGACTCCCTAATAGTTGGCTGCTGGCAGCTCGATGATCGAAGCTGGCGATCGCACTCTGAGACTGATCTGGAGCGGGCGGTCGATACCTATCTGGCGATGGGGGTCACCTGCTTCGATACCGCTGACATCTATGGCCGCAGCGAACAGCTTCTGGGGCGTCTCCTCAAAGGGCGGGACTGTCAGGTGCTCACCAAGGCCGTCTACTTCGGCAGTGCCCCCACCCCCCTGCAAATTCGCAACAAGGTGGAAACTTCCCTGCGCAACCTGCGGCGCGATCACCTGGATGGCCTCCAGATCCACTGGCACAATCCCCAGCTCGACTTTGCCCCCACCCTGGCCGCCTTCGCCGAGTTGGTGGAGCAGGGCAAAATCCGTAACCTGGGCGTCACCAATTTCAGTACGCCCATGCTGGAAAAGGCCGTCAACCACGCCCCCATTCGGTTTCATCAGGTGCAGTACAGCCTGATCGATCGGCGGGTAGAAAACCTGATGCAGTCCTTCTGCCTCGACCACAACATTGGCATGCTGGCCTACGGACCGCTGGCGGGCGGGTTTCTGTCCAGCCGATTCCGCTGCCTCGCCCACCCCAAGACGGAACCTGACCACGCCCGCTCCTTCTACTACAGCAGCATGATCCGCGCCCACGGCGGCTGGAACCTGGTGCAGGATCTGCTGGAAACCCTGGCAAAGGTGGCCGATAAGCACCAGAAGACCATTGCCCAGGTTGCCCTCAACTGGGTGAAGCACCAGCCGGGGGTGATGGCCGTGATCTCAGGGCTGACGCTGAACCGGGAGCAAATTATGCACAACGTCGAGGCGCTCAAGTGGGATCTGGCGGAGGCGGACCTGGAGCTGCTGTCGGCCCGGTCAGCCGCCCTGTTTGAGCAGCCGGGCGATATCTATTCCTATGAGCGGGGCTGAGGCCAGTCCTGAGAAATTGGTGCCGGGATGCGATCGCCCCCCAAAACGGTTTATCCTGGAAAGGGTAATCTTTACGGAATGTAACATTCCTCCGCTATGAGATGCATTATCAACCGGCGTGCCCAGTTCTCTGCCAGCCACCGCTACTGGCTTCCCGAACTGAGCGACGCTGAGAACGCTGAGCGGTTTGGCCTCTGTGCCCGTGCGCCTGGTCATGGCCACAACTATGTCCTCTATGTCTCCATGGCTGGGGAGCTGGACGAGTACGGCATGGTGCTCAATCTGTCTGACGTCAAGCACATCATCAAGCGGGAGGTCACTAGCCAGCTCGACTTCTCCTATTTGAACGATACTTGGGATGAGTTCCGGGACACCCTGCCCACCACCGAAAACCTGGCGCGGGTGATCTGGCAGCGGCTGTCTCCCCACCTTCCCCTGGTGCGCATCCAGCTTTTTGAACATCCAGAACTCTGGGCCGACTACGCAGGTAACAACATGGAAGCCTATCTCACGATTAGCACCCACTTCAGTGCCGCCCACCGGCTGGCGCTGCCCCACCTCAGCCTCGATCAGAATTTCGAGATTTACGGCAAGTGCGCCCGCGTCAATGGCCACGGGCACAACTACCACCTGGAGGTCACCATCCGGGGCGAGATGGACGAGCGCACCGGCATGATTGCCGACCTGGGCGCGTTCCAGGCCGCTGTGGATGAGCACGTGGTCGAACCGTTTGACCACACTTTCCTAAATAAGGACATTCCCCACTTCGCATCCGTCGTGCCCACTGCCGAGAACATTGCCCTCCACATCCGCGATCTGCTGGAGGAGCCTATTCGTCGGATTGGCGCGTCGCTCTATAAAGTCAAGCTGATCGAGAGCCCCAACAATTCCTGCGAGGTATACGGTCTGGCGGTTGAAGGTGCGAATGGGGCGATCGCCCAGGAACCTGCCCTCGCCGCTCTCTAAGTAGAACTGCGTTGAAAAACGAAGGTTAGAAAACCGGGGGCGGGGCCCCCCCGGGGGGGGCCCCGGGTTTTTTGCAATAATTTTAATTTGGTGTGCCAATTATTTTCTATTT
>JBHJGR010000346.1:0-10866 GCA_050331615.1 Elainellaceae cyanobacterium
AAAAGTTTGTGGCCCTCACCCCCAACCCCTCTCCCAGAGGGCGAGGGGAGCCGAACCAATGCTCCTTTTCCCTCTCCCTTCGGGAGAGGGCTAGGGTGAGGGCTTCCGGGCAGCGGTTCGTAAGTTTTGTCAGTCAACCAGCCTAGCGCCTGAGATTTCTATCGAACTTGGTCTTGTACTGGGAAGGGAGCCTGCCGGTGTATGGAACATCGAAACGATTGGCCGCTGAGGCTAATACTGGGAGGAGCGCTCCTCCTGGGTATGCTCGATATCGCCCTGACGACGACAGCCTCCGCATTTGATCCAGATGATTTGCAGGACTTGCAGAGTAGTCGCAGCTGCCCCGGATGCGACCTGCGGGAAGCCGACCTGCTGGGTCGTTATCTTCAGAATGCCAATTTGCGCGAAGCGCGGTTGAGTGGGGCAAATTTGCGCAATGCCAATTTACGCCAGGCTGATCTGCGGGGGGCCGACCTGGAAAATGCCGACTTGCGGGGCGCGGATTTGCGGGGGGCGAACCTGCGGGGGGCTGAGCTGCGAGGGGCAAACCTGATGCATGTGCGAACGGATGCTCAGACCCGGTGGGACGATCGCTGGGCGGAAGTCGTGATCCTGGTGAACGATCTGAATCGCGATCGCCAGTGGCCTGCCCCTCCTGAAGATGAAACCCCTCAGCCTGAGGCGGCTACCAACGTCACTGAAGAGGCGGGCGCTGATCCGGCCTGTCCTCAAGTCTCGCCCCAGGAGACGGTTCAGACCCCAGGCTACGACTTCCTGAATTTGGCGGGGGCGAATTTCTCCCACGCCAACCTGCAGGGGCTTAATCTGGCCCAGGAAGATCTGTCGGGGGTGAATCTGCGGAGCGCTAGCCTGCGGGGAGCGGTGCTGTCGGGTGCCCGGTTTGAGGAGGGGAATTTGGCGATCGCCAACCTCACGGATGTAGTGCTGTCCAACACCGACCTGGAAGGGTCTGACCTGCGCCTCGTCAACCTGGAGCGCGCCAGTTTAGCCGCCAGCAATTTGCAGGACGCCAACCTGCAGGGAGCCCTGGCGGCGAGGGCAAACTTCTGTAACGCGAATTTGGAAGACGCTAATTTGCGGAACGGCGATTTCACCAGCAGCTATTTCACCAATGCCATCCTAGAGGACGCGAACCTGACCAGCGCTAACTTTGGGGGAGCCGATTTGAGCCAGGCTTCCCTGGATGATGTCAACGCGACCAATATTCGCTTCTCACCAGACACCATTCTGGCGGGGGCGGATTTGCGGGGGATTGACTTCAGTGGCGCGACTCTGGATGGCATCGACCTGGCAGGAGCCGACCTGAGCCGCAGCGAGTTGCGGGATGCAAGCCTAAGCGGCGCAAATCTGGACGGGGTGGATTTGCAGCGAGCCGATTTGCGGGGGGCGGACCTGCGAGAGGTGGATTTGCGATCGCCCAATCTGACCCGCGCCAATCTTGAAGGAGCGGTCATGAGTCCTGACGCCGATTGGTCAAATGTCGTGCTGGAAAATGTGGATCTCCAGGGCGTCGATTTACGGGGCGTCGATTTAAGCGGCGCACAGCTCATCAACGTCAATCTCCGGGAAGCCAATCTCTCGGGAGCCAACTTCACCAATGCTCGCTTGGAGCGCGTCAATCTGCGGGACGCCAATCTTCAGGGAGCCATGCTCGTGCGGACTGAGTTCACCCTGACCAACTTTGACCGTACAAACCTTGTGAATGTCCGGTTTGAGGGAATTCAGCTCGACCGGAGTCGCCTGTGTCAGGCAATTTTAGTTGAGGATGGCGAGCCGGAATGTTAAGAGATGGCCCTGTACTGAATGAGCTAAAGACTTTGTTAAATATCTATAATCCGGAACTTTGACACAAATTCATCCACTAAACTCTCCTTAAGACAGATGGCTCAGACCTGACCATTCGCCCCCCAATGGTTGATTTCTATGTCCAGCTTTCGAGTTGATGCATTTCCCTACGAATTACCCAAACCGCTGGAGCGGTTGAATGTCTACGATGGGCTAATTCTCAATGCAGAGCGGTGGGAGGTTTCCCAGTCGTACGTTCGCCAGCGGCAAAACGTGCATTTTCAGTCCGCCAGCCAGTCGGGGATTGTGTGTGGGCTGGGGGTGAAGGTGATCCCTGCCCCCACCTGGAGCCGGGCCAGGACTCGCGAGCAGGATGCCCAGCGGCAGGAGCAGCGCTGGCTAGAGATTCAGCCAGGGGTGGCCATTGACGCGGCAGGGAATCCCATCATTGTCGGCAGCGGGGATGAGCGCGATCGCACCTTCCGCATTGCCACCGCCCCGCCCACCACGGGTACGATGACGGTTCACGTCGTCGCACGCTACGTAGAACCCGCTACGACTGCCGGTGCCGACCGGGAGACCCTGTCTGAGCAGTACCGATTTGAGGAGAAAACCGACCCGCCGGACGCGCTGGATGTGGAACTCTGCCGCTTCCAGCTCACGCCGGGGCCAATCCGGTTAGCCCTGCCGCCGAATGTGTTTGCTCCCAGGCCGGGGGAACTAGATCTGCGCCACCGTCAGGCCGTGCAGCTTCGGGCAACGGCGACCCTGCGGCTGGGGTTTGTGGGGCCGTTTTCTCCCAAGACCTACGAAGACTTTGACTCCCTCAACCGGGCCATGAAGGTGCTGCGGCCCGATATGCAGCTTGACCTGGAAGCTGCCGCAGTTTCGCTCCAGGAGGGGCTGCCGATGGATCGCTTTGATGCGCTGGTGGTTCCCGCCCAGGAGTTCCAGCCGCTGCTGCGCCAGCATCTGCGCTGGATCGAAGCCTTTGTGAACGATGGCGGCACCCTCCTGGTGGAGACTCCCTCAGACGCCGTGCCGGTGTTTTCGCCCCAGGCCCAGCAAGTCTTTCAAGCTCTGACGCCGTGGGATGCTCTGAAGCCGACCCATTCCCTGCGGACCGATCCGTTTTTGTTCACCCAGTTGCCAGCAATCGGTGGTCAGAAGATGGGGGTGGCGATCGCCAACGGTCTGGTCTGGGTTGGGGGCAGCCTTTCCAGTGCCTGGGGCGTCTATCAATCTCTATCCCGGACAGACATTCGCACGGCCCATGAGCTGGGCATCAACGTGCTGCGCTACATCTGGCGGCGGCGACATTTGACGGGTCTGGTGCAGTGGCAAGTTTAATGCGCTGAATTTGAGTTCCTGGCCTGCGTTTCTTCCCTGACGTTTCTCCCCCGACGGCTCCCCATGACCAGCTTTCAACCCCTGACCGAACAACTCCAGGTCCAGTTCTCTAAGCAGCGGCTGCGGATTGTGCCCTCCGCTTCGCCGGGGCTACCGCTGAACGGGGCCGACAGCGATGCCCCACCCCGAGCCGATAATCCCATTGAGGAGCGGGAGTTTACTGTCGAAGTCGTCAATCAGAGCGATCGCTTCGCTAGCTTCGAGATTGAGATCAGTACGCCAGGGCAGCCAGCAGGGGCGGCCAACCGCTGGTACGACGTGGACCCCAAGGTATGCGCCAAGAAACCGCCGGGCGATCGCACCACCTTTCGCGTCATTATCAATCGTCCCCCCATTCCTGCCATCAACACCACCCTGCAGCTGGCGGTCCACATCTTCTCGGTGGAGTACGACGACCTGGAAACGGTTCATCACCTGGACCTGGTCGTGGAGCAGCGATCGCACCCCCTCCAGGTGCATCTGGTGTCTCCTTTCCTCAAAACCTACCCCGGCGAACGGCTGGCCATTGAGGCCCTGGCGATGAATCTGCAGTCGGAACCTGCCGACATTACCCTGAAGCTGCTGCGCCTGGGTGAGGAGTGGTTTACCCCGTCTGAGCCTGATGATCCCGTTGAGGCTGCTTCGCCTACCCTGCTGCACCAGACGCTGCCGGGGGGCGACACTCGTCGCATTGCTTTTTACTGCGTGCCTCCCAGCCAGCCGCTGATCGCCAGCGGGGTCTACGAGTTTGATATCGAAATTAGCGATCGCACTGGTAACTACAGCACCACCCACGGTCACATTGAAGTGCTGCCCGCTGGATGGGTCATCTTTGAGTGCGCGTCGCGCCGCCAAACGATTCCAGCCGAAGATCTGGGTCAGGACGGCGGAGACCGAGCTATCTTTCCCCTGAACTTTGAGAATTGCAGTAACCTGACCCAGCAGCTCCACCTCCAGGCCGCTGAGGTCAACCAGCATCGCTGTACGATCCGCCCCGTTGCGCCCGTTGACCTGTCTCCCGGTGACGCCCAACCTCTGAACCTGGAAGTGCGGCGGCGGCAGCCCTGGCTGGGGTGGGAGCGGCGGTTGCTGATTGAGGTGGCTCCCACCCTCACCTATCCTGATGCGGGGATCGCCACCGATCCCATTCATCTCAAGCCCAGCAGCCAAACCCTAGACCTGCGGGTGCGACCCCTGATTCCCCTCTGGCTCCAGTTGGGCGGCGGCCTGCTGGCGCTGCTGCTGCTGGCCTGGTGGTGGTGGCTACGTCCCGTGACCCGTCATACTGCGCCCATCACTGCCGTCCAAATCCTGGGGAAGGAATCCACCGTGCTCACGGGTTCCCGTGACCAGACCGTGTACCGCTGGGACGTGAGCGATGCCCTGGGCTGGTTCCCCCATGCGCCCCGGCTGCGCGATCGCACCCAGTTGGCGGCGGCGGATGAGCTGGGCCGAGCAGTGCGGGTGATTCGCCAAAGCCCCCGCGATGAAGTCCAGGTGGCCATCGGGCTGGAGAACGGGGCGATCGAGCTGTGGGATATTGCCCGAGAGGAGCGGGTGCGCCCCATTGCCGACCGCACCGATCGCGTCTTTGCCCTGGCCTTTACCGCCGATGCTCAGTCCCTCTTTAGTGGCCACGGTAGCGGCATCGTGCGCCGCTGGGACGTGCAGGCCAGCAACCAATCGACGGCGGAGCAGATGCTTTTCCTCAACGACACGGCCATTGCCGACCTGGAAATGCTGGATTACGACAATCGCTCCTTGGTGGCGATCGCCGGTCAGTTCAATCGGCTGGTGCTCTGGGATTGGGCCGATGAAACGGCCTACACCGTAGACTACAGCTGGGATCGCGCCTTCCCGGTCGCCCCCGTCATCGGCCCCTACCACTCCCTCACGGAAGTGGAGGTCAGCCGGGATGGTCGCCTGCTGGCTACCGCCGATAATCGGGGCTTTGTCACCCTTTGGGACGGTCAGGATTTTGTGGAATGTACCGGAGGCAGTGGAACGCCGTCTTCCCTGGCTCCGTCCGGCGCGATGCCCCGCATTACCCCGGAGACGATTCCCCTGCCCTGCCCCACTAGCGCTGTCCGACTCGACCAGTGGCAGGTGACTGACCATGGCGTCGCGGTGCGGGCAATGGCGCTGTCCGAAGATGGCTGCTATCTAACGACGGCCACGGATGATGGGGCGATCGCCCTCTGGACCCTGGATCCACAGCAGCGAATCCGCGATTCCCAGGTTGAGCCGATTGTCATAGACACGCTAACGGGATACTCCCCCTACGAGATTGACATTAAACAGCGCGACCCCGGCCATGTGCTGATTGCCGTTGACGGGCCGGATCACCGCGCCCGACTTTACCAGCAGGCTGTCAATCCTTCATCCGCCTGCTCAGGAGCGATCGCCCCATAACCTCCCAAATTCTGCCCTTCGCCCCATCCTGCCCCATCGCCCCCTTTGGATAAAGCCCATGACCGTCAGCCCCCGCCGCTACCTTGTTCTGGACATTCAGGGACGCAACACGGCGATTAAGCCCGGTGAGACGACCGTGGTTGAACGCGACCTGATTCTCCGCAACCGCAGCGATCGCCCCATGCCGGTGGACCTGTGGATTGAGCCGAATGACGCCAAGGCCATGCCCCTGCGGCAGTGGTGCCAGTTCAGCAACGCCAACCCGACCCTCAACCCCGGTCAGGAGCAGCGGGTGCAGCTGCGGTTTGAAATTCCGTCCCAGGCCGAGCCTGGCTTCTACAGCTACGACGTTTGCGCCCAGACGCCTGAGTCTCTGGGGGAAGTGGAGCGGCGATCGCAGCAGCTGGAAGTCCTCACCTCTAACCAGGCGATCGCCCTGCGCAACGAACCGGCCTTTTACCTGGACCCGCCCACCAGTTCCGAGCAGCCCTACTCGGTCAAAGCGGGCAGTCCCTTCACCCTTCAGGTCACTGTCGAAAATCGCTCAAAGCGAGTGGATCGCCTCTTCCTCACCTGCCCAGAACTTCCCGCCGACTGGTTCGGGGTGGAATATCCCGAAGCCACCGCCGACGCCCCCGGACGCATCACCCAAACCGAGGGTCTCCAGCTCAACCCCGACGCCTCCGGCACCATCCGCCTCACGCTCCATCCCCCCCACCTGACCCCGGCAGGGCACTACTCCACCACCCTGCGCCTGACCTCCACCAATCAGGACAATCTGGTGCTGCTGGATATCCTCTACTTCACGGTTCAGGTTAACGATCAGCTCAAGCTTGCCCTTGATCCTAAAGTAGGGCACGTGCCGGGGACGGACTCCGAATTTGGCCTCACCGTGCACAACATGGGCAACGTCAGGCGAGCACTGAGAGTGGATGCCCGTGATGGCGATCGCCTGTTTCGCTACAGGATTTCTCCCAACCCCGTCGAACTCGCACCGGGAGAGATGGCCCAACTACTTCTCCAGCCCACTGTGCAGAAATGGTGGCGACGCCAGTGGAAGCAGCGCCAGGAAGTCCCGTTTCAGGTCGAAGTCATCAACACGGCGGCGGTGGCGGATGAAGCCGACGTTGCCGCCTTGCCGTTGCTAAATGTCCCCAAACTGCTGGACGGCAAAATCATCTGGGAATCCTACCCCAAATGGCTGCGCTGGCTGCTAATGGGGCTACGATTGCTGCTAATCGCGCTGCTGATAGCGGGGCTGCTGGCAGGTGCGACCCTGCTGGCCTACTGGCTGATTAAAAAGCTGGTGATTGAGCCCAGCCTGGAACCCAAGGTACTGGAGTTTTCCACCCCCAGCGAAGGCTACACCGCCGAGGACGAAAACCCCATTCAGCTCGACTGGGAAGTTAGCCACGCCGACCAGCTCAGCAGTTTGGGGCTGACCTTCTTCTCCCGCGAAACCAACGCCGAACTGCCGCTTCTGCTGGATGAAAGCTGGATTGATGCCCAAGATGCTTGTAAGGAAGACGTTCGCCCGGTTCGCCCCCTGCTGCGCCTGCTCTACCGCATCTATGGTCATGACGCTGAAACCAACGTGTTGATTTGTCAGGGCGTACAGATCCGTCCTTCGGAGTTAGTCCTGGCTCAGCCAAGCGACTTTGAATTTGGGACTGGAGCCTACGACGTGACGCTGATGGTGTTCACGTCAGACCTAGCGCAGGATGCCGCTCAAGCTTCTTTACCGGATACTTCGCCAGTCAACCAACTGCCTGTATCTGCGGCGATCGCCCCCACCAATCCCGAAGACCTGAACCAATCCGATACGCGCACCCTTCGCAATATCCAGATCACGCCCGCCGACCCGCCCGAAATCCTCTACTTTTACTCCAAAGCCCCCACCTACCGCGAACCCGCAGCCGACCAGGTAACCAGCCCCCCTGCTGATGCCGAAGCCTCAGATTTCCCGGCATCCTCCAGCCCCACAACGGCAGACATCTCCGCCCAGTACCCAGATGCGCCTGTGGCACTGACCTGGATTATCGATCGCCCCTGGGAAATCGAAGCCCTGGAACTCAGCTCCATCGCCATCACGTCGGGGGGAACGGTGCAGAGCGATCGCCTCACCTACCCTATGGAAAACAACCTTCCCATCGGCCTCGAAGACCAGTGCCGCCTGGAAGAAAGCCGCCTGATCTGTGAGGATGTGCCCACCGCCGCCGAGACCTCCGGTGAGTATACCTTCAACCTGACGGTGGTGATGCCTGCTGAGCAGGAGCGGGATGAAATTGCCCAGGAGGCAGAGCCTATTCAGGTGCGTCCGCCGTTCCCCAAAATCCTCAGCTTCACCATCAATGGCAAGCAGGCCGCCGACCATCCCCAGCAGGTCCACCTCATCAACCCAGCCAGGGGCAGCATCGATGCCATGCTGGAGTGGGAGGTGGAAAATCCCGATCAGGTGCAGGTGGAGCTGCTGCCCGCCCCCGGCCTGGTTGCTCCGGGCACCACCCAAATGTCCTACGCCATTAGCCCCACTCCCGGCAGCACGAGCCTGACGCTTCAGGTAACCAATGAGGCTGGGGAAACCGTCAGCCGCTCCGTGATGATCGCCACGGTCGCCCCCAGCAGTACCAGCCAGCCCATTCTCCCGGTGCCGTTGTCTCCCCCCGGCGGCATCCCGCTCCCCCCGCCGCCGCCGGATGTCCTGCAGCCCGTCGAGCTAGAGCCGATTCAAGTCCCCCCCAGCGGCAACTAATTTTAAGAACACGGGGCGGAGCGCGATCGCCCCTGGCCGAAAAATTAGCGATGTGTTGCTCTGGATCCCTGGATATGGCTTACAGTCAGTTCAAAACCCTGACCAGCGTGAAAGAAGCCTTTGGCATCGTCACCCAGGAAGGAATTCGTTTTTTGCCCGATTTAGCTCCCATTGAACCATCTATCACCCTCAAAAGTTTTTTGGCGTATAGCTTACCCGTTGCCGTGGCAACAGGCAGTGAAAAGGCGCGATCGGAATTAATTATTAGCCCGGTCTTGCTGGAGGTGCGGCAGATTTTGCAGCAGCAGATCAGCTTCTTTTCAGGTGAAGACTTTACAGTTGATGAATCGGTGGGCTTAAACGGCACCTGTGGTTTTTTGCTAAGCCGTTCCAGGGAGCTGATTGAGATTGAGGCTCCTGTCTTTATTTTGGTGGAGGCTAAGCGAGCAGATTTAAAGTCCGGGCTAGGCCAATGTGCCGCCGCTATGGTAGCAGCTCAGCGCTTTAACCAGAATAAGGGGCGAGACATTACAACCATTTATGGCTGTGTAAGTAATGGGACTCAGTGGCGCTTTATGCAGTTACAGAATCAGCAGTTGACCATTGACCTGCACGACTATCCCCTTCCGCCAGTCGGACAAATTTTGGCCTTTTTGGCCTGGATGGCCGAGAACTGATTTTTGGGCGATCGCCCTCCGCAGACAAATTCAGGCGCTTTCTGAAGAGTTTTACCGTTTGTCGGGGCGTTATGGTAGCCGTACCTCATCTTCATCTGCGATGGGCGATCGCACAAACTGGCTATCGACATCGGGCTGAAACACGAGATCACACCGCTCGCAGTGGAGCGATCGCGCCCACTTTCGGTACTCTGGCGCATACACCTTGCTGTAGCGCTTCATCACCCGATGTCGCGCGTAGGCAGTCACACCAACGGTAACGCTCAGCACAGGGATACTTGCAGCCCCAATGGCAGCAGCCCCTAAGATGCCACCGATGGCGACACAGCCCAACCCCACTGGATCGCGCGGTGGAGCGGTCAAACGCTCGCCTCTGCGGGTCTTGGGGCTACGTCCTAGCCAGTCGTTCACGAGATCACCGTAGCTGGGGAGCGATCGCTTGCCGTAGCGCTGCCCAAGGGATTGAACATGGGCATCCATACCGCAGCAGGGACAGCAAAAGCTATCATCTGGTGATGCCGATGGCTGGGGCGGCATCGGCTGGGCTTGAAATGAGCGACGGGAGGAGGGCCTTTGACGTGACGTAGACTGACTGGAAGTCATGGCTGCAAAAAAATCGGCTAGTGGGAGGATGTCCCTGTAGGCTAGTGTTTTTTTGCATCCAGCGCAATCTATAGAAGGAGAGATCAGCACTTCCCAACTCAGAAGAATTAGCTGGGTATTGCTCGTTGGGTTACCCTTCGGGAAGCAAGCTACGTCGCCTCAACCCAATATATGGGGGAGCGATCATACTGTAATGAGGTGGCTGCGTTATGAGTAATGATATTTGCAAGCAACAACAATAATGTCTGTGTTTCCAGCGATCGCACTTTAGGGCTGAAGCATGATCTGCCGAATTTGCTTAAGAATTTGGAAGATATCGTATAGCTGGTTGCGGCGGGGAATTAGTAAGGAAAATACATTTGAGAGGTCGTATTGGGGCAATCCCTGGGTTTGCATTTTAATAAACATAAATTCATCGCCATTCGTGATTAGTCCATAGACTGGGCGATCGGGATTGGGGTTTGCCATCATGTATGCCATTGCTTGCGGAAGGGCGATCGCAAAGGCAATGGTTGATTTTGATTCAATGACTAGTACCCAAAATTGCTGCTGGATGATGAGCGTATCGATACGTCCGCGCAGGATTTCGTCCTGGTCTTTTAGTTCGATTTCCAGGCTGGGTTCTGTGGAAACGAAGAAGGGTTCATCGTATAAGCCTGCCAGGGTAAGTAGGGGAGAAATGAGGAGTTGATTGATGGTGCCTTCAGCAAGGGGACCCTGGTTTCTATGACGATCGAACCTGGCTTTGATTTGATCGAGTGTATTCTTTTCTGGCGAAGTTAATGTGGGTAAATCGTTTGCCCATTCTGAGAAGAATTGCTGATCTTGACTGGGCACTATGCCAAATCGCTGCTGGAGAGCAGCCATTGAGAGGATGGTTTTAGAGATGGCCAGGCTTTGAGTCATGATTAACGCTACGGAGCGGATTTCCTTATTGTATCGGTTAGCAAAGCGATCGCCCCTCCCTAATTCCATCCATGATTCCTCATTGAGTTGGCGAAGGTAGTGGGCAACGGCTTCAGCAGAGGCGGCATGGGCAGCTAGGTCAGGGAGGCGATCGGGTTTAAGGGTTGCGATGATTTCGATCGGGACATCCGAATGGAAGTCAGAGGTATTAAGTAGGTGGTCATAAGTAAACGTAGCTATGGTGGGGTGGGGGGGGCGCCGGGGGGCGGGGCGGCCGCCCGGGGTGTGTTTGTTTTATTTGTATTTGATATATATATCATT
>JBHJGR010000347.1:0-9092 GCA_050331615.1 Elainellaceae cyanobacterium
GCGCTAAAAAACCCCCCGTAACAACCCCGGGGGCCCCCCCCCGCGGGGCCCCTCCCCCGGTTTTCTAACCTTCGTTTTTCAACGCAGTTCTACTTATTCAGCAGGTTTGGGCGTTAACAGCAAATACAGGCAGGGGATAACCACCAGGGCGATTAAAGTAGCGGCAATCAGGCCAAAGATAATGGCGCTACACAGGGGCATCCATGTCGGGTCGCTCAAAGCCAGAGGCGTTAGGCCGATGATGGTCGTGATACTGGTGGTCAACACGGGGCGCAGGCGATCGGCCACTCCCCGAGCTGCCGCCTGTCGCACCGGAATGCCCTCCTCCTGGTAGTGGTTCATAGTATCCACCATGACAATCGCGTCATTGACCACAATTCCTACCAGAGCAATCACGCCAATGAAGGCGGTGAAGGAAAAGGCGATGCCCGTCAGGAAAAAGCCGCCCACGGTGCCAATCAGAGCAAAGGGAATGGCCAGCAGGATGATGAACGGCTGGCGAAACGAGCCTAGCTGCAACACCAGCACAGCAAAGACGAGAAACACTGCCAGAGCCAAAGCCTGACCAGCAGAGCCAAAGGTTTCGGCCTGGTCCTCGGTCTCGCCGCCAAAGCTGTAGCTGTAGCTCTGGTCCCAGTCTTGCTGGAGTTCCTGAAGTTGCGGCTCCAGGTCGGCCAGAATCTGCCCCGTGGTGCGGTCCTGGTTCTTGGCCAGCACGGTGACGGTGCGCTGCCCATCGCGGCGGGTGATGGAGAGGGGCGCTTCGGTTTGCACAGCATTGATGATCGCCCCCGCCGACACCACTTCCTCCTCGGGATTATCGGTGAAGAAGCGGGCCGCTAGCAGCTCATCCCGCTGGGTGGGGCCACCGACGCGCCCCTCACGGGAAGGCCAGGCGGTGCTGAGGCGAATCTCCAGATCATCTTCGTCGCCTCCCAGATCATAGTCGCCAATGTCGATCGCCCGCGTGTAGTACTGGGCCTGGGACACCAGTTCCTCCTCACTGAGGTTGTAAAAGGAAAGCTCCTCTCGCTTGGGGATGAGCCGGAGGTCCGGCTGGAGCGCCCCTAGGTTGTCCCGCACGTCGGTAGCACCGGGAATTTGCCGCAAAGCCATTTGGACTTCCTCGGAGATTTGCCGCAGGCGGCTGAGTTCGGGGCCAGAAATCTCTACCTGAATGGGGTCGCCCTGCTCGCCCGCCTGCTGGGCGTTGAGTACTAGAGTAGCACCGGGGTATTGGGCGATCGCCCCCTGCAATTCATCCCGCAAATCATCCAAATACTCAAAGGAAAGCTGATCCCGCTCATCCTCCGGCAGAAAGATGCCCGAAAATCCCAGCAAGTAGCTGCCCTCGCTGGGCTGTAGCTCCCCGGAGGGAACCAGGTTACTACGTTGCCCGACATATTTAACAACGCTATCCAAATAGTCCTTCTCCTGCAGGATAGCGCCCAGATCATCGGCAATGTTTTGGGAGGCGTCCAAAGTAGTGGTAGGCGACAGCTCCACGTTGACGCTAAAGTTGCGCTGGTCGCCTTGGGGAAAGAACTCCACCGGAATCAGGTTGAAGGTGGACATGACGCAGATAAACAGGGCGATAGTACCCAATACCCAAGCCCAGGCCGTCTTGCGGTTCTTCACCGTATGGTTGAGGCTCCAGCGCATCCAGCGGTGGGAGGCGGCTTCACTGAGGCGATCGACGCGAGACTTGTCTTCCACGCCTTTGACGTTAGCCAGCAAATAGCGGGAGAGGGGAATGTCCACCAGGGTGGCAATGATAAAGCTCAGCACTAAGCAAAGGATGGCTGTGTAGGGCAGTAGCTGAATAAATTTGCCTAGGGTACCACTAATGGCCAGCAAGGGTAACAGAGCCAGGATGGTCGTCAACTGTCCGGCAAAGGCTGGAGGTGCATAGGTTTTCACTGTTTTGAGGGCTGCCTGATCAAAGGGTAGTCCCTGGACAAAGATAAATTCGTGCATCCCCTCCATCATCAGGATGAACACGTCCACTAAGATCCCCAAGGCCAGCACCATGCCGATCAGCACCATGTTGTTAAGGGTTTGCCCCGTAATCCAGAGCACTGCCAGCGTCCCTAGAAAAGTTAGGGGAATCGACAGCCCAGCAATGAGCGCCTCCCGCCAAGACAGAGCAATGAACAGGATGACAAATACTGCTGCCATCGCCTGCAGCGCATTGACAAACAGTTGGCCCAACTGCTCCCAAATCACATCCGACTCGTCGGCAATGACGCTGTACTCCATGCCGCTGGGCCAAATGCTGGGCTGCTGGCGGAGCTGCTCCACCCGATCAATCACCCGGTTGATCACTTCGATAGAGTCCTGCCCCGGCACCTTCTTGATTCCAACGGTGACCACAGGCTGAAAGGATTCTCCCTGGGTACTAATGAAGGCGCGAGTTTCCTCCTGCTCTAGCTCCCGCTGGACGGTGGCTAGCTCCTCTAGCCGCACCACGCGCCCTTCTAGCCGAGCCACGGGCAGTTCCCGCAGGTCTTCCAGGGTGCGGAACCGGCCATAGAAGCGAATTTGGGAGCCAATTAGCTCGCTTTCGATTTCCCCTAGGGGCACGTCCTGATTGGCAGCGCGGATTTCACGGGCTACGGTGGCGGGGGAGATGCCCAGAGTAGCTAGGCGAAACGGGTCCATCTGCACGCTGATGACTTCCTCACGGGCACCCCCTAGGTTGGCCTCACTCACGCCTGCCACCTGCTCCAGCTCATCCTGGATATCTTCAGCGGACTGGGTAATTACGGTTGGGTCAATGTTGCCAAACAGGGCCAGGGTAAGAATGGGAGCATCGTTGACGGACACCTGCTCCACCACCGGCTGCTCGGCATCTTCCGGCAGTTCCGGTTCTGCTTGGGAAACCGCCTGCCGCAGCTCCTGCACCGCCTGGTCGGGGTCAGCGTCGGAGGTGAACTCCACATTGATCACTGAAAAACCGGTGTAGGAAGCGCTTTGGATCTGCTTGACGTTTTCTACCGTGGTGATTTCCGTCTCAATCTCGCTGGTGACCTGCTGCTCGATGGACTGGGGGCCGGCTCCGGGCCAGGTGGTGGTGACGGTGGCGATCGCAATGTCAATATCCGGGTTGGACTGCTTGGTCATGGAGAAGTAGCCCAACAGGCCCCCCACCACCATCAGCAGGCTGAGCAGGATGGCAAAGATGGTATTGAGAAAGAAGAAGCGGGATAGGCGGGAGGGCTTTGGCTGGGGCGATCGCCCATTACCGTCATATCCATTTTCCTGATATTCATTTTCGGGGGGGCGCGTCCGGGCTTCTGAGGCTTTCATCTGGGTGGTGGGCAGGGTGGACAATAGCGGTTAGGAAGAGGAACGGAATTGGCATTCCATTCATTTAACGTTCCGTAGGGGATGGTGCGGTGGGGGCGTCGATGACCTGGACGGAGGTGCCGTCTACCAGATTGTTCTGTCCTTCGATGACCACCATTTCGCCTGATTCAACGCCGCTGGCGATCGCCTGCTGGGTAATTCCCGTGATCCCCAGGGTGACCTGACGCTGCTCCACAATGCCCTCGTCCTGGTTGACGACAAACACGTAGGGCACCTGGTCGCGGCGCACAACGGCATCCAGGGGCACGACAACAGCACTGGGGTTGGCGTCTACGGCAATCCAGGTGAGGACGCGCTCACCGTGACGGATCATTTCGGTAGTAGCGGGGTCGAGGCGGACGCGGGCCTCAATCGCCCGGCCTCCCGGACTCACCGCCGGATTGACAGCAAACACCTCGCCGCTGGCGCGGGCATTGGCCATCAGGGCTTCGCGGTAGGTTTCGCCATGGGCGGGGTTAAGTTCGCCAGTCGTAGCGGCAACAAAAGCATCTTGGCCGATCTCCACCCGCTCGCCTGTGGGACCAGCCAGCTCCACAGTCACCTCATATTGGCTGGGGTCAATAATCACCATGGGAATGCGCTCCAGAATCCCCTGGTAGTCTCCGGCGAGTTGGGAGGTAACAATCTGGGGCGTGAAGTACTCCCCTTCGGTGTAGTTGAGGTAGGCAATGATGCCGTCGAAGGGAGCGTAGATGCTGGCTCCTTCTAACGCCACTTCTGCCTGGGCTAGCCGGGCCTGGGCAGTATCGATAGCGGACTCCCGCGCCTGCAGTTGCTCCTGGGCTGCCGTCACCTGTGCCTGGGCAGCAGCCACCTGCTGCTGGGCAGAAGTTACGCCAGCGCGAGCCGTCGCCACCTGGGCCTGGGCATCTTCTAAGGCGCTCTGGCGCTCGTCAAACTCGATTTCCGCCACCGCTCCCTGCTCCACCAGGAGACGATACCGCTCCAGGTTAGTGGCGGCTAGATCCCGTGCCTCCTGGGCGTTGCGGAGCTGGGCTTCTGCCTCCTGCACCTGAGCGCGGGCCTGGGCGACCTGGGCCTGAGTCTGGGCCACATCGGCGGCGGCGGCGGCTCGCTGCTGACGGGCCTCAGCGACGGCAGCCTCAGCTTGCTCCACATCTGCCACCAGTTCCCGGTCGTCCACGCGGGCGAGTAAAGTACCTGCCTCGACGCGATCGCCCTCCCGCAGTCGCCGCCCGTTCACGTTTGCCAGAAAAGTCACATCTCCCTCTACTTCAAAAGTGAGGTGCTGGTACTCCACCGCCCTCGCCGTACCTAGACTAGAGATCCAAGCGCGAATGGGCTGCTGCTCTGCCGTCACTGCCTGCACCGATAGGGGAGCTGTTTCGGTAGCCGCTGGTTCTTCATTTGCTTCCCGCAGACGGGCCACCGTGAGGCCACCCAGCACCAGCACCAGGACTAGGATCGGCAGCAGCCACCAGTATTTACGGATGTACTTGCCGAGGCCCGACCGCTTCTCGGATGCTTGATCATCGGCGTCAGCTCCTTCCTTGGACTGATCCGCCGCCGCCTGATTGGCAGGCTTTTCCTCAACAGCAGTGTTCGCTGGGCGATCGCCTGGTGCTTCCAAAGGCGGTCGGGACTGGGAGGGTAAAGAGTCTTTGTGAGCCATGGAAAAAACTGGGGTAGCGCTGCAGGTTGCCTGAAGATTGCCCATCAGAGTGAAGTGACTGGACAGAATTGCTAATAGGGGCGCTTACATTGTCCCCATTGCAGAACCCGGCAACATCCCCTAGACGAGAGATGATCGGCTGCGCTCGTTTCGGCTGCACTCAATGCTTGGGACTATTTAGCGACCGAGGAAAGCCAAATATTCATGTCATATATGAATAATATTTCAGATATTCATCTGTTTCCCGCCAGCGTTGAAGAGGTTGCCGAAATGAGCGTCCATCATTCGAGACCAGACTGCTGCAGTTGTGATGAGCCGATCAAGGGCACCGCTTCAGTTCCTGCGACGGCAGGCAATAGCTGCTGTGGGTCTGATCAAAGTCGCGGCCAGGAGCATGGTGAATCCAACCTGTGGCGGCAGGGAGTGCCCGTGGCGATCGCCCTTTTTCTACTCGCCATTGGGCTGTTTTTTAACGAACCGCTGCGTGAGACGCCCTTTGCGATCGCTGAATATGCCGTCCTGATTCCGGCCTACCTGATCAGCGGCTGGTCCGTGCTGACCACTGCCGGACGCAACATTCTGCGGGGACGCATCTTTGACGAGAATTTCCTGATGATGCCCCCGTGCTAGCCAGAGCAAATGTGGGGATAGCCATGGGGGGGTGGGGTCAGATGCGGCGATCGCCACTGCTGATGTCGTCATCATGACCGACGCGCCATCGAAAGTGACGGAGGCGATCGCCATCGCCACACTCACGACTCCGCGACATCAACCCGATTAATGGCCTCGCCGTTAATCGGCGGGTCGCAAACGGCGCTGAGGTCAATTTTTTGTTGGGAGGATTGCGCCCAGCAGCGAGGTTCGGTGGGGTCAGGAACGGTGCGCCCGTCGTAGCGAATGGTGCCCGGCGGCAGTGCCCGAAACTCCAGCATCGCTCGGAGGGCGGCGGCAAAATCTGGGGAAATTTCTGGGGCGGAAAGCTGAGCCGTGATGGCCAACAGGGCATCAGGCAAGTCAATCGTTTCAAGCGTTTCAGGCGTTTCAGGAAGGGCGATCGCCTCGGGAGGGGCAATGACCTCAGAGAAATTCACGGCGGGCGAGTCCACCCCGGACTCCTCTCCTCTAGATAAATTGCTCGTGGTGGGTGAATTTGGCGGTTCTGGTAGAAATTCTCCATCTGCCTTGGCAGGCTGGGCCGTGCTGCCGACCCCGATGGCGATCGCCACCAGAGAGAAGACTATCTGACGATTGCTGAGCATGGAGCACCTGTTATTGCGTCTGTATCTCAACTGCATCCGGGGCGATCGCTCGGTTATCCGGAATCTGCTTTGGAAAAGAATTGGGCCGGTCGGGTTGAAAAAACTCGCTAAATATCCGGAGAGTGTCTAATTTTACCGATGATAGAACTGGAGCACTTAATCTCGACAGCCGCTGCTACGGCTGGAAGCTTTAGGTGAAGGCATATACGGCCTTCATCGCTCAACGCTGCCCACCTCGGATGCCAGGGTGTACGGATACTAAACCAAACCACGTGTGCCAATCACTGAGAGAGAAAAAACTGGCCTATCGGTTCTATAAAAATCTCGCCCCTGAGAGGTATCGTGTGGTCACAATCGAGAACTCAGGCTGTGCAGGGCGTTTTCCGGTTGTTCTGGGGATGGGGCTCCATTGCCCATCAACCTTAGCCGGAAATTGACCGACGATTGGCTACAAATTGGTTGAGTTGGTCTACCTACCGTTCTTAGGGAGATTTGCATCATTTTCCGTTTCCTGGTTTCCGCAGCTTTTTTAATTGCACGGAACCTTCTAGGTAAAAATGCCGTCTCGTTTAGGGCGGACTTCTTGTTGCTAAATTTCGTTAGCTGAGTTATTCCAAATGCATTTTGCTGCGACTGATCTAACGACCCTTACGTCAGTTCCTCAATCAGCGATGGCAGACCTAAATTCTCTGCCGCCTGAAAAGCTCTCACACCACGACCTGATCCTGCGCTGTCAGGCAGGTCTGCGGCCCGAGAAAGCGGCGTTTGCTGAACTGCTGCGGCGCTATCAATCCCACCTGGAAAAGGTGCTTTATCACCTTGCCCCTGACTGGTCAGACCGTTCAGACCTAACCCAGGAAGTATGGATTCGGGTCTACCGAAACCTCAAACGTCTGCAGGAGCCTGCTAAGTTTCGTAGCTGGCTGACTCGAATTGCGACTAACTTGTTCTACGATGAGCTTCGTAAGCGCAAGCGGGTGAGCAACCCTCTATCCCTAGATGCCCCCCGCCAGGCCGACGATGGCGAGATGGATTGGGAAATTGCATCTGCCGATCCGGGGCCAGCCCAGGATCTGCTGACTCGCGAATTCTACGATCAGCTGCGGGAGGCGATCGCCGATCTGCCCGAAGTTTTCCGTACAACAATCGTGCTTCGCGAAATTGAAGGCATGGCATACGAGGAAATTGCCGATATCACCGGCGTTTCCCTAGGCACGGTCAAGTCGCGGATTGCCCGCGCTCGTCAGCGGCTTCAGAGCCAGCTACAGCGGTACATTGATATCTAACCCTACGCAGGCCGGATGAGCGATCGCTAAACCTGATCAGGACAACCAAAAAGCGATAAATCAGAGCTACATCAGAAAAGATCCACTGATTTCTCGCTTTTTCCACTCCTGCTTTAGCTTGAATAGATTCTTCCAGGCGGGGTTGGGCGATCCATCCGCCTTTCGCGTGTGTAAAGCTTGATGCGGTAGGATTTCCCACTCTTAAGAAAAACCGATTATTGGGCGCGTTCAGGAGCAAAATGGGACAAGATACGTCAGTAGATCCATATCTTTCCTAGCCACAGGGGGTGTATTCTCCGCATTAGCAAAAGTTTAATAGAGAGTAGAGCGATGATCGAACCGCCTGTAAGGCTGTCCCATAGAGGCTGACTTTCCAGAGCTGTTTATATAAGATGGATTACGATTCGATTTCTTCAAATTTCAGCATTTTCGACCCCTCTCTGCTGAGGTGAAGCATCTGTACCCATTCCAATCTTTTGATGGATTGACCAGACAGCCGCGTTTGAAAATGTTGTTTGACTAGGTAGGTAGCCATAAGTAAACGTAGCTATGGTGGGGTACGCCCCCGCCAAGGGGGCGCACCCCACTAGCTTTTATTTGTGGCCATGCATTTAACTTGTCTGGTATTTTGACTTCTTACGGAATCAAGCGATGACCTCTGACTTTAATGTGTGTCACGATTCTCAACGACGTGTTCCTGCGAACTCCTCGGCAAACTGCAGTCAAGATCAGGTTTCAAAGGCGCTTGACAACCTCAAGCGCGATCGCTTCGAGCTTCTCAGTGCTTACCTAGATGGTGAGGTTACTGCCGACGAGCGACGTCAGGTCGAGCAGTGGCTGGAGTGCGACCAAACGATCCAGTGCCTCTATGCCCGTCTGCTAAAGCTACGCCGTACGATGCAGGCGATGCCGATTCCCGCTTCTGCCCAGTCTACCGAGCAGACCGTCGAGCGCGTTTGCAGCAAGATCGCTCAGCGCCGCAGCCGCAAAACCTGGGCTTGGGGCGGTGCAGCGATCGCAGCTCTGTTCGTCGCCACCTTCTCCAGCAATATTCCTGGGCTAGAATTTGCCACCAACTGGTACAGCGACCCAGCTGAGGAAGAGGCGATCGCCGATGTGGATGCCGAAGCCGCTGACTTAGAAAAAAGTCTGACGCTTGATGCCGAAGCCGTGGTTCCCACTGTGGACGAGGCAACGGTGCTGATCCCCGAAAATGCCCTAATGATTTCCGTAGATCAGCCCCTCATCTCTATCCCCAAGGCTCCCGTTTCTGCCACTCCCTCTTCTATAGATACGGCGGCTGATGAGCCTGAAACCTCAGATTCAACCAGCAATGAGCTTCTGTAACCCAGAGCCTGTGGCTAGCCCCATCAGGGCCGCAAATTGGGACCACAGATCGGTCTCGGCGGCCGAAGTCAGTAAATTGACCGATTAAGTAGAACTGCGTTGAAAAACGAAGGTTAGAAAACCGGGGGCGCCCCCCGGGCGGGGGCGACCCCCGTTTTGTAAAATAAATTAAAATTTTGCGGCCATACTACGCGGACC
>JBHJGR010000348.1:0-13968 GCA_050331615.1 Elainellaceae cyanobacterium
CCATCGACAACTAGCTGGAAGAAATCGTCACGGTAGGGACTCAGGTCTAGAACGCTGCCAACGGTGAACTGAACCTGGGCATTCTGAGCCAGCGCTTTTTCGTTGGCCCAGGCGATCGCACTCGGCGCAATATCGATGCCATAGGCATCATAGCCTTGCTGGGATAGCCAGATAGCCAAATCCCCAGTACCGCAGCCCAGGTCGAGAATTCGGCTACCCGGTGCAACGGCAAGCTGGTCAATCACTTGAAGAACGCAAGGGCGAACAACTTGGGTATGGTCCTCTTCGGAAGTCCAGCCAAACGCCCCTGCGGCTTTGAGTTTCTGATAGGCGCTGTCGTGTCCGACATAGTTGGTTCTCATGCCGTCCCTTCTGCTTTGTCCGGTTTTCTGGAGGCTGATGTCCGATTTTTGACAGAAAGCGATCGCCTCAAATTTATCGCCCTCCCCCATCAAACACAATCCCAAACACCACCCCAGGCGACAGCCGCTGCACTACTTTCAGATGCATCTCTGCGTCTCCCCGGCGGCGAAACCGGGCGACAATCTGCGGCTTGCTTACTGGGAGCGATCGCACGACACACCAGGAATGAAGCTGTTCCGTATAGGTCGCCTTCATCTCGCTCATCGGCAACTCCTGTGGTGGCTGAGCTGAAAGGTACTTTGGATGATGCGCAGAAGCTGGCGGCGGCTGGCAGACTGATCCTGGGGATGCAGCACCCAGCTATCAACGGGAGACGGCTGGAAGGTAAGCTAGTAAGACTTGTCAGGGCTGACCTGGATTGTCCATACCGCCCGTCGGGGATGCTTCCGCATCGCATCGCCTCGTGCTGCCAATGCCGCTCGAATCGCCGTCACCTCCTGGGCAACCTGCTGGCCAACGCTAATTCTCACTGTCGTCATAGCTGTCACCACTCACCTGCTGCAACACACCAAACGTTAGGCTAGCGAGAGCTGCCCGAAAAAGAAATATCACCTGGCAATTTCTTTTTTGCTCAAGATGTGCTGTCGCTCGTCCTGTTCGGTTGACTCTGCTTCCAAGATCTGCTGGGGACAGAGTGCCTCCCGCAGGTGGCCCGGAATCTCGTGGTAGTGCTCCAGCAGGAAATCGGCGATCGCCACTATTGGCTGCAAAGGCGGCGTCTCCGAGTTTCTGGAGCGACTCGGACGGGGGGAGTTCGTGATTGTGGAAGCTTCAGCAACTGAGACTGAGCAGCAGCGCCAGTAGCATTCTTCCTTTTTCAAGTAGCAAAATAGGGGCGATCGCCACTCAGCAGCAACGCAAAACTGCCAATCGCGTACAAGGAGGATTGCCCCGCGACCAGGAATTGTCGTTACAACCTTTGATATGTAGGCTTCAGGCTAAAGGCAATCGTCCTAAATGTCTGACCTTAGCGCCAGGTACTGCTGGTAAGGCTTCGTCTTAGGGCTATCCGGTCGGGGCGGAAAAGTCGCCCGTAAGGACAAGCGATCGCCTCGCTGGGCTACTCGAATGCCGAGCTTAGCTGCTTTCAGGCGTTGGTTAATTTCATCCAGCACAGGTGAAACCGCGTTAGGTCTGAACTAAATTTGAACTAAATAATCGGGCATTTCTGCCCATTTATGACTATTTTAGTCCATTGACCAACGCCCGAATGGATTGCTAAAAGCCTTACAGCGCTTAATTTTCTAGATGGCTCAGGCGGGATTTGAACCTGCGACCTTGGGCTTATGAGTCCCCTGCTCTAACCACTGAGCTACTGAGCCAAAATAAGAGTGATTAACCTGACTTTCGGTTTACACATTAAACGAGTATATCAAAAAAAACGATGTATGTGTGATGTGTAGGTCGTGACTGGGCGATCGCCTCAAAAAAACTGCCTTCCCCATCCACCCAGCTTGGCCAGCGATGACTCGGAAGTTATTGGAGTAGCTAATCCAAAAAAACGCGGAGAACTTTTGCAAAGCCCTCCGCGGCGGAGACATCATACATCACCTTCAACCTGGCCAAAAACTCCTCTGGGGAGCTCGGCTCAAAAAATCTAGCGAATTTTGAGCCGAGGGCGGAGGTCGATACCAAAAGTCAGGAGGATTACCGCTCTTGAGGCAGGTACGCAATGGGATTCACAGTTCCTCGTTCCGGGAGATGAACCTCAAAATGGACATGAGGGCCAGTACTATATCCCGTGCTTCCCATTTCGGCAATCTGCTGTCCTTGCTGCACCTGTTGGCCGACGCGAACCAAGTTGCGGCTGTTGTGAGCATACCGGGTTTTGCTGCCGTCGGGATGGCGGATATCAACCATGTTTCCATAGCCGCCCGAATTCCAGCCGGAGAACTCGATAACGCCAGGAGCCGCCGCATAGATGGGGGTGCCAACCGGAGCCGCAATGTCGATGCCCCGATGCATTCGGCCCCAGCGCCATCCATAGCCCGAGGTCAGCACACCTCGGGCCGGCCAGAGATAGCCGTTAAACCGTCCGGTGCCGTTGGGCAAATAGTGGTCCGGGCCAGGAAGGGGAGGAAGTTCAGGAGAAACCATCCTGCCCGTTACCGGTTGGCCCAGGGGAACGTAGTTTTCTGAGCCAAGGGGAGCGACCGCTACCAGTTGCTCGGATCTATCAGGCGTGGATTGAACGGGCTCTGGAGGAAGACTGACAGGCTCATCGGCATCCACCGTAGCTGGTGCCGATTCACCGGTCGTCTCCACATCGGTTACCTGGACGGGGCGGTTGAACTCGGGGTTGACCGCGTTACCAGACTGTAAGTATTGGGCGTCGGCGGGGGCTGACAGCAGAGCCGCAACGGTCTCCGGCCGCACCTCCTGAGCGTTGACGCGGCCCTGGGATGATTCATACTGAGCAGACAGCGCCTCGATTTCGCCCATCAGGTTTCGAACATACGGATTGATGTCTACCGATGACGAATTATCCGCCAGCGCTACCTCAGAC
The DNA here is from genome assembly GCA_050331615.1 of Elainellaceae cyanobacterium. GTDB lineage: Bacteria > Cyanobacteriota > Cyanobacteriia > CAKZMO01 > CAKZMO01 > JAYKGU01. The sequence goes on from JBHJGR010000348.1 coordinate 2,930, forward strand.
CGGGGCTCTGGATTGACCGTATCCATAGCCGTATTGGATGGGGCATCCGTCGAGTCTGGCTGAACGTCGGGTTCCTTAAACTGGGCGGCGTCAGTGCCGGGATTAAGGTGGTCTAGAACAGCAGGATTTAGATCGCTGTCGTCTTGATCTGTATTGTCTGAATCTGTGTCATCTAGACCAGTTGTGGGAACCGTAGGAGCGATAATAGCTTGAGGAGTTGGGAATGAGGCTGCCGCCGCCGCGCTAGCTGGTTCTAGATTGAGCGGTAGGGCCGTACTCAATGTCTGGCTAGCAGTGGCGACAACAACAGCAGGGCTGACGGGCTGGGCGATCGCCTCGGGTTGTGACGATGGTTCAGGGCTGGGAATCTCAAGCATCCGGCCGGCGAAGATGCGGTTGGGGTTGCGGATTCCGTTTGCCTGGGCCAGAGCTTCTACCGAAATGCCATGTTGACGTGCAATGGAAGCCAGCGTTTCACCTGGCCTGATGCGGTGAGAATCGGCGGCGGCGGGCTCCGGCTCATTCACCGAGGGGACGGGCTGCAGGGTTGCCGTAGCCGCTATTGAGAACTCTGGACCATTAGCAGCAGAAGGCTTGGCGATCGCATCAGCCGTGGTGCTTAAATTAGGCGCGTCCCCAGTGAGTGTCGGCTCAACCGCCTGGGAAGCCTGAGCCGGGCCACTGCCCTCCTTTGGAGAGACGGAAGGGCCGACTTCATCCACTCCAACTTCTTGGGAAACAGACTCCAGCAGAGATGCCGCATCGGTAGCGTCAGCTATGTCCTCCGACGCATTCAGCACCTGGAGCTGGGCCAGATTGCGACCAACCGCTGGGTTAGACGACTCAGAAGGAGTCTGCTGGGTGAGCGGGGCCGGACCACTGGCGGCAAGAGGAATCTTAATCGCCTGCCCAACCTGCAGGATGTTGTCGACCCCGAGTTGGTTAGCTGCCGCTAGAGTATCGGGGCTGATTCGATACCGGCGGGACAGATTCCAAAGCGTTTCACCCTCCCGGACAATGTGCTGGGTTGCCTCAGACTCATACAAGGGGGGGATCGCTCTAGGAGAGGATGGTTCGGTTACTTCAGCAGCGGGCAGTGCCCGAGCCGCAGTTGGTTCACCGGTTGAGTCATCTATGACAGACGTAAACGTCGGCTTACGTGGCTCTGCAGCGACTGCCTGATCGTCCTGGCAGGTTAACAGCGATCCCGACGCTCCAACCGATAGAGCCAACCCGAGCATGGCCACGGAGGTCTTAGAGCGACTTTGATTGTCCGTATTAGCCCGCTTGGGGGGAGTTGTTGAAGCCTTGGGAGCAGAGGAACTACCTGGGAAGAATTGAGCCTTCCGCTGAAATACTCGTTTCAAAGAACGACCTCCTAATTGACCAGCGCTTAACTGTCGAACGAGAAGTACCTATGCTTTTTGTCGATGATGCAGATCACGTCAGAGACCGAATGATATCACTGACGGGCTGCTTAACGTAGGTAACATTACCTTGCTTTTTCGTTTTGCACAAGATCGAGGCATCCCCCCGATAAGACCTCTCGAAGCTCAAGAATGAATCTAAATCGACTCAGCCTCAAACAAGCATGCACCCTAACTTCAACCAATCGAGATGCCTTACGGCTAAGCACTCAGTTTACCCTACCTACTTCTCATTGCAATCCGAGAGAAGAGCAGCAGGAGATTTCTAGAACTTCCTCCGGCCTCCCTTTCTCATCGGAGAATCCAGGCCAAGGTAAAGCATGAAAAGCTTGATGTGCTTAAGTTTCAGGAGTTGGCTTCCTGGATCTGACATATAGCTGGAAGCCATTAGTTTAGGATTTTTGATGGCTCTGATAAAGCGTCAATTATTTTCTCTAGTAATCTCTAGGAGCGGTCGAAAAAGTTGATTTCACAGTTGACATTTATCGATTCTTTGGCTAGCAAGGCCCAATTTCACGAGCTAAATTAGAACGCCCGCAAACCATACCGTGGGATTACGGAGACGCTGGTCCAAGAGTATATAGATTTCTTATGAGAAAGGGTGCCGTTTTGTAGTTTAGAGAACTGAAAGAACTTCGAGCGCTTTAATAAGCGTCTGACCACCAGTCAAGTAAGAAAGCGCTAAGCTGTGTGGCCCTACGGACTGAGGTTTGAGCGTGGAACTCTCACGTTGCATGGGTTCCGCACGTCTTGAATGTCCTAAGTAGGTCGGCACAATTAAATTTATGTTAGAAAACCGGGGGAGCGCCCCCGGTTTTCTAACCTTCGTTTCTCAACGCAGTTCTACTTAGTACAGAAGTGTAGAGCTATCCCTATTGATCAGACTGACCAGACTGGCCAGATTGATCAGACAGGTGTCCGAGCTGCCGCTTTGCTTCGAACAGGCCGATGGCAACGCTGACTGAAAGATTCAGGCTGCGCACCTGGGTCTGGCTCATGGGGATGTAGACCCGAGCATGGCACCGCTCCAGCACGCCGGTAGGTAGTCCTTCAGTTTCCGAGCCGAAGATGAGCCAGTCATCATCTTTATATGAATATTTGGTGTAGTTTTGGGTTCCCGACGTAGTAAAACCAACCCAGCGCCCCCCCTGCTGCTGCTGATAGGTCTGAAAACGCTCCAGGGACTCGTGGTAGTGCAAATCGACGTAGGGCCAGTAATCCAGTCCGGCTCGCTTCAGGTAGCGATCGCTCAGGTCAAACCCCAGCGGTCCGACCAGATGCAGCGATGTATCGGTCGCTGCACAGGTTCTAGCGATATTCCCGGTATTCGGTGGGATGAGTGGGTTTACTAAAACGACGTGGGGCATATCCCAGGCTGGTTCACTTCGTCAGGATAAACAGCAGGAAATGATATGAATCTTTAATAGTTTAAATTCGCCGCTGGAGTTAACCCTGTCCCGACTGCCAGTAGTGCAGATGTTTCTGTGGCGATCGCCCTCCAGCCCCTTAATCTGAGCCATAAATCTACCTAAAACGCTCCCTAATCGATCGCTAGGCCACCAAGGGCTGACAGAGTTCGCCCTCCAGAGCACTTTCGCGAGACGCCATCGCCTGAATTGCCTGACGCATCACGTGGCGGCTGCTGATGCCCTGCTGATGAAGGGCAAGCCAGCGCTGGGCATCGTTGCCTTCGCGCAGGATTTTCTTGAGGGGCAGCAGGAAGCAGCCAAAGCCGTTAGACTTAGCGATCGCCTCCACTTCCCGATAGGTCTCGGCAATCCAGTCGCGGGCCAAAATTTCCTGACCATCCCGCCAGTGGCGTAGGCGGGCATCCAGGCTGTTGCGGGCCGCCGCCGCTTCGTTGGCGTCGGTGAGACCAATCAAATCCTCGGCTCGGCTGGTGGCGGGCAGCTCGCTTTGCTCTAGCGGGTCGAGAGCTGGGTCGTGCATGAGCTGGAGGATGCGGGCCTCCAGCAAAGCCGTAATTGCCAGCAGGGCAATCGGGTCGTCTACAAAGTCGCAGATGCGTAACTCTAAGCGGTTGAGCTGATAGGGGCGGCGATCGCCATTGGGCCGCACTGACGACCATAGGTGGCGCACGTTCTGCATCGTACCGGCAGCGAGCTGGGCCTCGGTCCACTGGATAAAGTGGGCGTGGCTTTCAAACAGCGGGACCCAGGCAGGCGTTTTGGGAAACACCTGCCAGCGGGTGGAGTGAGAACCAGTGGCCTGCCCATCCAGAAAAGGAGAGGACGCACTCAGGGCCAGGAACAGGGGCGCTTCTACCCGAATCAGGCGGCAGGCTCGCATCAGCAGGTCGGGGTCGCTAATGCCTACATTAATATGGATGCTGGCAGTGACGACCTTGGTGCCATAGGTGGCTTCGATGTAGCTGTGATAAGGGTTATGGGGATCAGAACGATAGAAGCGATCGCTCCCCCCGAGGGACAGGGTACTGCCGGGAATCAGGGTGTAGTCCCCCAGGGTTTTCAGGTAGCGGCGCAGCACCTGACGGGGGCGCACCAGTTCACACAGCAGGCGATCGTAGGAAACCAGCGGCGGAGTGGTGTACTCCACATTGCGGGCATCCGGTTCTCGTACGAAGCCGTCCAAATCTGCCACAATTTGGTCAGAAAAGCCCGTGATATCGCCGTCTGAGGTGCCCGTGTAGACCTCAACCTCTAGTCCTTTCGATAGCAGCACATGTCACCTCGGATGAGCAGCAAAGATATAGCCCTACGGGCTAAGGTTTGAGTGGGAACCGCCGCGACACAGAGGTTCCACACCTCTTGAGTGTCCTAACGCGAAAGCGTAACGCTAGATTACCCTTACTTAAGCGTAGGCCAAGGGCGAAGAAAAGGATCGGATGGTGGGAATCTGGATCTTTGTTGGGAAATGAACGATTCTACCCAATGGTGTAGGGGCCGAGGCCCGTTTGCCCCGACCAACCACTGGTAAATTTTCCAAAAAACCCTTACAGGTCAAGGTCGGTGACTGCCCCCAGGCTACTGGAGGATACCAGGGCCGCATACTTAGCCAGCACTCCACGGCGGTAGCGGGGTTGGGGAGGTTGCCAGTTGGCTCGCCGCAGGGTGAGTTCTGTCTCTGGAACGTTGAGCTGGAGCAGGCGCTGGTCGGCGTCGATGGTGATGGAGTCGCCTTCCTGGACGAGGGCGATCGCCCCTCCCACCGCCGCCTCTGGAGCCACGTGCCCCACCACCATGCCGTAGGTGCCGCCGGAGAAGCGTCCATCGGTAATCAGGCCGACAGAATCGCCCAAGCCCGCCCCAATGATGGCAGAGGTGGGGGCCAGCATTTCCCGCATTCCCGGCCCGCCCCGTGGCCCTTCATAGCGAATCACGATTACGTCCCCGGCTTGAATCTGGCCATCTAGAATAGCCCGCAAACATTCCTCTTCTGACTCAAAGACCCTAGCAGAACCGGTGATGCGGCGGTTTTTGACGCCGGTTAGCTTAGCTACCGCCCCCTCGCTGGCCAGGTTACCCTTGAGAATGCCCAGGTGGCCACTGGCGTACATGGGATTGTCCCAGGGGCGAATGACGTCTTGACCCGCCGGAGGTTCTGCAGCGATGGGATGCAGCAGCTCACCAATGGTCTGACCGGTAATGGTCATGCAGTCGTCGTGGAGCAGGTCGTGGGCCAGCAGCATTTTCATTACCTGGGGAATGCCGCCCGCCTGGTGCAGGTTGGTGGCGACGTACTGACCCGAAGGCTTGAGATCGCAGAGGACCGGCACCCGGGCCCGGATGGTTTCAAAATCATCTAGGGTGAGGGGCACTTCGGCGGCGTGGGCGATCGCCAAAAAGTGCAGCACCGCGTTGGTCGACCCGCCCACAGCCATGATGACGGAGATGGCGTTTTCGATGGACTTGCGGGTGATGATGTCCCGAGGCAGCCGCTGCTGGCGGATGGCCTCTACCAGGGCGTAGGCCGACTTGGCCGTGCTATCGGCCTTTTCCGCATCCTCGGCGGCCATGGTTGAGGAGTACATCAGGCTCATGCCCATAGCTTCAAAGGCTGACGACATGGTGTTGGCGGTGTACATGCCGCCGCAGGACCCCGCTCCGGGGCAGGCCCGCCGCTCGATCTCAACTAATTCGGCTTCGTCGATTTTGCCGGCACTAAACTCCCCCACCGCCTCAAAGGCACTGACGATAGTGAGGTCGCGTCCGTTGTAGTTTCCCGGCTTGATGGTGCCGCCATAGACGAAGATCGCGGGAATATTCATGCGGGCGATCGCAATCATTGCCCCCGGCATGTTCTTATCGCAGCCGCCGATCGCCAGCAGCCCGTCCATGCTCTGAGCGTTGCAGGCTGTTTCAATGGCATCGGCAATCACCTCGCGAGACACGAGGGAATACTTCATGCCCTCGGTGCCCATAGAAATGCCGTCACTCACGGTAATGGTGCCAAAGGTCTGGGCCATGCCGCCAGCGTCTCGCACACCTGCCTCAGCCCGACGCGCTAGGTCATCCAGCCCCACGTTGCAGGGAGTGATGGTGCTGTAGCCGTTGGCAACGCCGACGATCGGCTTAACAAAATCTCCGTCCTGAAAACCCACGGCCCTCAGCATGGCTCGGTTTGGCGTGCGCTGAACGCCCTGGGTCACGGCTTGGCTTCTCAAATTCTCAGGCATTCTCTCTTCCAATGGGTGCTGGTGGTTGTCGGAGGCGATCGCCCGCCGCAGAGGCAATCGGTGCGACCCGAAAATCTGGCGATCGCTCTACTCAACCATAGATCATATAGCCCTATGGGCTCAGGTTTGTGAGCGAATCCCCCACGCTGCGGGGGATTCGCCCGTAGATAACGTCTTAAGGCCAATGCGTCGTGCTATCCATGCCGCAGGAAACTGGAGGACAGCCATCCATAGCGGCATTTCAGAAGCTAGACAAATTTGCTAGTCTTTTATCAAATATCTCTGTGTTTGTGTGTCATCTGTTGATGAAATTTAATGAATAAGTAGGTCGGCACAATTAAATTCATGTTAGAAAACCGGGGGAGCGCCCCGGTTTTCTAACCTTCGTTTTTCAACGCAGTTCTACTTAGCTGACTAACGATCGAATCTGGGGTTATCCCGTTTTTCTGTGAAGCTACACACAACAAGGGGCTTAAGCCCCTCGTCTGACTGAATTTCTCCTATGCGTCTTCACATGAAATTGGTATTAGGCACTTGAGTCAGTGTTAAAGCCCACAGACGGCGACCAGAACTAATCACCCATTTATCGAAAAATTGGACATCGCCTATGGTTACTCAACGCAAGCGACCCATCGCCTTGATTTCCGTACACGGAGACCCCGCGATTGACATTGGTAAAGAGGAAGCCGGTGGACAGAATGTTTACGTTCGCCAAGTGGGTGAGGCACTGGCGCGGCTGGGCTGGCAGGTAGATATGTTTACCCGCCGCACTAGCTCTGAGCAGCCCATGGTGGTTAACCATACCCCCGGTTGCCGGACGATTCGGCTAACGGCAGGACCAGCGGAATTTGTTCCTAGGGATGAGGTTTTTTCCTACCTGCCAGACTTCGTTAGCGAGCTGCGCCAGTTTCAGGCCACGTCAGACCAGACTTGCGATATAGTGCATACTAACTACTGGCTTTCGTCCTGGGTGGGAATGGAGCTAAAAGCTCTTCAGCCCGAAGTGCAGCAGGTCCACACCTACCACTCCCTAGGAGCAGTCAAGTACCAGGCAGTGGACACCATCCCGCCCATTGCCAGCACCCGTCTGGAGGTGGAAAGGCGCTGTCTGGAGACGGCGGGGTGCGTGGTCGCCACTAGCCCCCAGGAGCGAGACCACATGCGATCGCTCGTTTCTAGCCAGGGCAACATTGCGATTATTCCCTGCGGTACCGATATCCGCCGGTTTGGGTCTGCCGAGCGGCTGGATGCCCGTGCGGCGCTGGGCATTGATGCCGACGCTAAGGTGGTGTTCTACGTGGGGCGGTTTGATCCCCGGAAGGGCATCGAAACCCTGGTGCGGGCCATGAGCCAGTCGGCGCTGCGGGGTCAGGCCAACCTGAAGCTGCTCATTGGCGGGGGTAGCCGTCCGGGGCACAGTGACGGGCATGAGCGCGATCGCATCGAATCCATTGTGGCCGACCTGGGGCTGGGGGAGATGACCACTTTCCCCGGGCGGATCTCCGACGCCGACCTGCCCCTCTACTATGCGGCAGCCGACCTGTGCGTGGTACCCAGCCACTACGAGCCGTTTGGCCTGGTGGCAATCGAGGCTATGGCCAGCGGCACCCCCGTAGTTGCCAGCGATGTGGGTGGCCTGCAGTTCACCGTTGCGAATGAGGTCACGGGGCTGCTTGCGCCTCCTAGGGATGAAACGGCTTTTGCGATCGCCATTGACCGCATTCTCAAAGACCCCACCTGGCGCAACCAGATGGGCACCGCCGCCCGGCAGCGGGTAGAGCAATATTTCAGCTGGGACGGGGTGGCTACCCAACTCAATCAGCTCTACCTCGACCTGCTGACCAGCAAAGTGTCCGCTGAGCTGAATCCATCGGTTGCCTAGGAGCCGCCTCAAAATCGTCTAAAGCAATAGCCTACCTGGATTTCAGGGCGGAACATCTGTTTCTCCCTGATTTTGCGGTGTCTAAAACCCTTGCGGGTTGTGCTAGTCTATTCTGTAAAAAAAACAGCTTCTGACTAGCAAGCGCCAATGGGAAAAGTTTTGGTTCTGAATGCCTCGTATGAGCCACTGAATATTACAAGTTGGCGTCGAGCCATCGTCCTACTCATCAAGGGAAAAGCGGAGCAGGTTGAACACAATGGCCTGTTTGTTTACCCAGACTTTCCGCTGCCTACGGTGATTCGACTGCGACAGTATGTGCGGGTTCCCTACAAAGAGATTCCTCTAACCCGCCGCAATATCCTGCATCGCGATGCCCACTCCTGTCAATACTGTGGCTACACCGGGGATGACCTGACGCTTGATCACATGGTGCCGCGATCGCGAGGCGGCGTTGACTCGTGGGAAAACATTGTCACTGCCTGCGTTCGCTGCAATGTCAAGAAGGGGAACCGCACTCCCAAGGAAGCCAACATGCCCCTACGTCATCCCCCCCGAAAACCCCACAGCAGCCTCTACTTTGAGGTGACAAAGCATATCAAAAGCGGCGTCCATGCCGAGTGGCAAAAATACGTGATTGGCGTGTGATCCCCCTGGTGCTGACAACGGTTCCAGGGGGTTTCTGTGTCAACTGGACCGTTTTTCCCGGGGGCCAGGGTTAGGCTGGGCATGGACGGTATCCTGCCCCCCTGGATAGAGTGTCGCTTTCTCGAATATTTGCGAAGATCAAGAAGTTAGCCAAAACCAGCCACAAGCATCAGGAGCGGCAATTTCGTCCCTGCATTGATGCGCCTAGGCAGCAGCCGTTGCCTGGGCGGCAGCACTTACTATTGCCGTCTATTAAGATATGCAAACCAAAATGTTTAAAGGTATGGCGAGAAATAACGACGCCACTCTGCCAGCTACGACGGATTCTGCCCCGGTCAGTTCCCTAACCGAAGTATCTGCCCCTGACGAGGAGCAGGTCCTGACTGCCAGTAAGTCCCGTTCGGGATTTCCAACGCAGCCCAATCAGCGGCTGACCGAGCAGCGAGTGAAAGAACTGCAGCAGCTCCTCCAGCGCCACAAAGGCGAACGCCAGCTCATCGTCCTGCAGGATTTTCCCGACCCTGATGCGCTCTCCAGCGCTTGGGCCTACATGCTGATTGCGCAGGAATACGATATTCGCTGCGATATGGTCTATGCCGGCACCCTGAGCCACCAGGAAAATGTTGCCCTGGTGAAGCTGACAGGACTGCCCGTGCGCCGCTGGTCGCCGCAGATAGCCAAGGAGAAAGACCTGTCGGTTTATCAGGGGTGTGTCTTCATTGACAACCAGGGCACCACTACCCAGCTCTGGCAGCTAATTCAGCAAGCCCCCCTGCCGGTCACCGTGATTATTGACCACCACTCCAGCCAGGGAGACATCGACGCTGAGTTTACTGACCTGCGCTCTCAAACCCGCGCTACTGCCACTATCCTCACCCAATATCTGCGGGCGGGGCTGCTCCAGCTCGACATTAACGATGGCGAGCACATCAAGTGTGCGACTGCCCTCATGCACGGATTACGCTCCGATACGAACGGGCTGATGCAGGCCCAGGAAGAGGATTTCCTAGCGGCTGGGTACCTGAGCAAGTTCTACGACGCCCAGTTGCTCAACGCGGTGCTGCAGGCATCCCGGTCTAAGCGAGTGATGGAAGTGATTGAGCGATCGCTGCGTAACCGAATTCTGCAAAACAGCTTTTCCATCGCTGGCGTTGGCTACCTGCGGTATGACGATCGCGACGCCATCCCCCAGGCCGCCGACTTTTTGGTGACTGAGGAGAATGTTCACACCGCCGTTGTCTATGGCATCGTCCACGATGAGGATGAAGACCTGGAGGTGGTCATCGGTTCCCTGCGCACCAACAAGATTACGCTGGACCCCGATGAATTCCTCAAGGAAGCCTTTGGGCAAGATACCCAGGGTCGCTTCTTTGGCGGCGGTCGAGCCATGGCGGGGGGCTTTGAGATTCCGATGGGGTTCCTCTCTGGCTTCAACGAAAACAGCGAGTACACCAAAATCAAGTGGGAGGTCTTCGACGCCCAGATCAAGCAAAAGCTGCTGCGGCTAGTAGATCCCGAGCAGGAAGTGATTCGCACCAGTTAATATGGCGATGGCTATTTAGAAGATTCGCCCTCTCAGAATTTGAGATGGGGTTGGTTATGGATCAGCATCAGCTTAAACTTCAGTGGCGGACTCGGTTGCCGTGGCAGGGTGCCCTGGTCCTGCTTATGTTTGGCTTTATGTACCTGCCAATTTTGGTGCTGGCAGTCTACAGCTTCAACCGCTCCCGGTACGGCGCGATTTGGGAAGGGTTTAGCCTCGCCTGGTATCGCCAGATGTTCACCGACTCGCGCCTGCTTTCTGCCCTGCAGGATAGCCTGGCCGTGGCTTGCTGTGCGGTGGCGATCGCCGCCGTGATTGGCACTATGATGGCGGTGGGGCTGGCCCGTTATCGCTTTCCGGGCAAGGGCCTATACCGGGGCGTCTCCTACCTGCCGCTGATCATCCCAGACATCACCATTGCGGTGGCGACCCTGATTTTCCTGGCGACCATGGCCATTCCCCTCAGCCTGTGGACGATTATCGCCGCTCATACTGTGTTCTGCTTAGCCTACATCGCGGTGGTAGTCTCTACCCGTCTGTCAGGACTGAATCCTCACCTAGAAGAGGCCGCCCTGGATTTGGGGGCTACGCCGACCCAGGCTTTTCTGAAAGTGCTGCTGCCCCAACTGATGCCTGCCATCGTGGCGGGCTGCCTACTGGCGTTTATTTTGAGCATGGACGATTTGCTGATTTCCAGCTTCACGGCGGGGGGTGGCGCAAATCCACTGCCGATCGAGATTTTTAGCCGTATTCGCACTGGCGTGAAGCCCGATATTAATGCCCTGAGCGTGGTGCTGATTCTAGCCTCGGGGGTGCTGGCATGTTTGGCTGAGTACGTGCGGGAGCGGGGCGCTCGACGGCGGACCCGCTGAGGGAGAGTGGGCT
>JBHJGR010000349.1:0-4275 GCA_050331615.1 Elainellaceae cyanobacterium
GTATGACTTCACGTCGCAGGAGATTCGTGCGGCTGAGGACCCCGAGTTTGAGACGTTCTACACGAAGAACATTTTGCTGAACGAAGGTATTCGTGCGTGGATGGCGGTGCAAGACCAGCCCCACGAGAAGTTTGTATTCCCCGAAGAAGTGCTGCCTCGTGGTAACGCGCTGTAAGCGGGTAATACCCATCCTACAATTCAGCTAACGTGTGAATTCATTGAGGCTCCTGCCAATGGCAGGAGCCTTTTTTGTGGAGAATCCCATACACTTTTTTGTGACGAGTTCTTTACAGAGGCGGACGTTGTGGCAAAGTTTTTGTTGATCACAGACCTGGACAACACCCTGGTGGGAGACGACCAAGCGCTGGCAGAACTCAATCAGGTCTTGAAGCAGCATCGGGAAGAGCACGGCACGATTCTGGTCTACTCCACGGGGCGATCGCCCGTTCTCTATCAGGAGCTGCGCCAGGAAGAGGAGCTGCTTGACCCGGATTTCACGGTACTCGCCGTGGGCACCCTAATCTATTCCCAGAACAGCGACGAGCCGGACCCAGAATGGGTGAAGTTTCTGTCACCGGGCTGGAGTCGAGAAGAAGTGGTGGCGATCGCCGCCCATTTCTCAGATCTGGTGCCCCAGCCCCCCTCCGAACAAACCGCCTTCAAGGCCAGCTACTTCCTGGATGGAGCGGTGGCTCCCAATCTCCTTCCTCAGCTCGAATCGGCCTTGCAGAAAAACGGCCTGGATATTCAGTTGGTCTATAGCAGCGACCAGGATCTGGACATTCTGCCCAAACGGGGCAACAAGGGGGCGGCAGTGCAGTTCCTTCAGAAACGCTTGGAAATGTCGCCAGATCGCACCGTCGTATGCGGCGATTCAGGAAACGACATCGCCATGTTCCAGCCAGGGATAAACCGGGGGGTGGTCGTCGGCAACGCCAAACCTGAACTGCGGGAATGGCATGAGTCGTCTAACTCAGCCGATTTCTACCTGGCTCAGGCCCACTGCGCAGGAGGAATTCTAGAGGGGTTACGCCATTTCGGTTTTTTGCAGTCTTAGGTGATTGCTAGAAATGGTTAAATCGTAATTTGGCTGTCTGTGTTTGATTTATCCGCAGATTGCGCAGATTTTGCAGATGGGAAATCGGCACGGACAGGGTTTAGTTTTGTTCCAAAGGAAGCGTCATACCCTAGCGGATCCCCCTCAACCCGTGGCGATCGCCCCTTCCGCAGAATGCCATCCATCTGCGTCATCTGCGTCATCTGCGGATCACCATCTTACTGCCACGATCGAAAAACTTTTTCCAAACAGTACCTTAACGGCTCACCCCGAACCGTGATACATTAAGAAGCAAATGTATTAGCAAACAAAGATACCGATCAGGCTATGCTGGGTTATCTGCGCGGCAGGATTATTGGGGTCGAAAAAATTGGTGCCCGCGTCGTCCTCCTGCTGGAAGTCAACCAAATCGGCATTGAGGTCCAGATTCCCCCCCGTCTGATGGGCAGTTTGCCCGTCACCGGGGAGACGGTGCAGATCTACACCCACCTCCAGGTGCGGGAAGACCAGCTTGTCCTGTTTGGGTTTGCTTCCCTATCTGAGCGAGATTTGTTCCGTCAGCTAGTCGCCGTCAGCGGCATCGGCCCCCAGCTTGCCGTGGCGCTTCTAGATAGCCTGGGGCTGCCCGACCTGGTGCAGGCCATCGTCACCGGCAACATCCGGCTGCTCTCCAAAACCCCCGGCGTTGGCCCCAAAACGGCGGAGCGCATTGCCCTGGAGCTGCGAACGAAGCTGGCAGAGTGGCGGCAGGCGTCGGGCTTGATCGTCACCCCCAGTGCTGGTCCCGTCTCCTCTGTTCAGGAGGACGTGGAAATGATGCTGCTGGCCCTGGGCTATACCAATAGCGAAATTACTACGGCACTGCGGGCTGTGGGTCAAAGTACGGCTCTCGCCAAAAATGCGGATGCAGAGGAGTGGATTCGGGAGGCGATCGCCTGGCTCAGCCGCTAAGCAGCTTCCAGGCAGAAATTAACCATCGTCGCGCAGGCATCCTGCCTGCATTCAATCCAGGGAAGGCAAGGAAAAAATTGCGGAACCCATTTTCGAGATTTTTCGGTAGGGTAGCTTTGTTGCATCATGAAGGGCATGACGGTTCAGCCAATTTCTCCATCCCTAGCGCCCGACGCGGCGCTCAAGCACTACTTCGGGTATGAGCGTTTCCGCCCCGGTCAGCAGCACATCATTGAGGCAGCGCTGCAAAATCGGGACGTGCTGGCGATTATGCCTACGGGCGGCGGCAAATCCCTCTGTTTTCAGCTCCCAGCTCTCCTCAAACCAGGGCTTACCGTCGTCGTGTCGCCTCTGATTGCCCTCATGCAGGATCAGGTGGAAGCCCTCCAGAGTAACGGCATTGGCGCGGCATTTATCAACAGCAGCCTCTCCCTGGAGCAGATGCGGCAGCGGCAGCAGCAGATTTTGAGCGGTCAGATCAAGCTGCTCTACATCGCCCCCGAACGGCTTTTTCAAGAGCGCTTTTCTGCCTTTCTTGACACCGTGCAGCAGCGGATTGGACTGGCTGGGTTCGCTATCGACGAAGCCCATTGCGTCTCCGAGTGGGGCCACGATTTCCGTCCTGAATATCGGGATCTGCGGCAACTGCGGCGGCAGTACGCCAATACGCCGATGATGGCCCTGACGGCGACGGCGACCGAACGGGTCCGGCAGGACATTCTCGCCCAGCTTGAGCTGCAAAACCCCTTCGTCCACGTGGCCAGCTTTAACCGCGCCAACCTCTACTACGAGGTGCGGCCCAAGCGAAAGCAGTCTTACACCGAGTTGCTTGCCCTGATCCGCCAGTCAGGCGGCGGTTCGGGCATCGTATACTGCCTTAGCCGTCGCCGGGTGGATGAACTGACGCTTCGCCTCCAGGAGGATGGAGTTTCAGCGCTCCCCTATCACGCAGGACTGGGGGATGGAGAGCGATCGCGCAACCAGACCCGCTTTGTTCGGGACGACGTCCAGGTGATGGTGGCTACCGTGGCCTTCGGCATGGGCATCAACAAGCCCGACGTGCGCTTTGTGGTTCACTACGACCTGCCGCGCAACCTGGAGGGCTACTACCAGGAAGCCGGACGGGCCGGACGGGACGGCGAGCCTGCCCAGTGTCTGCTGTTCTTTGGCTACGGCGACATCCGCACGGTTGATTTTCTTATTGATCAGAAGCCCGACCCCGATGAGCAGCGTATTGCCCGCCAGCAGCTCCGCCAGATCATCGACTATGCAGAGGGCTCAGACTGCCGTCGCACCATCCAGTTGGGCTATTTCGGCGAACACTTTCCGGGGAACTGCGGTAACTGTGACAACTGCCGTCATCCCCAGCCGCTGGAAGACTGGACGATTGAGGCGCAAAAGTTTCTCTCCTGCGTGGCCCGCTGCCAGGAGCGGTTCGGTATGTCCCATGTTATCGACGTACTGCGGGGGTCGAAAAACAAAAAAGTCCTCCAGTACAGCCACGATCGCCTCTCGACCCACGGTATCGGGCGCGATCGCACCGTCGATCAGTGGCGGGCTTTGGGGCGATCGCTCCTGCACCAGGGCCTGCTGTCCGAAACCACGGACGGCTATCCGGTGCTGAAGCTCAACGCCCAGAGCTGGGAAATCCTGCGGAAGCAGCGGCAGGTCCACATCGTGGTGCCCAAGAATCTGGTGGATGATCAGCCAGAGATGTCCCAATCACGGGCTGAGGCTGAACTGCTGTTTCAGCGGCTGCGATCGCTGCGAAAGCGACTGGCGGATGAGCAGTCAGTGCCGCCCTACGTAATTTTTGCCGACTCCAGCCTGCGACTGATGGCGCAACTGATGCCGCAGACTTTAGAGGCGTTTGGCTCCATTTCAGGCGTGGGGCAACGCAAGCTAGAGAGCTATGGGCAGGCGTTTGTCCAGGAAATTCGCACTTACTGTGAAGAGCAGGGTATTGCGGTCGCCCCAACCCCTACGACAGCCGTGGGTTCAGCGGCGGCAAATCTACAGTCTTCTGTTTCTGGTCCACCGCTGGTGGCCCGTACCCACCTCCTCACCCTCGACCTCCACCAGCAGGGCTACTCGCCGCAGCAAATTGCGGAAGCCCGCAACCTGAAAACCCGGACGGTGATTGAGCACCTGGCGCTGTTGTTGGAGGCTGGGCGGCCAGTGAGCGTCGATGCTCTGGTGTCTGCCGATCGGCAGGTCGCGATTGAGGCGCTGATTCAGTCGGTGGGGGATTTCTCCCTGCGGGCAAT
>JBHJGR010000350.1:0-26709 GCA_050331615.1 Elainellaceae cyanobacterium
TTGGGGTTGGGCAGCCATACGGGACTGTCCGCCTGGGGGGTGGCCCCAGACGCCAGGAAATATGGGATATAGACCACTTTGGGATTCCTCCGAATAGGTTGAGTGGGAAGGAATCCCAAAAACTTCGCCGCCCCACACTCATCAGTGCGTGACGACTAAGGGCCATAATGAACCCTAGCCTTCACGTCAGACTACCCCTGGCGTGCGGGTTAGGTGCCGGACGTTGCGGGAACAACTTCCGGTACCGCCACCAGCTAAGTTTTTGGGAGACCAGACTGCGAACACACAGTCATAGCCCGGTAGGCTACTGGAGAGCGGACGCAGAGTCAAGACAAGTGGGATACTTTTTTTTGATGGGGGTGATTAGGTAGCGCTGGGAGGGGGCGATACTCCAGAGGAGTCGCTGCGCGATCGCTCCTCGTCACCGGGAGGTGCAGTGATGGCCGTTTCAAACCGCTCGGCGTCCCAACTTGCCACCAGCTCAACTTTTTCAGCGGTTGAGCTAGCAGTTACTGAGGGAGGAATTCGTTATCCAAAGCACTTTCTAACGAATAGGGAGAATCGGGGGGAAAAGTCTCATAGGACAGTCCGGTTTCTTGAACGGCGAGGTTTAGCCCTGATTTGTAGGCGATCGCCATCGCTTCCGACAGGTAGGGCTTGAGGCTTGGGTTTTCCATCAGCAGTAGGGCAATTTGTTCACGCTGTTCGCGGATGGTTGCCAGCCAACTGTTACTGCGCTGTTGCGATTGAAACTGCCATTTCAGCAGGTGCCCCAGCAGAACAGCCAATCGGTTTCTGAGTTCTTGTCGTTCTCGTCGTCCCAAGTCTTCTAACTCCTCAACCAGGTGTGGAATGTCTAGCTGATGCCAGTCTTTCGCCTGCAACAGTTGGGCCTGCTGCTGAGTCCAGGCATAAAAGTCGGTGTCGTAGAGGGAGGAGGGTGGCTGGGGCATGGATGAAAACCTCAGGAAATCTGCTCTTGAACCCAGGCGCGAAAGGCTCTGAGGGTGCGGTTGCGTCCCTCAATTTTGCTCTGCTTGAGGTATTGAGGGATGATGGCATTGAGGGGTTGCCCAGGCATGAGGGCACTCTCCACAACGGGTTGATACCGCCCATCCTGGAGGCGATAAATCTGGAGGTTGCCCTTCTCGAAGCGCCAGAGTTCTGGGACGCCGAGGGAGGCATAGATGTCGGGATGGGTGCGGGAGGTAACATCAACTTCGATGGCCAGGTCGGGGGGCGGGTCCAGTGCGAGGTCAATGCGGTCTTTGCCCCGCACGATCGCCTCGTTTTGTGTATAAAAGCACTGATCCGGTTCAATCCCCTCGACCATGCGCTCGTTCTTGAAGGTGGTGGAGCCGAGGGGCCAGAAGTCGATGTCTAGTTCTTCGAGCAGGGCTTTGATGAGGTCGGAGATGATTTCTTTAGCAGCCTCATGCTCGGGCAGTGGCGTCATCAGCTCTAACACCCCCTGACAATAAGCAAGGCGAACGGAGCGGTGTTCGCCCAGGTCGTCGAGAATCTGTTCAAACTCTGCCCAGGTGACATCACGGAGTAGGAGGCGATCGCCCGGTGGCACGGTTAAGCGTCTGAGTTCTAGCAACATAGAGGTCAGCTCCTTTTGAGTTCCACAATGTTGGGAACGTCTGTCTCCCACATCCAGGTACCTGAATCACCCGTCAGCCGCCCAGGACA
The DNA here is from genome assembly GCA_050331615.1 of Elainellaceae cyanobacterium. Classification (GTDB taxonomy): domain Bacteria; phylum Cyanobacteriota; class Cyanobacteriia; order CAKZMO01; family CAKZMO01; genus JAYKGU01. Next base: position 1,696 of record JBHJGR010000350.1, read on the forward strand.
GCTTTTGATTTCCACCAGGAAAAACCCCTGTGGCGTAAAAACCAGCAGATCAACCTCATTGATGCTGCCGTCCGTGGCGATGAACTCAAAATTCGACCAGGCTAGATAGGGCGGACGGTCGGGAAATTTGCCTTTGACGAATTCCAGAGCGTCCTGCTCCCAGGCGAAATTGGATTCAGTTACAGTCGTCCAGTTGCTCTGGCTAGCCATTCCCTTGACCAGGTAGACCAATAAACTGGCTGGGAGCAGAGTGCACAGTTGTCTAAAAAGGCGGCACCCAGATTCGAACTGGGGAATGGAGGTTTTGCAGACCTCTGCCTTACCACTTGGCTATGCCGCCAGATATATAAGATTCAGATATTGACCCACTCTATTTGCCCAGCCTGATTTAACCCTGTCGAGTTACGTGCTGCTTAATTAGAGGCCATTTCTCATTATAGCGGAATTACTGGTTTCAAACAACTGGACAAGCTGCGTTTAGGGCGATCGCCACGGTTACAAGTGTAGATGTGGAATTCAGCCGCCGTCTTCGGTTTTTTCCCATGGGCCATTTGGGGGACGATTAGGATAGGATTGTTAAAGCTTCTTTATAGGTTTTGCGATCGCTAATGTGATATAGGCGACACGTCAAGCCTCTCCTGGAAGCTCCAAAACTTAACAAGTCTCAACTCCTATTCATACTTTCGACCCCGCTATTTTTCTGGACTTCTTCTATGACGCTTCCCATTCGCAACGTCGCCATCATCGCCCACGTTGACCACGGTAAAACCACCTTGGTTGATGCTCTGCTCAAACAGTCTGGTACGTTCCGTGAGGGGGAAGAGGTGCCAGATTGCGTTATGGACTCCAATACCCTGGAGCGGGAGCGGGGCATCACCATTCTGTCGAAAAATACGGCAGTGCGCTACAAAGACATGCTCATCAATATCGTGGATACCCCCGGCCACGCCGATTTTGGTGGTGAGGTAGAGCGAGTGCTGGGCATGGTAGACGGCTGTATTCTCATCGTGGACGCCAACGAAGGCCCTATGCCCCAAACCCGCTTTGTGCTGAAGAAGGCGCTGGAGAAGGGGTTGCGGCCCATTGTGGTGGTCAACAAAATTGACCGTCCCCAGGCGGATCCCTACGGCGCAGTAGATAAGGTGCTGGATCTGTTTCTGGAGCTGGGAGCCGATGATGACCAGTGTGAGTTTCCCTATCTCTTTGCCTCTGGGCTACAGGGCTACGCCAAAAATGACCTAGATGCCGAAGGGGTAGATATGCAGCCCCTATTTGAAGCCATTGTCCAGCACGTGCCACCGCCGGTGGGTGATCCGGAGAAGCCGCTGCAGCTCCAGGTGACTACCCTCGACTATTCCGACTATTTGGGCCGCATCGTCATTGGCCGTATCCACAATGGCACGATCAGGATGGGCCAGCAGGCGGCCCTAGTCCGGGAGGATGACTCAGTTGTCAAGTCTAAGGTGACGAAGCTGCTTGGCTTTGAAGGGCTAGCGCGGGTCGATCTGCCGGAAGCCTCCGCCGGTCACATCGTGGCTGTAGCGGGCTTCAGTGATGCCAACATCGGCGAAACCATTACCTGTCCTGATGAGCCCCAGGCCCTACCTCTCATTAAGGTAGATGAGCCTACGCTGCAGATGACCTTCTGCGTCAACGATTCACCCTTTGCAGGGCAGGAAGGGAATTACGTCACCTCGCGTCAGGTGCGCGATCGCCTCATGCGCGAGCTGGAAACAAACGTGGCCCTACGGGTTAATGAAACCGACTCCCCCGATCGCTTTGCGGTGGCGGGTCGGGGCGAACTGCACCTCGGTATTCTGATCGAAACCATGCGCCGCGAAGGCTACGAGTTCCAGGTGTCCCAACCCCAGGTGATTTTCCGCGAGGTCAGCGGTCAGCCCTGCGAACCTTATGAAATGCTGGTGTTAGACGTACCTGACGAAGCGGTTGGGGGCTGTATTGAGCGACTGGGGCAGCGTAAAGGCGAGATGCAGAACATGATGGCCGGTGGCAATGGACGCACCCAGCTCGAATTCATCATTCCCGCCCGCGGCTTGATTGGCTTCCGGGGTGAGTTTATGCGAATTACGCGGGGCGATGGCATCATGAACCACAGCTTCTGCGACTACCGCCCCATGGTGGGTGATCTAGAAACCCGTCGCAACGGTGCCCTGATTTCCTTCGAAGAAGGGGTTGCCACCTTCTATGCGCTGAAGAATGCCGAAGACCGTGGGTCTTTCTTTATCGAACCCGGCACCAAAGTCTATAAGGGCATGATCATCGGCGAGAGCAACCGTCCCCAGGATGTGGAGCTGAACGTTTGTAAGACCAAGCAGCTAACCAACCATCGCTCGGCGACGGGGGATGAGCTGGTGCAGCTACAAACGCCGGAGGAGATGAGCCTGGAGCGCGCCCTGGAGTACATCGGTCCAGATGAACTCCTGGAGGTTACGCCTGAATCCATTCGCCTGCGGAAAATTTCGAAAAAGCTGGCGAAGCGCTAGTGGTCTGTCAAGACTAAAAATCAGGATAAGTCCCTGTGGGATTTGTCCTGATTTTTGATCGTGACGCTGAACAGAACGGTCTAGCAGCGAGCCGTTCTATGGCAGCAACTGCATTTGACGCTCGCTGGTCTCACGGCAAATTTTAAAGGACTGCCGGTGATAGCGGGTTGGGCCAAACTCCTCTAGCGCTCGTCGGTGCTTGGGAGTGCCGTACCCCTTGTTGGTTGCCAGGTCATACTGGGGATATTTAGCTGCCAGCCGCACGATTAGTCGATCGCGCCACACCTTGGCGATAATGCTGGCAGAAGCGATCGCCAGGGACAGCGAATCTCCTTTAACGAGGGTATCGTGGGGGATTTCAAGCTGAGGAATGCGCTGATTGCCGTCTACCAGGCAGAAGTCGGCTGGTGGGGACAGTCTGGCGATCGCTCTTTCCATGGCTAGCAAGGAAGCCTTTAGAATATTTAGTCGGTCGATTTCCGCTACCGATGCCAACCCCACCCGACAGGCTAATGCCTGTGACCGAATTAGGTCATACAGGACTTCCCGGCGGGTAGGGGAAAGCTTCTTACTGTCGGTTACGCCTGCTGCTGCCAATATTGCGTGGGCAGGGGTCGGTAAAATCACGGCAGCAGCGACGACCGGCCCAAACAGGGCTCCCCGTCCAACCTCGTCAACTCCTGCCAACCGTTCTGAAGCAGTAGAGCCATGATTCGATGCCGGAGTTAATTCCACGGAAACTCGCATTTGCGGATTCAGGAGAAACGCGGAGAAGATTCGCTAAATAACGACTCCTGACGGTACGCTAGCTACTGGCCTCAGCAGCGGATGAGCGACGGCGACGGCGACGGCGGCTTGCTGAAGAATTTTCGGACTCGTGCTCTGTCTCTGAGGCTTCGTCGAGGGAATTGGAGGTGTCGGCGATCGCCACTGCTACGGCATGCTCTTCAGAGGCCGAGTCGGCTTTCTCAGGAGTCGAGGTAGTTTTCTCGCTGGGGAGAATCACCTTTTTCTTGGGGCTAGGCGAGTTTTCCTTGCTGCCATTGGTAACGGGAGAAGACGAGCCGTTAGAACTAGCACCGTTATCGTGATTCGAGTCTTCTTCAGGTTGAGACTCGGTTCGCCGCTCCTGCCCAGGCAAAACTACATTGACGATGGCATTTTTGGGGCTTTTAACCGGCTCGGTTGCCAATACTAGGGGCGAAATTCCCATAAGGGCGTAGATGTCTTGCTCCTGTGGCGTCATCTCCACAAAGACCACCTCTGAGGCAGAGGAAGACTTGTCCCGGCGATTAGAAGATCGCCGATCTGAGCGCTCGGTCCGCTCTGGTCGGCTCTCTTTGCGGGGGGATTCACCATTGGCAGTGGCGGCGCTTTCGGGCTCAGCCACATCCCCACCGCTAGATTCAGCCCGTACCGGAGTCGTTGTGCGAGAGGCCGTGACGGGTTCGGAGGGAGCGCGGCGACGACGGCGACGGCGATTGCTGCTCCCCCGCTCTTGGTAGCTAGGGTGGTTGACCAGGTCAAGCTCCTGCAGGTCGGGGGAGGCATCCAGATCCCCCTCGTCTCCCTGGCCATCCCAAACCTCTGTCGGCAGAGCTGTATGGGCTTCGACCGCCGGGTAGCTCGGGGGGGCTTCGGTAATTTCATGGGCAGGGGAATCGACTTCTCCAGGTAGATGCACAATGTGCCCGAGCCCGCCACAGGTGGGACAGGTTTGCCCAAATAGCTCGTATATGTTCTGGCCCTGACGTTTCCGCGTTAGCTCCACCAGCCCCAGTTCAGACAGTTGAGCAATCTGGGGCCTGGCTTTATCGGCTCTGAGTGCCCGGTTGAAGCTCTCCAACACCTGAAGCTGGTCTCGGCGGGAATCCATATCGATGAAATCGATGATAATCACCCCAGCAATATTACGGAGCCGTAGCTGGCGGGCAATTTCGACCGCCGCTTCTGAATTAGTCCAAAGCACCGTCTCCCGCGCGGTGGCCGACCGGGTAAATGAGCCAGAGTTAACGTCGATGACGGTGAGGGCCTCGGTTGGCTCGATGATGATGTATCCACCCGAAGGTAAGTCAACCCGAGGTTTGAGCGCTTCCCGGATAGCAGCGTTAACCCGGAAATACTCTAGGATAGGAACGCGATCGCGGTGGTGGTCGATCAGCACACCCTGGGGCGATCGCCCGCCGTTCCAGTTGGTCAGATGGTGCTTAACCCGCTTGAGGCCGGTGTGGGAATCGACGACGATGCGGTTTACGTCGCCACTATACATATCCCGCAGCACCCGTTGAATGAAGTCATCATCGCGGTTCAGCAAATTAGGCGGGCGTGTTGTCATCGCCTCCTGCTGAATGTTTTCCCACTGGCGCTGGAGCGCTTCCAGGTCTTCAATGATGCCCTCTTCCGACACGCCCTCTGCCTCCGTGCGCACCAGCAGCCCCATGCCCGCTGGCTTCAAGAGGATTGCCAGCGCCCGCAGTCGGTTTCGTTCATTTTCACTGCGAATGCGGCGGGACAGGTTCACCCCCCGACCGAACGGCATGAGCACTAGGTAGCGTCCAGGTAGGGTAATGTTTCCCGTCAGGCGCGGTCCCTTATTTCCGGTTGGCTCTTTCATGATCTGAACGAGCACTTTCTGCTGCGGGGCCAGCAGTTCGGTAATGGAGCCCGCCGCCCGGCGCAGCCGCAGGGGACCCAGGTCACTGACGTGAATAAAACCGTTGCGCTCAGCATCACCGATATTGACGAAGGCCGCATCAATACCGGGAAGCACGTTCTCAACGGTGCCCACATAGATGTCACCGACCTGGTGTGTTCCCTTGGCGACAATCAGCTCTTGAATCTGGTCTTCTGAAAAAACAGCAGCAATACGGTGCTGCTCGGCAATAATAATCTGCTTAGGCATTCAATTTCCTCAATTTCTTTCAGCTCTAGGCATATGCGCTTAGCATCCATCGCACCTAGCTAGCTGGCTTTGTCGGAGTACTGCATACACTTGGCAATCTGATACGGTCCTAATTAGGTCTGGGAAGCGCTCGTACCCTGAGAATGCGAACGAGTCCTCAGTGCATGGCTCGAAGAAGAGACTTCCCAGGCAAGATCATTCGAAAACGGGCTAGCAGAATCAACCCCAAGCCAGCTATCAGTCTAGCAAGAGAAAATTCTGAAGATTCAGTTGACAACAGAATTCAAGCCAGAAGGAATCCGAAATTTCGAAATGCTGTTAGAAGCAAACCCCAACCAACCAGTGCAACGATTAAAGCTGGGATGGTCTTAGAGGACTCTCATTGACGAATGCTTCCATATGAAAAGCATTATAGCTTGGTCAGACGTTTCCGCCACTCAGTTTGCTATTAATTAATCTGATGATTTGGCTGCTCCCTTACGAATTAGGACAGTTACCGACCCACTGTCCCAAGAAGTCCCGATCGCCACAAATCAGGGTGCCAGGAATAGCCCACTCCGATGAGTATGGATAAGCTGGAGCGGATGGGAGGCCAAAGCTTCGAGTAGCTGAACAATCTGGCCGGGGCGCAGGAGAGTGCCATCGTTACGGCAGCTACCGACATATCGGAGGAGGGCAGCATCGGAGCATTGTTCCGATTTGTCTTCGACCAGGTCGGGTCGTTGGGCTGGGTCAACCCACTCCAGTTCAAAAAGGCGATCGCGCACATCTAGCTGCATCACGCGCCCCGACTTGCTGGTCTTCTCTAGCCAAAGCGCATCGGCTTGGGCGATCGCCGTGATCCAAGCCTGCCACTGCTGGGGTGAAACGGGCGGCTCAGCATCAGAACGGTCTTCACCCTGAGGGATAGTCCCTACCCAGATGTAGTACTCTGCCTTTTCCAGCAGCTTAGTGGCAGAGGGTGAGGTCAGGTCAACGGTTTCTGCCTGATAAACGGGCACGTTGGTTGGGAGCTGGGCGGCGAGGCGATCGCGAAACTCCCATGGATCCATCCCTTCTGTTAGCTCAAAGTCCACTAGCTCGGCTGAGCTAGTAGCTCCTAGCGGCAGCGCATTGGCAGGCGAAATACGCGGGCTGGGATGATAGCCGCCGCTAAACGAAACCGGCAGTGCCGCACGCCGCACCGCTCGATCCAGCAGGCGCACTAGGTCTAGGTGACTGATTAGGGCCATGTCTCCCCGCTTGCCCAAGCGGAGGCGCAGTCGCTGCACGCGCTGCTGGTTCGGCACAAAATGCCCTGCAAACTGGGGAATGGGGGGTGGCGGTACCACCACGTTGTGACCAAAGTCCGTGCCGCAGACGCCGCAGTGAGAGCAGCCTTCAAAGGCACAGTCGGGCACCGTCGCTGCCGCCAAGGCGCGGGCCAAATCTTCATGGAGCCAGGATTTGGCAATGCCTGTATCGATGTGGTCCCAGGGGAGGGGGGCGTCTAGATTAGCCTTAGAGGTTGCCTCGGCCTGATCGTCGCCATTGGGCGCAAAGTAGTTCCATTCCCCCTGCTCAATCTGGCGGTATTTCCAGGTCAAGTCTGACTCGGCGATCGCCCGTTCCCAAGCCGCAAAGGCCCGATCTAGGCTTTCCCACCACGAGTCCATCCCGGCTCCCAGCTCCCAGGCCCGCTGGATAACCGAGGCAAGACGGCGATCGCCCCGCCCCAAAAAGTCTTCCATCGCCGAGATGCGGACATCGGTAAAGTTGACCTTGAGGCCACGAATGCCGCGAAACTCTTCCCGCAGTAGCTGCTGCTTCCGCTCAAACTCAGCCGTCGCTACAGAGTGCCACTGGAAAGGCGTGTGGGGCTTAGGCGTGAAGTTGGAGATGGTGACGTTGAAGCCCAGCGGTTTCCGCTTTTTGGCTCGGCACTCCTGCTGCAGCCAGCGAATGGTTTCCGCAATGCCGACCACATCCGCGTCTGTTTCTCCGGGTAGGCCGATCATGAAATATAGCTTGACCCGGCCCCATCCCTGCTCATAAGCGGTTTTGACCCCGCGCAACAGCTCTTCGTTGGTCAAGCCCTTATTGATGATGTCGCGCATCCGCTGGGTGCCCGCTTCGGGGGCAAAGGTCAAGCCACTGAGGCGCGTCCCGCCAACAATATTGGCGATGTTCTCGTCAAAGCGGTCGACCCGCTGACTCGGCAGCGAGAGGGAAATATTTTCATCCTTGAGACGATTTTTAATCTCTAGCCCCACTGCCGGGAGGGAGAGGTAGTCGGAGCAGCTAAGGGACAGCAGGGAGAATTCATTAAACCCAGTCTCGCGCATGCCCTGCTCGATGGTGTCTACCACCTCCGCTGGATCGACGTCACGGGCTGGACGGGTCAACATGCCGGGCTGGCAGAACCGACAGCCGCGTGTGCAGCCGCGCCGCACCTCAATCGTCAGGCGGTCGTGAACGGTCTCGATATAGGGAACAAGGCCAATGGAGTAGGCCGGCATGGGGGTGGCGACCCGCCGCACAATGCGTGCAGGGACGTCGGCACGGGCCGGAACAACGGCTCCGCCAAGTTCAACCCTGTAGAACTGCGGGACATAAACGCCCGGAACCTGGGCTAAATCTAGCAGCAGGTCTTCACGGCTGAGTCCGGCAGCCTTTCCTTCCTCGACAATTAGACCAATTTCAGGCAGCAGTTCCTCACCATCCCCTAGGGCAATGAAGTCGAAAAAGTCGGCATAGGGCTCGGGGTTGGCGGTGGCGGTCTGGCCACCTGCGAAGATCAGGGGATAGCTGCCCGATTCTACATTCCAGGTTCCGGACTGCTGCCGCGCCTGCCAGGTCAGGGGAATACCAGCCAGCGCCAGCATCTCCAGAATATTGGTGGCTCCTAGCTCGTAGCTGAGGCTGAAGCCGAGAATGTCAAAAGCTTGAAGCGATCGCCGCGATTCCACCGCAAAAAGGGGAGTATCGGTTTCCCGCAGCTTGGTCGCCAAGTCGGGTGCGGGCAGGTAGGCGCGATCGCACAGTTGCCGGGGCTGCACGTTCAGGATGCTGTAGAGAATGAAATGGCCCAAGTTCGATGCCCCGACCTCGTAAACCTCGGGATATGTCAGCGCCCAGCGAACCACGGCTGACTGCCAATCCTTGTGAACCGCCCTCAGCTCGTTACCCAAGTAGCGGGCGGGGCGTGCGATGTCAGAGTTGATTAATTGGTCAACAGCAGTAACCACAGCAACTTAGCTATCCAATGTTCTGTTAAGGAGGTGATCATAATTAAATACAGCTATGGTGGGGCGCGCCCCAACAGCCTTTACTTATGACCATGTCCTTAATAGGATAACGTCTTAACGACGAGACGTAGCGCTACACGAAAAAACCTGCGAGGCTAGGGAGCACGCGCAGGCTTGATTCTGAAAAAACGTTTAACTGAGGAGTACTGAAGCAGCTCGTCGGAAACACCTATGCGGCCAGCGCCATTGGAGCGGGCGTCTCATCTAGAATTTCGAAGACCTGGTCGAGTTGGGTCAGTTCAAAAATGATTCGAATGGGTGCAGGAACACTGCAGATAAAAAATTCGCGGTTTTGGGCCTGAGCCGCCGATAGTGCCGACACTAGGGCCATAAGGCCAGCGCTGTCGAGGGACTCGACGCTCGACATATCCACAGCCAGTGGCGATGAAGTCGGCGTAGAGATAGCTTCGACAAGTTGCCGTCTAAAGAGTTCAGAATTCGCTGCATTGATGTGGCCACTTGGCACAATCAAGCTCACTTCAGTATTCTGTAGAACGTTTGCCATAGTTTTCAACCTAATTGTTCATTGCAACAAAAATGAAATGGGTGTCGGATGATACGACGATAGCCAAACCCACGTATTCAGCCAAGATGCTTCGTCTGGCTTCGTTAAATCTTCATTCACCGAAATCAACAGTTAAAGTTTCAGGTAAACTTATATAACAAAACGTATACAAGAATACCAATTCTCGCTTCCCAGACCTGCAGGCCCAGGTTTTGAGTCGGTAGGCATAGATAAGGCGGAGGGGCATACCTTACTAGCTTTATTGATGATTGATGGCCACGTGCTCATCAGGATTTCACACAAAGCCTGACAATTTTGAACCCATCATTAAGATTCCCCGAAGCTCGTGTTTGTTAACCATCTATTTTATCGGTGTATCCCCCAATCGATAGACATTGCCGGGACCTCTGACTCTACTCAGGGTACAGGGGGTTGTGACGAAGATCACAACTCTCGCTCGCACTGCATCACCTGTATGATGAGTGACTCAGCAGAGAATTTCTATCAATGGTCGTTCCACTAACACGCCGATTCTCACACCGTCTAATAGGCAGTGCTGATGAATCAGTCGTGAGGCGGTTAACGGGTTTCTCCGCAAGTGGTGGAATGGCGCTTAAGTCGCCCCCAACCTGTCTATGAGGATTTGCCAGCCATGCAATCAACTCATGTAATTCGCAACCTGGTCGAAAAGGCTTTGTGCATAAAGCAACTCACCCCTGATATCGAGAATGCGATCAATCAGGAGCTGACTCGGCTAGGTTACGTCTCCGACGTGGACTACGAGGCGCTGGAGCTACTGATGTCTGAGATGGACGCTGGACGAGTGAGACTGGTACCCAGTTCGTGGGTGAGGGTTTGAAGACGCTTGCTCTGAGTTCTGGTCGCTGATCTAGGCTGTAGCAATTGGCCCCGCCGGGAACAAGTTGGCGTGGTCTTGCCAAACCTGGTGAATGAACTGTTGGAACTGCTCGCGTGCACTGTGATCGCTCTGCAAACTACGCTTCTGGCTACTGAGATGAGCGAGCAGGGGAATGACCTCGACATCTAAAGCCTCCCGAAATAGGACGGTAGGCCAGAGTAGATCAGAGCTTTGTCGCATGTCATGTAGGCAGCTAAGCTCTAGGTCAGCCCAGTAGTGTGGTGAACCCGATACGGCATGAGGCAATTGCGCGTTTGTTGCCAGCGTTTTGAGGGCAAGGGGACGTACCCATACAACGCCTCGTTGGGAGATCGCCTGAATCAGCTCGGCATAGAGAAACCGATGGTGATGCTCCAGGCAAAGAATTTGGTGTGGCTGAAATGTCAATGCGGTGTCCATGTCAACGGATCAACAATACTTCTGATGGCCCTGGCGTTAGGGGATCGATCCCTGAAGCTCGCACTCCATCCGAAGGATGAGTGTCGGGAGCATGTCACAAAACACGAGCGTTAAGTAATGCGCTACAATAAACAATACAGACAAATGAATGGTATAGCACCATATACGCGGGGCTGTTACGGTTTCGACGTTTTGGCGAAAGCTATTCCATGATACAGGTCGAGAGTGAGTCCACTCTCGTTAATCAAGGCTCAAAAATAGTAAGTGCGAACGAAATCAAGCCATTTGCTCGCCGTAAGGCAACCGTCCTTGCGTAAACTTTAACTTAAGTTGCGAGCGTCCACAGTTCGACTCCGTTAAGGGCTGTGGACCTAACCCCAACGGATGCTCCAGTGCTCTGCTCTGGTCGGACACTGGCTAAGACTTCACCAGAGAGCCCTTCCATCCGGGCTAAGGATGGTTCCCGCCTTGAGGATTAGATAGGCTAAACCTGTGAATGAATGGGATATTACTACCCGAAGCGGACACGGGTTCGACTCCCGTCAGCTCCATTGAGTGGCTACAGCTTAATAGCCGCGACAGGCACCAGGCGGGGTGGGCATCGCTCACCCCGCTGCTTTTGGGTTACTTTCAGGTAATCGCTGAGCCTTTACGAATGCACAGATGGCTCAATATACTAGTCATCAGACACAAAAATTATTTTTAACGAGCTGAGTCCGGCATATCGGCAGTTCGGACTTGGATGAGGGAGGTATAGGACCGTGTCAGTTGAAACGATTGAGAAGCGTTCAACATCAACAGTCAGAAAACATGTACCCCGCTATCGCGTACTGCTCCACAACGACGACTACAACACGATGGAGCATGTCGTCGAGGCGCTATTGAAGACAGTGACGAGCCTGACGACGCCTCAAGCCGTTGACATCATGATGCGCGCCCACACCGATGGCATTGCCCTGGTCATTATCTGCGCCCAGGAACACGCTGAATTTTACTGCGAAGGGCTGAAATCCTATGGCCTGACCAGCACCATCGAACCCGACGACTAGGATTGTCCCCAATCGCTGCTGGAGACAGGCGAGACATGCTGAAGCAGATGCTGGGGGCGATCGCCCCCTGTCCTGCCCCTACTCGAATCGGGGGCTTTTTAGTGCTGCTGGCGATCGCCTGGATTCCCTTTTACATAGTCATTTCAGCCCTGATCATCGATGCGAATACTGCCAGCATTGCCACCATGGCGGTCCTCTTTTGGGAGTTTCTGCTGCTGCTCCAGATCTGGGGGCGCTGGGTCCACGGCCTTTCCCGCCCTCTCCAGTACTATGGCCTGGGACGGGGACGCCGCAATCTTTTTGAACTGCTTCAGGGGCTGACGCTGGGGATGCTGAGCCTGCTGAGCTTGTTTGGGCTTCAGGCTCTTTTGGGTTGGGTGGATTGGCCGATGCCGAGCTTTGCCCGCAGCAGTGACCTCTTCCGCATTGTTTTAGAAGGCTTGGTGGTCGCGCTGGGGGTCGGACTAGGTGAGGAGCTGGTATTTCGCGGCTGGCTGCTGGATGAGTGCGATCGCGATTATGCCCCTGCCGCTGCCCTGTGGGCCAGTAGCCTGACCTTTGCGGTGCTGCACTTTATTCGGCCCCTTGACGAGATGATCCGCACCTTTCCCCAGTTTCCGGGACTGGTGCTGCTGGGACTGGCGCTGGTGTGGGGGAAGCGATCGCACCGGGGCTGTTTGGGGTTTCCCATTGGCCTCCATGCCGGGCTGGTCTGGGGCTATTATGTGGTTAATGTGGGCAATCTGGTCATCTACCAGGCCAGCCGACCTGAGTGGCTGTCGGGAATCGATCAAAATCCCTTAGCCGGTGGATTGGGGCTGGTGCTGCTGTCGGGCTTGGCGGCCTACATTCGGTTCAAGATTTGGTTAGAGGGGCGATCGCACCGCAATTTCGGCTGAACACACCATGTTAGATAAGGACTCCCAACTCTTGCCTCCCGCGATTCGGCGCATTGCCGGGGGGTTTCGCATGTACGGCTGGATTAGCTTTTGGGCGCAGGCCGTTCTAGCCGTGGTCTCGACCCTGATTCTGGCGTTCTCGTCTGTCGTCATCAGTTTCCAGCAGAGTCCGGCGAACGAGGCCGCTGGCCGCGACAATCCCGGTGCCGGAGTTGGTCTGTTTTTTGCGGTGGCGGGTCTGGTGGGGCTTTACGCTGGGGCCTATTGGGCGTTTCGCTACACCCGCGTCTCTCTCAAGCTGCGATCGGCGGATGGTCGGGCACGACCCAAGCCAGCAGAGGTGATTCAAGCGCTGCGCATCGGTCTAATCATTAACCTGGTGGGGATGCTCCTAACGCTGCTGGGCGGCGAAGCCCTGATCGGTGCCCTGGTGGCTAAGGCATTGTCTCAACCCCAGGGAGGCGGAGCCTTTTTCGAGCGGATTACCCAGGCCATTCAACCCCTGGACATCTGGGTGGTGCAGGCCAATACCAACATTGCCCTGGCCCATTTCGTGGGCATCGTGGCGTCCCTGTGGCTACTGCAATCTATGGGCCGCCAGTAGGGGCAATGCATTTGGCAGAAATCTTTTGCAAGAGCCAGTAATGTATCGACCAAATGCTTTGCCCGTAAAGGGTCCGCATCTATCCAGAACGTTTGGCCCGGCAGCGATCGCAATGCCCACACCGCATCCCCGCTGCATCCTTTGAAAAGCCGAAAGCGTCTAGCAAAAATTTCCAGCGGCAGTCCTGCGTCCGCAGATAGTGGGTCATCTGCTGGGCGGCACTGTCGTGCTGGAGCGGCGTTGCCTTCGCCGCAGTTTCTAAGGTGTAGTGGAAGGGGTCCGTCCAGCGGAGGCGGCCCATGCTGTGGAGGAGGGAAAGGGCGATCGCCCCGTCCTTCATCTGGCGGCTGATGTCGGTGACGTTGCCTTCATCGGGCAGGCGTTTGGCCAGCTGGAGGGCGCGCTGCTGTTGCGATCGCAGCTTATTCAAGAAAAAGCTCTGCCGCTGCTGGTCGTCGGGGTCGAGCCAGCCCGTGGGTTCGCTAATCAGGGTCAATGCCTCGGCGGGGTCGCCGTCCCGTCCGCCCCGGCCCACCTCCTGGACATACTCGGGCAGAATGAGGGGGGAGTGGTAGTGAATCACAGCACGGACGTGGGGATGGTTAATTCCCATGCCGAACGCATTCGTGCAAATCACCCACAAAATCTTGCCGCCCAGCCAGGTCGCCTCAATGCGCCGCCGCTCTGACGCGCCCAGACCGGCATGGTAAGCGGCGGTGGTAAAGCCCTGCTGGCTCAGCCAGTCCGCCAGCTCCTCACTGTCGCGGCGAGTACGGACGTAGACCAGTCCGGCCTGGTGCGATCGCGCCCGCATAAACTTCAGCATCTGCTGCCGTCGCCCCCGGCGAGTGTAGACCGTCTGTACGGCCAGGTGCAGGTTGGGGCGGTAGGGGTTGAGGAGAAACGGCTGGGGGTTCTGGAGCTGGAGGACGGTACGGATGGTGGTTTGGGCATCAGGGTCAGCGGTGGCGGTGAAAGCGGCGATCGCCAGTTTCCCCCCGCCCTTGGCCTTGAGCAAAGCCGGACGCACCGTCCCCAGCCGCCGATAGGCAGGCCGAAAGGTGTCGCCCCACTGCACCAGACAGTGGGCCTCATCCAGAATCAGAGCGTTAATCTTCAGCGTTGGCTGGCACAGTCGTCCCCACACTGCCGGACTTAGCAGGGTTTCTGGCGAGAGGTAGAGCAGCCGCAGGCGCTGGTGCTCCAGTTGCCAGAGGGTTCGCTGTTTTTGCTGCGGAGGCAATTCCCCGTGAAGGGAGGCAGCGGGCAGCTTCTTCTCCCGCAGTTCCGCCACCTGATTCTCCATTAGCGCCACCAGGGGCGAGACCACCAGGGTCAGCCCAGTCTGCATCAGGGCTGGAAGCTGGAAGCAGATGGACTTGCCCCCACCCGTAGGCATAACGATCAGGGCATCCTGACCGCTGATTAGACAATGGACGATTTCCCCCTGGGGCGGACGGAAATCTGGATAGCCCCAAATGCGCTGAAAGGTGGCTCGTACCCGCTCCCATTCGGTGAGCTGAAGTTGATTCATGAGCTGGCTGTCCTGCATCCCTGGTTTCTTTAGGAGTCAGAAGTCAGGAGTCAGAAGTCAGGAGTCAATGCCTATCACGCTCCTGAATCCTGAATCCTGGCTTCTGTATTCTTGTTAAAGAGATTACTCTGCCCGTAGGATGCCCGGATTTGGGCTAGGTCTCACCTGGGGGTTGCGTCGAAGATGCCTGCCTCGGTGCAGACCGCATTGAGGGGAAGGTCCCAGGGGTCGTGGGGCAGGGTGGGTAGGCGCAGGGTCTCGAAGATAATGCCGATGGTGGGTTTGTTGGCCCAGTTGGGTTGACTCAGCAGGCGATCGTAGAAGCCGCCGCCGTAGCCCAGCCGGAAGCCCTGGAAGTCGCAGGCGATCGCCGGAACCAGAATCAGATCTACTTCCTCCGGCGTCAGCACGGGACAGTCCGGATGGGGTTCGAGGATCCCAAACGTCCCCGATTGGAGCGGCGGCGAGGTGTGGGGAGACCAGAGGTGCCACGCCAGGGATTGCCCCAAGGTGCGAGGAAAGCCCCAGCGGTGCTCCGTCTGCGCCACCAGGGAACTGAGATCCGGCTCCTGGCGAAAGCTGAAGTAGGCCAGGATGGTGTGCGAGGTCTGGACGAGGGAATGCTGGTGGAGGTGATGGCAGATGCGATCGCTCTTTTCCCGCCATTCGGTAGCAGGCATGGTACGCCGGAGTTTGAGGAGCGATCGCCGCAATTCTGGCTTATTCATGATTTTGGATTTTAGATTTTGGATTTTGGAGGGGAACGGCTTGGCTGGCCCAGTTGCCTCTCAACTTCCCCCCCCCAACTCCCGGCTCCCCCAGACTTGAATCAAAACTCACTACTTACTCAGAATTTCCAACTCTCTACATATAGGCAGATTGTCCGCAGATGACGCAGATAGCGCAGATGAATCGTATTCAATTTCTGTGTATCGCACAAGATGTATGTCATATAGAGACGGTTTGGGCGAGAGAGCCGGATATGGGCGTAATGCTCTCTCCTCTCTAAATTCTTCCGCCCCTATGCCCACCACTCCTTATCTGCGTCCATCTGCGCCATCTGCGGATTGCTACCCAAATAGAGTACAAACATTTTTAAAGATCACTTTCATGTCCAAAAACCATCCGGATTCCCTGACTTTCCGGAAAAATCGATAGAGTAAAGGGGAACGACACTTTTCGAAGATGGTTTGGCTCTCATGCGCGTAATTTTGATGACGGGTAAAGGCGGCGTTGGCAAGACCTCCGTGGCAGCGGCGACGGGGTTGCGGTGCGCGGAGCTGGGCTACAAGACCCTGGTGCTCAGTACCGACCCGGCCCACTCCCTGGCGGATAGCTTTGACATGGAGCTGGGCCATGACCCTCGGCAGGTGCATCCCAACCTCTGGGGGGCGGAGCTGGATGCCCTGATGGAGCTGGAGAACAACTGGGGAGCCGTCAAGCGCTACATTACCCAGGTGCTTCAGGCGCGGGGGCTGGAAGGCGTGGAGGCCGAGGAACTGGCGATTCTGCCGGGGATGGACGAGATTTTTAGCCTGGTGCGCATGAAGCGCCACTACGACGAAGGCGAGTTCGATGTGCTGATTATCGACTCGGCCCCCACGGGCACGGCCCTGCGGCTGCTCAGCCTGCCGGAGGTGGCAGGGTGGTATATGCGCCGCTTCTACAAACCCCTCCAGGCCATGTCCGTGGCCCTGCGGCCCCTGGTGGAGCCGCTGTTCCGCCCGATCGCCGGGTTTTCCCTGCCTGACCAGCAGGTGATGGACGCGCCCTACGAGTTCTACCAGCAGATTGAGGACCTGGAGCGGGTGCTGGTGGACAACAGCAAGACCTCGGTGCGGCTGGTGACTAACCCCGAAAAGATGGTGATTAAGGAGTCCCTGCGGGCGCACGCCTACCTGAGCCTCTACAACGTGGCGACGGATCTGGTGGTGGCGAATCGGATTATCCCTGACACCGTCACCGACCCCTTCTTCCAGCAGTGGAAGCAGAACCAGCAGCAGTATCGCCAGGAAATCCACGAGAATTTCCATCCGCTGCCCGTCAAGGAAGTGCCGCTGTTCGCTGAGGAGATGTGCGGTCTGGCGGCCCTGCATCGGCTGAAGGAGACCCTGTTCGCCGACGAAGACCCGGCCCAGGTGTTCTATAAGGAAACGACGCTGCGGGTGGTGCAGGAGAATAATCAGTACAGCCTGGAG
Source organism: Elainellaceae cyanobacterium (assembly GCA_050331615.1). Classification (GTDB taxonomy): domain Bacteria; phylum Cyanobacteriota; class Cyanobacteriia; order CAKZMO01; family CAKZMO01; genus JAYKGU01. The sequence goes on from JBHJGR010000350.1 coordinate 18,496, forward strand.
GTCTATCTTCCTGGCATTCCCAAGGATAAGGTGGATTTGAGTAAAACCGGGGATGAGCTGAATATCCGCATTGGCAACCATCGCCGCAACCTGGTGCTGCCCCAGGCGCTGGCGGCTCTCCAGCCTACGGGGGCGAAGATGGAGGATGACCACCTCAAGATTCGCTTTTAGGTAGGGGCAAAGGGATCGGCGGATGCCAGAGGTACTCCCGCAGGCTGATCTTTCCTTCGGGGCTGAACGGGATGCCCTCTGCTTCCAGGAGCGATCGCTGCAAATAGTCCCCGCCTCGGCGCAGGGGCGAGTAGGAAACCTCTCCTTTAGCGTTGATCACCCGATGCCAGGGCACATCGGCGTCCCCCAGGTCTACCCGAAACAGGGCATAGCCCACCAGGCGGGCATGGCCAGGCAGGTCCGCCAGATCAGCCACCTGTCCGTAGGTGGCCACCTTCCCGAAAGGAATCTGCCGCACCACGGCGTAAATCGTATCGTATTTCGACTTCGACATAGCTCCAGTTTGCCAGGAATTCGCTCCCCGGTTCTTGCAATCCTTATGTCCTGGGACCGTGGATTAAATAACCTGTCATCTCCGACCGGTAGGGGCATGGAATTCCATGCCCCTACCCCAGGAATTTCACCTGATTAGATACGTCCCTAGTCGCGATCGCCCCCCATCAGGCCATGCCATCCACCATCCAATCGCTGCCCAGCGATGTCGTCCATCTCATTGCCGCAGGCGAAGTCATTGATTCGCTGGCGGCAGTCGTGCGGGAACTGGCGGAGAACGCTCTTGATGCGGGAGCTACTCGGATTACGGTTGAGCTGGTGCCCGATGCCTGGCGGATTCGGGTGACGGACAACGGCAGCGGCATGGGGCGGGCGGATCTGCTGGCGGCGGCCCTGCCCCACAGCACCAGCAAAATTCGCAGTCGGCAAGATCTCGCCCAGGTGCGGAGTTTGGGATTTCGGGGGGAAGCGCTCCACAGTCTGGCTCAGCTGGCGGAACTGGAGATTTGCAGTCGGCGGGAGGGTGAGATGGAGGGGTGGCGGGTGCGCTACGACTCCCAGGGGTGTGCGGATTTCCAGGAAACGGCGGCGATCGCCCCCGGCACCATCGTCACTGTGAATGACCTATTTGGCAACTGGCTCTCTCGACGGCAGGCGCTGCCCTCCCTGCCTCAGCAGCTCCGGATGGTGCAGCTCACCGTCTATCACCTGGCTCTGTGCCATCCCCACATCACCTGGCAGGTGGGACAGGGCGATCGCCCCTGGTTCTCCCTCTACCCCGGCTCCACGGCGAGAGAAATCCTGCCCCAAATCCTGCGGGACGTGCAGCCCCACGACCTCCAGTTGGCCACCCAGCCTCTGCCTGACCAGTCCGCCACCCTAGCCCTGCTGCTGGGCTTGCCCGATCGCTGCCACCGCCATCGGCCCGACTGGGTAAAGGTGGCCGTTAACGGACGCATCGTCCACGTTCCGGAACTGGAGCAGCTGATCATCGGCACCCTGCGGCGGACGCTGCCCCGCGATCGCCACCCCGTCTGTCTCCTCCAGCTCCAGGTGCCCGCTGACCAGATTGACTGGAACCGCCACCCCGCCAAAGCCGAAATTTATCTGCAAAATATAGAGGCGTGGCGGCAGCGGGTGCGGGAGGCGATCGCCCAGGCCCTGCGCTTCAACCCCGCCAGCCTCAGCGAAGCCGCCCACTCCGAGCGCATCACCCAGCTTTTGAAAACCGCTGAAGACGGCGGCAATTATTCATCTCGCAGTATTTCCCCGGACTCAGGCTCCCCCGGACCTGAAGAGTCCGCCCCACTGCTGGATCTCCGTGCCCTGGCCCAGGTTCATCGTACCTACATCCTGGCAGAGCACCCCAGCGGCATGTGGCTGGTGGAGCAGCACATTGCCCATGAGCGGGTGCTGTATGAGCAGTTGTGCGATCGCTGGCAGCTCGTGTCCGTAGAGTCCCCCATTATCCTCCCCCAGCTCACCCCCGCCCAGGTGGAACAGCTCCAGCGGCTGCGGCTGGACGTGGAGCCTTTCGGAGATGATCTCTGGGCGGTGCGCACCGTGCCCGAGGCGATTGCCCCAAGGCCGGACTGTCGGGATGCGCTACTGGAGCTGAGTTTGGGGGGAGATATGGATATGGCCCTGGTGGCGATCGCCTGCCGCACCGCCATTCGCAACGGTACCGAGCTATTGCTGCCGGAAATGCAGACCCTGCTGGACCAGTGGCAGCGCACCCGCCACCCCCAGACCTGCCCCCACGGTCGCCCCATTTACCTGGCTTTGGAAGAGTCGAGTCTGTCCCGCTTCTTTCGGCGGCACTGGGTAATTGGCAAAAGCCACGGGATTTAATATCGTTTTTCTGTGAAGCCTATTAAATAGGACTTGCGCAGTTTGGTTTTTTGTGACTCGATTTGCGGAGGTTGAGTAATGCAAAGAACGGTGGATTTGATCTCAATCAGCTCAACGACCTACTGGGGCCTAGGCGACACAGAAAATGGCTACAAGCAGAGAAGAGTCGCTGAATGGGGGTCAAATGGAGAATAGGGGAGTCGAACCCCTGACTTCCAGAGTGCGATCCTGGCGCTCTACCAACTGAGCTAATTCCCCATGGTTTGCAGGTTTGCCTGTCTCTATTATCGACCAATCCTTCAGGATTGAAAACCTGGCAAGAGAAAAGGGGGTAGACGGGAGATGAGCGATCGCTCCCCCCACAGTCTCTCATCGCACAGAAAAGGCATCGCTAAAGCGACGGGTGATGGGCTCTAGCAAAAAGGTCAGGACGGACTTCTGGCGGGTGACAATTTCCCCGGTGGCCGCCATCCCCGGCACCAGCTCAACGGTCTGTTCGCCGACGGGCATCTCGATTTGCTCCAGCCGGATTTGGGTGAGAAAGACTGGCCCCAGATTTTCGTCCACCACCGCATTGGGGCTAATCTGGGCAACGGTGCCGTCAAGGGTGCCAAACTCCTGGAACGGGAAGGTGGCCACCTTCACCTTGGCCCGCATACCCTCCTGAATAAAGCCGATATCACGGTTAAGCACCTTCACCTCCAGCAGCAGGGTTTCGTCTTGCGGCAGGATGGAGAGCAGTTCCTCACCGGGCTCAATGGTCTTCTCTGCCAGAGTAGCCTGGACGTTGTAAATCCGGCCTGAAATGGGGGCAGTGATGGTTTGCCCCTCGGCGCGGATGGTGGCCTGGTTTAGCTGACCTTCCAGATTAGCCAGCTCCTCACGGCGCTGGTTGAGCTGGGTGAGGATTTCGCTGCGGCGTTCGGAAGCGAGGCGATCGCTCTGTTTCTGAGCCGCCTCATAAGCCTGCTCCGCCTGCCGGATGGACTGCTGCTGCACCTCAATTTGCCGCTGGATGCTTTCGAGCCGGTCCTCTGCCTCCGTGAGCCGATCCTTGGCCTCTAGGTAGTCGAATCGGGGAATGGCTCCGTCTACTAGGCTACGCAGGCTTTCTTCGCGATCGCGGGCATTGGCCAGCAGTTCCCGCGCATTGGGCAAACTGGCCTGGAGCCGGTTGAGTTCTGCCCGCGCTTCGCTGACCCCCGCCGCTAGCCGCTGCGCTTCGGCCTGAGCCGCTGCCTGGCGGGTGTCAAATTCCTGCAAGCGGGCCGCCAGCAGTTCATCCTGCAGGGCCGTGCCGGTGGTGGTGGAGCCGTTCAGTTCCGCTTCGTAGCGGGCGATGTCCTGACGAATCAGGGCCGCCGATTCCCGCAGGCGATCCACCTCGGCCTGGTTGAGCTTGGGGTCCTGCACGATCAGCACGTCCCCCTGTTCCACCACATCGCCTTCGCGCACCAGAATCTCATCAATCACGCCCCCCTCCAAGGCCCGCACGGGCCTCACCTGGGCCGAGGGAATCAGCTCACCGTTGGCCACGGCCACCTCATCGATCTTGCTGAAGTAGGCCCAGGTGAGGGTGCTGAAGATCACCATGCTGATGCTGCCCGCCAGCAAGCGCGTGTAGAGGGGCGGGAGCTGGCGCACGGCTTTGCCAAGTTCGTAGGAGAGGTAGTCTTCCGGGTTGACAAACTGCTGGCGGGTTTGGCGGGCGCGAGCGGGGGTGGTGTTGCGGGTGGAAGTCATCGGCAGAAACGGTAGAGGGGCAAGGGTCGAAATGGGGCAACTGCGGTCATGGTCTGACCACTGTTCAGTTTGCCCAGGAGGGCGGGGGGCGATCGCCCTTTGTTGCGATTCGTTGCCGTTCTGTAGCTGCGATCGCACCGAGACCATTATGCCCTTAGGGTCTGCGTCTGATCAGGCTGAATGTGGGGATGCTTGAATCGTCTGGTTTAGCCATCGTCGGAGGGGCGATCGCGCACCACCAGCACCACAAACACCACCAGGGTGAGGAGGGTCGAGCCGCCCAGGGCGATGAGAACTTGCTGCCAGCCTAAGGATTCCATGTGCTTCGATATGCCTCCGAATCGAGCATTCATACGAATATAGCGTTACGCTTTCGCGTTAGGACACTCAAACCTGAGCCCGTAGGGCTGTGTCCACAAAAAACCCCCTGACCGCCGAAGCGGCGAGGGGGAAGAATCAGGGTGCATCTACCATTCCTTCCTACGCGCTAAACGGGCCACGTCCGGATATTTGGCTGGTAATTCCGGCGAAATTCAGTCAATCTCATTCGCAAGATACCGTCCACGACCATCTACCCTTCTGTCGATGCACCCTCAGTCCTTCCTCCGGTCGATGTAGGGCGATCGCCCTCTGCGAGAGAGTACACAAAAGTTCAGCATTTAGCATTTTTAACATGATCAGACTCAGACGAGTATTGAGCCTCCGAGGGTTGAGACGGTGGGCGAGGAGGGGCGCTTGGATGGCGATCGCTCTGGTGTTGACCATTGGCATTGCTGCGGGTCTGGGGCAAAAGCCCTCTGCAGCCTTCATGCCTCCCCCCGTGCTGCTCCAGTTGCCCGACCTGTCGGGAGGAGGCTCATCTTCGTCTTCGTCTGACTCAGCGGTGGGCTGGATTTCATTGGATGGCCGCGAAGTGTTCCAGGTTGCCGCCCCCAAATCGACCCTGGCCCAGCGGCAGCAGCGGATTGAAGAGAACCTGGCCGAGATCCGCGACGACTATCTCCAGGGGGAAAACCCCAATATCAACATCGTGGTCAATCAGTCGGGCGGCAATAATCTGCCCAGCATTTATGTCAATGACACCTACTTAATGACCGTTACCGAGCGGGATGCCCAGATGCAGGGTATGGTGCCCTGGGCGCTATCGCGGGATCTGGAGGAAACCATACGGGAATCTCTGGAGCGATCGCGCCAGCATCGGCAGTCGGAATATCTGTGGCGGCAGGGGATTCGCGTCGGGGTCGTGCTGCTGGTGGCGCTGGCCATCGTTTGGGCCTTGGGCCACTGGCGCGAGCGTCCCCTCCGCTGGGGCATGCGGGCACTGAGCGCCACTCCCCGGCTGGATCAGTTGAGCGAAGAACAGCGCCGCAATCTGCGCGACCTGCAGCTCCGGCTGATTCCCCTGGTGCAGGGGCTAATTCTGGCGGGGGTAACGATCTGGAGCATTGGCCTGTTTCCCCAGACGCGGGCGCTACAAAACACCCTGATTCCCGTCGTTAAAATACCTGCGGCCATCTTGATGATTATCATCATTGCCTTCATCGGTATTCGGATTAGCTATGTGCTCATCGATCGCTTCGTGTCTGGCCTCACCACCCGCGACGGCTATAGCACCGACTCCCGCCGCCTGCACCTGCGCATTTCCACCATTTCCAGCGTGGTAAAAAATATCGCCAACTTTGTGTGGATCGGCATCGGCATTTTCATTGCCCTGACCATCGCGGGCATCAACTTTGGCGTGCTGCTGGCCAGCATTGGTCTGATCGGCTTGGCCCTCTCCCTGGCGGCCCAAAACCTGATTGAGGGCGCGTTTAAGGGATTTTTCATCATCCTGGAGGATCAGTACGCCATTGGCGACGTGGTGCAGATCGACGACGATGCCGGACTGGTGGAGAAGATGAACCTGCGCATTACCCAGCTAAGGGACGCGGCGGGACGACTGATCACCATTCCCATGAGCGACGTGAACCGGGTAGCCAACTTCTCCCTCCACTGGTCGCGGGCTGACCTGAAAATTCCCATCCACTACAACGCCGATATCGAGGAGATGCTGGACCTGACGCGGCGGGTGGGGCAAGAGATGCAGCAGGACGCCGACTGGCAGGAGCTGATTCTGGAAGAGCCGAAGGTGCTGGGCGTAGACGACTTTGGCGACAGCTCCATCACCATCCGCGTGTGGATTAAGACCCAGCCGATGAAGCAGTGGGACGTGGCGCGGGAATACCGCAGGCGGTTTAAGCTGGCTCTGCGGGATACCGACAGCGAGATTCCCTTTCCCCAGCGGGAAGTCTGGCTCCACACTGCCGATGGGCTTAAGCTTAATCTGGAGGGGCAACTGGATCAGCGGTCGATTCAGAATGGCGATACCGAGGGTAAGCCCAATGGGTCGTCCAGCCGTCAGCCCGCCGCGAAAACGGATCGGCAGCCCCGCAATGTGAGCAATGGGGAGGAGGGGGAGCCGGAGTCTTAGGATTTTGGATTTGGGATTTTGGATTTTGGATTCTTCTAAGATTGATGAATGAGTTTGTGTGGCTGCACTGTTGTTAGTCGGGGAGCTGAGGAATGGCGAAGGCTCAGAAGTCTGAGAAGGTGCCCCAGGAAATGCAGGGGAAGTTTGACCAGATCACTGCCTTGACAGATGAGTTTGCGGCGCAGCATCTCAATGAGGAGTACGCCCAACTGATTCGCTATGCGACGGCGGCGCTGTGCCGTAAGCGTCCGTCTCCGTTGGCCAAAGGGCAGGCGAAGTCCTGGGCCTGTGGCATTACCCACGCGATCGGCATGGTCAATTTTCTCTACGACCCGTCTCAGACGCCCCACATGAGCGCTTCAGATCTGTATCAGGAGTTTGGCGTCAGCGCCAGCACAGGACAGAGCAAGTCAAAGCAGGTGCGCGACACGCTCAATATGAGGCAGTTTGACCCCGATTGGTGCCTGCCCAGCAAGCTAGACGACAATCCGCTGGTGTGGACGATCTCGATAGACGGCATCCTTATGGATGCGCGGTTGGTTTCGCGATCGGTGCAGGAGGTCGCCCTCGCCCAGGGACTAATTCCCTACATCCCTGGTGAAAAGCCAGAGGCTGAGGAATTAGAGGATGAGGAGCCAGAGGATGGGGAATTAGAGGATGGGGAAATGGATGAGGTCGAAATCAGTGGCGATCGCCCCACTTCGCCAGCTAACCTCACCCCAGACGCCCTCTATACCCTGGAGGTTGCCCTAATGAGCGGCCCCGTCACCGAGGAATTTATTGAAGAGAATCCGGTTATCAGTCGCACCATTGAAATCAAGGGCAGCAACACCCTGGAAGACCTGCACCACATCATCTTCCGTGCCTTCGACCGGGAAGAGGAGCACATGTATGAATATCAGGTAGGCGGCGATCGCCCCAATGACCCCAAGGCGCGGCGCTACGTCCTGCCCGTGGCGATGGAGGATGACTTCGGCGGCAAGCCCACCGGGGTTGTAACCGCAACCACCATCCACGATCTGGGCCTATCCGTTGGAGAACCCTTCGGCTACTGGTTTGACTTTGGGGATGACTGGTGGCATCAGGTCATGGTGACGGCGATCGCCGAGCAAGCCCCCAAGGGCAAGTACCCTAAGATCACCGACCGCGAGGGAGCCAGCCCGCCTCAATACCCCAATTGGGACGAAGACTAAACCGCCGCCATCTCCACATAGGGAACCCGCCCATCCAGCTCGCTCACTGCCGCTTCCCCCTCCGGGTAGTAAACAATGAAAAGCTGACCGGCGGACTCAATTCGCCGATACTCCGCCAGCACTGCTGCCAGCGGGTCAGCCTCGTGTAAACCAGCAATGAAATAGTGCCAGGGTCCCAAACGGCGATCGCCATAAACCTGACGCAGCAGGTAGCGAAAGATGGCCGGGTCGTCGTGGGCGATCGCCACAAACGACAAATAGAAGTAGGGAATGGCCGTTCCCGGTTCGGGTAAGGGCTTGAGGGGGGTGACTGTGGCCAGGAGGTTGTAGAGCGATCGCACCTGGGCCAGCGGCGGCGCGTAGCGCTCGATGTAGGTCTGCCGCACCCGATGCTGGTCCCAGGCGGCCACTACTCCCACCAGCTCATTGTCTCGGATGGCCAGGTAAAAGTCC
>JBHJGR010000351.1:0-4794 GCA_050331615.1 Elainellaceae cyanobacterium
TTTTCGCGCCTCTGGTTGCAGACTGGACTCTGCTTTCGGGTTCGAGGAGACTGACTTGGATGCTTCCACTCACCCTGGGGGTTCAAACCAGTTCTATTGTACCGCACTGGGCAGACTGCTGGACTTCGCCCAGCGCGGGAACCGGCTGTATCGCCATGTCTGAAGCCAGGGGTTTTATCCGGTTCCCGAACCCTTCAATATTCGATAAATTTGCGGGTATAAATTTTTGTTACATTACTTGGCCGTCATGGTGTGTACTCCGTCCCACTGGGGGGTGGGTGGGTTTTGCAGGTAAGCCTGCGATCGCACCAGATGGGTCACGGCGGCCCGATCGTTGGGCTTGAGCCGCTGGGCAATTTGAAAGTGCTGGATTGCCTGGGCAAAGTCTCGCTGATTGTAGGCAGAGCGTCCGGCAGCGTAGGCGTCGATAAACTCCTCGGTGGTCGAGTCTAGAGGCTCCTGGCGATCGCCCAGCAGTTCGTATATACTAATCGGCGTACTCTTGCCCTTGACGCGGATGCGGTCCAACTCCCGCACCCAGACGCGATCGCGGCAGAGCTGGTAGGTAAACTCGCTGATGATGATGTCGCAACCAGCGGGGTCGGTGGTGCCGTACTGCTTGGTCAGCCCCTCCAGGCGCGAGCTAACGTTGACGCCATTGCCAATCACGGTGTAGTCCATGCGCTTTTGGGAGCCAATGTTACCGGAAACCACCTCCCCTGAGCTAATGCCGACGCCAATTTTGATTTTCAGGTCATCGGGCTGGGCATAGTTGAACTCGGCCAGCCGCCGCCGCATTTCCAGGGCAGACTGAACCGAGCGCCAGGCGTGATCGTCCAGCGGCAGGGGGGCTCCAAAAACCGCCATCAGGGCATCGCCGATAAACTTATCCAGGGTGCCCTCGCAGTTGAACACCGCCTCCACCATAGTTTCGAAGTAGCTGTTGAGTAGGGAAACTACCTCGGCGGCCTCCAGCCTTTCGGTGAGGAAGGTGTAGCCGCGAATGTCGGAAAACAGGATGGAAACTTCCTTGCGCTCGCCCACCATGAGAGCGTCTTCTCCCAGCGCCATTACCCGTTCTGCCACCCCTGGCGTCATATAGCGGTACATGGTGGCCTTCATCCGCTTTTCCTGGCTGATATCTTCCAGGACCACCAAGCCGCCCCGCACACTGCCCTCTGGGTCGGTGAGGGGATTGACGGTGAGGTTGACGCTGCGCTCGACCGGGCGGACCTGGTGGCCGGGCACCCGGTAGGGAACGGCGATCGCCGAAAAACCTGCAAAGGTGCTCACATCGCTGATGCTGGTATCGTTCCAGGGAACGAAGTAGTCGGGCATGGTGCGATCGCGAATCGCCAGAATATGGGTTTCCACCGACTGCGCTGGCGGAACCTGCATCGCTCCCGTGAAGGGTAAAACGCCAGGGGGAGTTGGACAGTAACTGCTTTTGTCGTTCGTCTCGCCGTTGCCGCTCATCTCGCCGTTGCCGTTTGTCTCATCGCTGCCGCCTATTCCCAGTTCAGAGCCCTCCAGGCCAGCACTGACTACAATCCCTAAGCTCAGTGCCTGCTCGGGAACATAGTGGCGGGCGGCTTGTGTCAGGCTATCCTCTAGCCGCATCTGGAGATTATCAATGGGAATCACTTCCCACACCTTGCGCCCGATGAGCCGCTGCCGCCACAGTAACTGCTGGTGACGGACGCCGTCCTGGAGCACCGGACAGCCCAGCAGCTCCAGCGCTGCATCGTTGATAGTGACGATGTTGCCATCCATATCGGTGGAAATTACCGCGTCCGACAGGCTCTCCAAAATATCCTTCTGGTACTGCTTCTCCTGCAGCACACTCTCGAACAGTTGGGCGTTTTCCAAGGCGATGCCCGCCTGAACGTTGAATGCCTGCATAAATTCTTCATCGGAGCTGGTGAAGCAGCCCTTTTTTTTGTTAATCAGCTGGGTGACGCCGATTAAGTCCCCCGAGGAGTTGAAGACGGGCATGCAGAGAATGTTGCGGGTGAGGTAGCCCGTGCGCTGGTCCGTAGTGCGATCGAAGCGGGGATCTTCGTAGGCGTTGAGGATGTTGAGGGTTTTGCCCGTAGAGGCGACATAGCCCGCAATGCCCCGGTTGGCAGGAATGCGGATGTCAATCATTTCTTTGCCGTTCACGTCGGCCACCCGCGACCATAACTCCTTGCGATCGCCATCCAGCAGAAACAGAGTACTGCGATCGGCCTGGATCAGCTTGCGGGCCTCATCCATGACTGACTGGAGGGTTTTGTCTAAATCCAGACTCTGGGCTAGACAGGCCGCGGCGCGCAGAAGGGCATGGACGCCGCGCTGATTGCGGGCGGCGACGTAGAAGGAACGGCAGCTCTCGATAATGATGCCAATGGCGTCGGCAAACTGGCGGAAACTCCTCTCGTCAGCGGTATCGAACGGTGTGCCGGTGCGCTTGTTAAGGAGCTGTACAACGGCTACAACCTGCTGCTGATCCGTGCTGCGGATGGGCATGCAGAGGATATTGCGGGTACGGTAGCCCGTCTGCCGATCCACATCGCGGTTAAATAGGGGATGGCTGTAGGCATCGGCGATGTTCAGGTACTCCCCGGTGGTGGCCACATGGCCGGCAATCCCCGCGTTGATAGGCACACGAATCTCAAGTAGGTCTTCCCCTTCCCCCTGGGCAATTTTTGACCACAGCTCTTCCCGCTCCTCGTCCACCAGAAAAATCGTCGTGCGATCGGCATTGAGAATCTGCCCAATTTTGAGCGTGAAGGCTTCCAGAATCTGCTCCAGCATCGTTTCTAGAGCGTCATCGTTGATCAGGTCGATCGCCCGCAGAAAGTGCTCAAACTCTCCCGTAATCTGGTCCAGGAGCGAGATGAATTGATGGGTGGGCAGGTCTTTGACGCGGTGGGTCAGGTCACTCTTGCGATCGCCCAGGGAAAGGGCTGCCATCATGCTGCCAGAGCTGTCGGGGGGGGAGGGAGTCATGACCATCGGCTTGGGTGTCGTCCATATTGAGGGGATAAGGAACGCCTGACTTGGGGAACAAAATTGGAGAAACTTCAGTAAATCAGCGCATCGGCTATAGATACCAGGAAAGAAATTTATTCTCGTTTGTTCCCAGATGCACCAGACTGGTCATCGGATCCAATTCTTCCGTGTTAGTTTCCATTGTTGCGACGGTCGTGCCAGCAAGTGTGAATGTTTCGTCAAACCTGGGGGAAACTTGTCTATCAGTACGGTAAAGATTTGCCAGACCGAGCCGACTGGGTATCCGATATTCGCAGTTCCTGAAAGGAAATACGGAGAGCAGCGGCGGTTATTCACGGCTATTCAGCACCAGGGCAGAAGCTAGCGACGATATTCGTCCCCACAATCGCCGATGCGGCTGTAAAGATTTTGCGATCGCCCCAGCACCGCTTCAATCGCCGCCAAATCCTCAGGGCTGAGGGTGAACGAAAACACCTGGGCCGTCTCCTCTAGGTGCTCTGACTGCCCCAAGCGCACGCCGACAATGGCTCCTGCCACGGCAGGCTGGTCGAGGACATAGCGCACCGCTACATTAGCGATGCTGACCTGGTGTTGCTGGGCGATCGCATTGAGCACCGCCAAGAGTTCCTGCAGCAGACCCCAGCCGCCCCATGCCTCTACCATGCGCTTATACTTCTGGAGCGAGGCCGTCCCCAACGCCCAGCGACCCGGTTCCCGCTGCCCCAGGTAGCGCTCGGACAGTAGACCGCCGCCAAGGGTGCCATAGGCGAGCAGGTGAATGTCCCGCTCCTGGCAAAACGCTGCCATGCGCTCCAGCGGACGCCGATCCACCAGGGAAAACTGCACCTGATTGGAGACGATGGGAATGGCGCGATCGCAAATGATTTCTAAATGCTCGGTATCGAAGTTAGTCAGGGCGAGGTGCTTGATTTTGCCTGCAGCCTTCAGGTCAGTCAGGTGCTGGAGGGCGTCTAGGTAGCGATCGTCGCCATAGTCCCACCAGTGAAACTGCAGCAGGTCCAGGGTCTCCACCCCCATGCGGCGGCGGGAAATATCGACGTTTTCCTCAACGATTTGCCGCGTCATCGGTCCGGGGCGGGGCACCCATTTGGTGAAAGCCTGAATGTGGGCAAGGGACGCCTCCCCCCGCTCGGTGGCTAGACGTTGTCGAAATTCACCGATGAAGTCCTCCGCTGGACCGTAGTGATCGGCCAAATCCCAGGTGGTGAAGCCAGCATCGGCATAGCGTATCATGCTCTCGATGGCGCGGGTGGGGTCGATGCGTCCATGCGCCCCCGAAACCTGCCACATACCGTTTAATACCCGACAAATCGTTAAATCTGGCGTAAACGTCAGCCGACTCGATTCTGGTAGCCCCATGATGCGTTCTATCCCACTGGATGACTCTCTTTTTAGGGTAATACCGTTACAGAGGGCTGTCTTCCAAGTCGAAGACAATTTTGAAGCCGTTCAACGTCAAACCTTCAAATATCGTGTTATGTAGCGCTACGCTTTCATGTGAAGACATTCAAGAGGTGTGGAGCCCCCGCGCCGCGGGGGTTCCACACTCAAACCTTAGTCCGTAAGGCTATACCAGTTTTATGTGAAGGCACGCAGGAGAAGCCTGGATAGTTGACACTCCCCATAGCTAAAAGCTTGGGGATTCTTGGTTCATCCACCATCCTTAAAACTGATCTGAGAGTTTTATCTCAAACTCCGCAACCCCTCACCAAACAGCCGCACCAAAATGGTCAAACTATCTAGATATTGGGCAGTCAGCCCCAGCGGGAAAAGTGTCCC
>JBHJGR010000352.1:0-21769 GCA_050331615.1 Elainellaceae cyanobacterium
ATATACAGATATCTGGTGTCGCCCCCGCCCGCGGCCGCCCCACACCCCCAAGAAAATAATTTTGTTTAACTACATACCCGACTGAAAATGATGCCAAAATGGGCGGCAGAATGGCCGGGTTCTAGTTAATAATGGCGTTAGCACCGCTAATCGAGTTTGGGTCTATCGCGTGTTCGACAAACGCAAGCGCTGGTTTATCAATATTGTCTTAGCGATCGCTGTCCTTTCCTTTGCCGGTATCGCCATTGCTCTGCCCTTCACGGCAGTCTTTCAAGAGCAGCAGTCCAACACTAGCCAGGACACCGCTGCATCATCGGCTTCCTCCCCGTCTACCGCCGATTTAGAGGCGCAAGCCCGCGGCTACGAGCTGGTGCTGGAGCGGGAGCCCGACAATGAAACGGCGCTGCTGCGGCTGTTGGAGACCCGCATTCTGCTGCAGGATTTGGAGGGTGCGATCGCCCCGCTGGAAACCCTGGCAGAGCTTCGCCCCGAACGGACTGAATACACGGTCTTGCTGGGTCAGGCCAGGCAGCAGATTGGCGATCGCGAGGGGGCAGCCCAGGCTTATCGCAGCGTCCTCTCCACCCACCCAGGGGACGTGAACGCCCTACAGGGCATGGTTTCCCTGCTCCTCTACGAAGGTCGCCCTGAGGCGGCTATTGGCCTGCTGCAGGATACCCTCAACAACGCCGACGAGTTGAATAACCTCCAGCCCGGCAGCGTCGATATCCCAGCCGTACAGCTACTGCTGGGTCAGGTTTATGTAGAGCAGGGGCGAGATGACGAGGCGATCGCCGTCTACGATGAGGCAATTGATACCAACCCAGACGACTACCGTCCAATCCTCAGCAAAGCTCTGGTGCTACAGGCCCAGGGGCGCGACGATGAGGCTGAACCGCTGTTCACCAGTGCAGCAGCCCTCGCTCCCACGAGCTATCGTGATGAAATCAATCGCCTTGCCGCTGGCGAACCCGCCGCTGATGCCGCCGATGCCCTTCCCGATGCCGATGAGGCACAGCCCGAGGCTGATTTGGGGCTAGATTTAGACAACGGCGCTGGAGAGGAGGAAGCGGCACCTCCGGAAGCTTCGGGTGACGGTGAGTAGGGCTATCCTCCCCTTTCGTGATGCAAACATTCTCGGGACTCGATAGTCCCAATCTGATACTCCCGATAGAATAGTTAAGAGGCCAAGAGGCTATCTTTTCCTGCCGCCCGTTCGAGCCAGCCACTGCGAGTACGAAGAGGACGCTACCCCGCCCATGACGCCTGTCTCAGACGTAACGACCCAAGACCGTCCCCAGCAAAGCTCAGTTCAGCCACCAGAAACTCCGCCAGACTTCGATCCGGATGGGCTGATTGACGACGTTGAGATGTCGCTCTTTGACCATCTCGAAGAGCTACGCCTGCGCATTTTCTATGCCCTGATCGCCACCGTGCTGGGGGTCGTCGTTTGCTTCATCTTCGTCAATCCCATTGTGGAACTCCTGGAGATTCCCGCCCAGGGAGCAAAGTTTCTTCAGCTTTCACCAGGAGAATACTTCTTTGTATCGGTCAAGGTGGCAGGCTACAGTGGTCTGCTGCTGGCCAGTCCCTTTATCCTCTATCAAATCATTCGCTTCGTGCTGCCGGGGCTGACTCGCCGCGAGCGTCGCCTGCTGGGACCCATCGTTTTGGGCTCCAGCATTCTGTTCTTTGCTGGTTTGGGATTTGCCTACATTGCCCTGATTCCGGCTGCCCTCAACTTCTTCATCAGCTACGGTGCTGACGTGGTAGAGCAGCTCTGGTCCATCGATCGCTACTTTGAATTCGTCCTGCTGCTGCTGTTTAGCACGGGCTTAGCTTTCCAGATTCCAGTCATCCAGCTACTTCTGGGGATCTTGGGTATCGTCTCTTCTAAGCAGATGCTCTCCGGTTGGCGCTATGTGCTTCTGGGGGCTGCCGTTTTGGGGGCAGTGCTCACGCCATCGACTGATCCCATTACCCAGTCGCTGCTAGCGGGAGCGGTGCTGGCACTCTACTTTGGGGGAGCCGGAATGGTGCTTCTGTTTGAACGCTGAGGTTTATTCCTGCTTGGGGCGATCGCTCAGGACTCAGCCCAGAGCAGGCGCTCCTTTTCCGGATGGGGTGTGCCCGGCCCAGAGAGTGGAATGGTAGATGCACCCTAATTCGTCCCCGCCTCATGGGTGGGGATTTTTGTTTGGGATGTTTTCACCAGAGCATTGATTTCCCAGGCCGACCGGGTATACTTTCTCAGTACTGCCGACCAGGGTCGCGAGCAGCCGTTACCATAAGAACCTATTTGAAAACTCGGTAGAATTTTTAAATGACATTTGACACTGAGTCAGAATCCATCTCCAACAACGAGCTTCTCGATGAAGAAGCCTACTCCACTGGGCTGATTGACATGATCGAGACGGTCATTTCCAGCCTCGAACAGGATGACAGCGCCATGGTGAGCCATACTGAACAGGGGCACCTGTGGAAGTTCTGCTACGGCACTGTGCAGGTCTATGTCCGGCTGACCGGCATAACGGATGAAGATACGTTTACCGTCTGGTCAAATTTGCTCAACCTGCCCAGCGATCCCGCAAAGCAGGCTCCCCTCATGCGCAAGCTATTATCGATGAACTGGTCAGACACGTTTGAGGCCAGCTTTTGTCTCCTCGGTGATGAAGTGGTAATTGCCGCTACCCGCGCCGTTGCTGAGCTCTCCCCTGGCGAAATTTCTCGTAACATCACCATCGTGGCCACCATTGCCGACGAGCAGGACGATCTGCTGCGCGAAGAATTCGATATCTCCTGACGGCGATCGCCCTACTAATGCTGCCTATCTCCTCCACCTGGCGATTCATTCCCCCCATTGAAGCGGCGGGAGCGCTGCAAATGGCGATCGACGAGTGGCTGCTGGAGCAGCATCGGCTGGGTAGGCAGCCATCCATTCTACGGTTCTACACCTGGAATCCGCCCGCCATCTCCCTGGGCTACCACCAGCGGCGCTGGGAATCCCACTGGTCGAACATGACCTGGAAGGGGCAGCGGCTGGATTTGGTGCGGCGTCCCACTGGTGGTCGGGCGGTGCTGCATCAGGGGGATTTGACCTACGCCGTCATCAGCTCAAACCTATCGGGCCGCCGCGCTGAAATTTACCGCACTCTGTGCCAGTTCTTGATTGAAGGGTGGCGATCGCTCGGCATCCCGCTCCACTACGGACAGGCCGGACGGGGCTACATCCACAACCCCAACTGTTTTGGCACCGCCACCGCTGCCGATCTGGTGCTGCCCAACGGTACGAAACTCATTGGTAGTGCTCAGTTGCGCCGACAGCAGGCTATCCTTCAGCACGGGTCGATGCGGCTCCGTCCCGATCCGCTCCTGTTTGAGCAGGTGTTTGGCAGCGCCTTGGGAGAAATGGTTCTGCCCCTGCGATCGCCCCTGCCGCTTACCGGGGAATCTTTAGAACAGCAAGTGATCGCCGCCCTGACCACCGCTCTCCAGCAGCACCTGGACGTCCGTCTTGTGAGCCAACCCCTTAGTGCTGAAGAATGGCAGGCTGTGGGCGATCGCGCTTCCCGCTGGACAGTAAATGATGCGCCAGTCCGGTAATGCTCAGCCCGATCCCCGTGTGACACCCCTTAAAGTATCCTCTCCCCGGCTGGAACGGCTGCTTACCTGTGCCATGCTAAGCCGTGTCGGTCGTGAGCGCTCTTGTTGGCCGAACCCCTTAAATTCCTGATCTATTCACGCTTAAGGACCTGTGCCCATGTTAATTTCCCAACGGTGGCAGGCCAGTCCTGCTTTACTCCTGTCCCTCGGCATGGTTGCGGCTACCGCTGTGCCTCTGATGGTCGATAATCCGGCGATCGCTGCAGAAACGGCAATCGCCCAGTCGCTGTTCAACACCGCCCGCGTTACCATCCCCGCAGGCACTCAGATTGCGGTGCGCTACGCGGAGGAGAATGAGGACGGCGAAGTTGCCGATAAGATTATTGTCATGCCGGGGGAGACGGTGCCGGTGACGCTAACGGTGGCCGAGAGTCTGCGATCGTCACGGGGTACCGTCCTGCTGCCAGCGGGCAGCAAAGTTGAGGGCGAACTCCGCCCCCTTGAAGATGACCAGGTGGGCACTCGATTTTTTGCCGAAGAGCTAATTCTCCCCAACGGCAATCGCTATGACATCGACGCCAACTCTGCTGCCGTTACGGATACGGAAATCATTACTGAAGAGAGCGATCGCGACTTTATCAAGGGCGCGGTGATCGGTGCCGCCGCTGCCGCCGTGCTGGCAGAAATCCTGGGCAGCATCGACGTGCTGGAGGTGCTGGGCGGTGCAGGACTGGGAGCACTAGGCATCCTCATTTTTGGCGGACGGGATGAGGAGGTCGAGGTGGTCGTGGTCGAGCCCAATACGGATTTGGACTTGAGGGTCCAGTCTGACTTCCAGCTCTAGCGCCGCCGGGAACTTCTTGGCGCGCAAATCCGACTCCTGGAGGACGGGTTGCCTGCGAGCGGTCTGTCAAGACTAAAAATCAGGGTAAATCCCGCAGGGATTTACCCTAATTTTCAACCGTGACGCTGCGCTAGGCTTGGGTGTTTGTTCTATGCCAATCCAACTGCTGAAGATCATGAGGTCCAGTCTGACCCTGCTGGTGATTGCGACGGTCGGGCTGGGCATTTTTTTTCGGGCGGCCCATCTCGATCGCAAGGTCTACTGGCACGATGAAGTCTTCACCTCCCTGCGAGCCGTCGGCTACATTGGCGATGAGGTCGGTTCCCAGCTTTTCAATGGTGAGGTTTGGGAAACCCGCGATTTGATGGTCTACCAAACGCTCAGCCCAGAGCGGGACTGGGGGGATACCTGGCGATCGCTCAAAACCCATCCGGAACATCCTCCCCTTTACTATTTGCTGACCCGCCTCTGGATAACATGGTTCGGCAGCTCGGTGGCGGCGGTGCGGAGTCTATCCGTCCTGTTTGGCCTGCTGTCCTTACCCGCTATGTACTGGCTAACGCGGGAACTATTTGACCCGTTCCTAACGCCCAGGGTGGCGATCGCCCTATTCGCCGTTTCCCCCTTTCACGTGCTTTATGCCCAGGAAGCTCGCCAGTATAGCCTATGGACGCTGACAACGCTGCTGACCTGTGCCGCCCTGCTGCGGGCGCTGCGCCGCCAAACCCCTGGTAGTTGGCTGATCTACTCCGCCACACTGGTGCTGAATTTCTACACCTCCCTCTTTTCGGTGCTGACGGTCATCGTCCACGGGCTGTACGGGTTGGTGCGCGCCAGGGAACGCATCCGCTCCCAGCTACTCCCGATGATTGGGGCGATCGCCCTGGCTGGTATCGGCTTTCTGCCCTGGCTGGCGGTACTGATTGGCAATTGGGACGAATTCCAGCGCAAGACGAACTGGACCAGCGCCCAGGCCGATCGCGCTTTTCTGGCCAAGCTGTGGGGGCTGCACTTTAGCAGCAGCCTGGTTGATTGGGGGCTGGATATCAGCCATCCCTACACCTACATCGTGCCGCCGCTAGTGCTGATTCTCTTGGGCTACGCCCTCTATAGGCTTTACCAGCATCGTGCTGGAACGGCGGTGCAGACGTGGCTGTTTGTTAGTCTGCTGATTGGTGTGCCGGTGGTGGCCTTTATTTTGCCAGACCTGCTGTTGGGGGGCCAGCGCTCGGCCCAGACCCGCTATTTTGTCCTTGCTCAAATTGGCGTTCAGCTTGCCATTGCTGGGATGATTGCTTACCACCTCAGTCAGTCATCGGGGCGATCGCGCCAGTTTGGCAGAGGGCTGCTGGGTGTGCTGCTGGTGCTGGGGATCGTCTCCTGCACCCTGAGTGCTCAGGCCAGTACCTGGTGGAACAAAGGCGTCAGCTATCTGAATGGGGCTATGGCTACGGTGCTGAATTCGTCTGAAGCTCCGCTGGTGATTGGCGTCGCTGGTGACAACAGTCTTGGCAATATCATCTCCCTGGCTCGCGCCTCGGAGGGGAATCTGCGGTTTCAGCTCTTGCCCACGGATGAGGCTCCCGATCTCGTGCCCTTTGAGGGAGAGCAATTTTTGTTTTATCCGAGCGATCGCCTGCTGCAGGCGCTGCAGGCCCAGGAATCGATTATGGTGCAGCCGCTCGGGCTCCCCCTGGATGGCCGCCTACTCCCTGAAGGCCATGCTTTGTCTAAGCTAATGTTTACGGCGAGCGAGTAATGCTAATTTCGTGTAATTTTTGAGCCACAGGTCTGTAGTCGGCGGTGAGGAAGGTGATAGATTTTATACTTGAATCCAACCATTGGATTGGTCAGGGCCGTGGGAGTGTCCCTGCCCGCTAATTCCGTCAGACCCTTCGCCGAGGCATACCGTGAAGCTAATTATCCAAATCCCCTGTTACAACGAAGAGCAAACCCTCGGCGTCACCCTGTCGGAGCTGCCGCGCCAGCTTCCCGGTATTGACGTGGTGGAATGGCTCGTGATTGATGACGGCAGCAGCGATCGCACCGTCGAGGTTGCCCTAGCTGGGGGCGTCGACCACATCGTCCGCTTTGAGCACAATCGCGGCCTAGCGGTGGGCTTCATGGCCGGGCTGGAGGCGTCACTCAAGGCCGGAGCCGACATTATCGTAAACACCGATGCCGACAACCAGTACTGCGCCGCCGATATTCCCACGCTGATAGAGCCAATTCTCCGGGGCGAAGCCGAAATCGTCATCGGTGCCCGCCCGATTCAGCAAATCAGCCACTTTTCCCCAGTCAAAAAGCTCCTGCAGGGTCTGGGCAGTTGGGTGGTGCGCATCGCCAGCAATACCAAAATTCCCGACGCCCCCAGCGGCTTTCGCGCCTTCAGCCGCAATGCCGCCCTGCAGATGAATGTCTTTAACGAATATACCTACACGCTGGAAACCATTATCCAATCGGGGCAGCGGGGGATGGCAATCACCTCGGTTCCCGTCCGCACTAACGGCTACCTGCGGCCATCGCGGCTGGTGAAGAGTATTCCTAGCTACATTCAGCGGTCAATCCTTACCATCATACGCATCTTTATCGTGTATCGACCGCTGCGGTTTTTTACGCTGCTCGGTTGCTTCCCCTTCGGTATGGGAGCGCTGCTGTGCCTGCGCTGGCTGCTGCTATTCTTTTTTGAAGACCCCACCCGTGCCCGTGCCCCCAGCTTGATTGTGGCGGCTATTCTCATCCTGGTTGGCGTGCAGCTCTGGGTGCTGGGGCTGATTGCCGACCTGTTGGCCGTCAACCGCAAAATGCTGGAGGACATCCAGCTTCGCCTGCGCCGTAATGAGATTGATCAGCACCGGCAGCGATCGCGCGCCAACGGCAAGGTAAAGCGCTGAATGCCCCCAGTAGGTTTGGCTTGTGATGCGTTCACCACAGTTGAGTGGGCGTTGCCCACCCTACGCCTACCCCAGATTTTGGGTGATGCGCTGCATTGCCTCTTCTACGTTTTTGCGGCTGTTGAAGGCGGAAATGCGGAAGTAGCCCTCCCCGGCGGCCCCAAATCCCGAACCGGGGGTCCCGACCACGTGGCAGGTATGCAGCAGCTTGTCAAAAAAGTCCCAGCTAGATAAACCATCGGGCGTTTTGACCCAGACGTAGGGGGCGTTGACGCCGCCATAGACGGTAATGCCAGCCTGCTCCAGCTTCTCTCGCACGATCCGGGCGTTTTCCAGGTAAAAGGCAATCAGCGCCTGGATCTGCTCGACACCTTCTGGCGCATAAACCGCCTCGGCTCCCCGCTGGACGATGTAGGACACGCCATTGAATTTGGTGGACTGGCGGCGATTCCACAGGGCGTGTAGCTCTACGTCTGTGCTATCGGCGGCCTTGGCCATTAGTCCTTTAGGCACCACAGTATAGGCGCAGCGGGTGCCCGTGAAGCCAGCGTTTTTGGAGAAGGAGCGAAATTCGATAGCGCAGTTACGGGCTCCCTCAATCTCGTAAATGGAGTGGGGCAGGGAGGGGTCAGTGATGAACGCCTCGTAGGCAGCGTCGAAGAGGATGATGGCGTTGTGGGCGATCGCATAGTCTACCCACATCTTCAAATCCGCCGCTGTTGCCGTTGCCCCAGTGGGGTTGTTGGGGAAACAGAGGTAAATCAGATCCACTGGCTGATCCGGCAGGGCAGGCGTAAAGCCATTGGCCGCCGTCATGGGCAGGTAGGTGAGACCCTCGTACTCGCCGCTTGCGGTGGCATCCCCCGTATTTCCCGCCATGACGTTAGTGTCTACATAGACGGGGTAAACCGGATCGGTGACGGCAATGGCGTTGTCGTGTCCAAAAATATCGAGAATATTGCCTGTATCGCACTTCGCCCCGTCGGAAACGAAGACTTCTGACGCGTCAATGTCGCAGCCCCGCGCTTGAAAGTCGTGACGGGCAATCTTCTCCCGCAGCCAGAGGTAACCCTGCTCGGGACCATAGCCTCTAAAGGTGGCGCGATCGCCCATTTCTTCCACCGCCCGCATCATGGCAGTACAGCAGGCTTCCGGCAGGGGTTCCGTCACGTCTCCAATGCCTAGCTTGATGATTTGGGCATCGGGATTGGCCTCGGCAAAGGTGTTAACCCGGCGGGCAATTTCGGGAAACAGGTATCCAGCTTTGAGCTTGAGATAGTTGTTGTTGATCGTTGTCATGGCTGATGGCTAGACCGCTTGCGCAAGTATCGTAGTTTAGCTTACCAGCACGCTGCTGGGTCGACATTCCGCCAGAATAGCGCGAAGATGGACGACTGAGCCAATCACAGCGATTGCCGGAGCTGAGAACTGGGTGGCCTCCACCTCCTCCCCGATTGTCCCCAAAGTGCCCACCAGCTCCTCCTGGTCAGAACGGGTACCCCAGCGCACCAGGGCAATGGGGGTATCAGCGGTCAGGCCAGCCGTGAGCAGTTCTGCCACGATGTGGGCCAGATTGTGGATGCCCATGTAGATGACGATGGTTTCTGAGCTGTGGGCGATCGCCCGCCAGTTGACCTGGGGCCGATATTTGCCCGCCGCTTCGTGACCCGTCACAAAGGTTACAGATGAGCTGTAGCCCCGATGGGTGAGTGGGATGCCCGCGTAGGCCGGAGCCGCAATCCCCGAGGTGATCCCCGGCACCACTTCGACGGGAACGCCTGCTTTCACCAGATCCTCCATCTCTTCCCCGCCCCGCCCAAAGACAAAGGGGTCGCCCCCCTTCAGCCGCACTATGATGGCGCTCGTCTGGGCCTTCTCCATCAGCAGGCGGGTGGTATCGGTCTGCAGCAGCGAATGGCGACCCCGTCGTTTACCGGCGTTGATCATCTCCGCCTGGGAATTGGCCATTGCCAGGATTTCAGGACTGACCAGGGCATCGTAGACCACCACGTCAGCACACTCCAGCAGAGCTTTGCCTTTGAGGGTAAACAAACCGGGATCACCCGGCCCTGCGCCAACGAGATAAACTTTTCCAAGAGTGGGCTGCATATTACGAAGAAATTAAGTTACGAAAAAACTGAGAAGGACGCGAGGCGGAATTTTGGCTGGTTTTGAGCAAAGCTAGGAAACTGGCGTCGCCGTGGCAGGCGTCTGGAACTGGGTCATCAAGTCCACAACCATTTCAGCGATCGCTGGCGCTGGCCCTAGCGGTGACTGCAGGAGAAGCGTCACGTCTGGATATTGGTCAGCCATCTGGGTAACGGTTGCGGCGATCGCATCGGTGATTCCTCCCGCAAACAAAAAGTAGGGCATGATGCGAATCTGGCGACAACCCCGTGCCACCAGGGCCTGAACCTGGTCTGTCAAACCAGGGGGCACAAACCAGTAGGCGGGCGCTGCGTCCAGCTGGCGGGCGATCGCCTCAACGGGCTGATTGCCACCGGGGCGACGGCTGCCGTGGGCCATAACGATTCGCCCAGCATCTGCTGGATTCAGATGACTCCCAGCAGGAGTCTCGTTTAAGCATTGGTGCAGGTAATGCGCCATGGCTGGATGGCTCCCCAGGTGAGGCACAAGGTGGAGCGTCACGCCTTGGCCGAGGGCCTGCTGCGCCAGGGCCACTTCCTGGGGGATATCGTCGCGGACGTGGACGCCTGGTAGTAGAAATAGCGGGACGATGGCGACCTGAGACATTCCTAAAGACTGGGCGCGATCGCCAACGTGCTGAATCTGCCGATGCAGCGGCTCCTCTGCCAGCTCCAGCGTGGCCGTTTCCAGTAGGGGAGATTGGACCGCGCAGGCAGGCACCGCAGCGGCTTGTCGCTCCATCAGCCGTGCAGCGACTCGATTCGCTAGTTCGCTGGTAGCCCGTTCAGGGCGCGGATCTCGGCTACCGTGGGTAACGAGCAGATAGGCCATTGACGGGGATGCTGGACCAGGGTGAAATGGATGCTTCACGGCTGTCTAAACTCAAAATGCGGCGGCAGGGCGGGCCTGCCATTTCGATCATAGTAAAGCTGAATGAATGAGTCGGCAGGCGCTGGTTGTGGCGATCGCATCATCTCCTTGCGAAAGCTGCATAGATAGGCAGGGGTTTGGACTATTGAGCTAGAAATCTACTCCAACTCCTGGGGCAGTATGTTGCGAAAGATAAATCGGTTGCTAAGTTGAGTAAATTCTCGCTCGTCTTTGTATAAATCCCCTTGCTTTTTAAGGCGTCGAGCTATCTCTAAAATTCTCTATTTTTCTATCTTTATCCTCAAAGGCAATATTAGAAATTGCCCGCAAAAACACTGAGCAAACGGGGGATTTATTGAATTGATCCCGGAATGATTCCGGAATAGTTCTGGATCAATCGATGGAGATCTGTCCATTTCTTTCTAAGTAAACTTTGTTTACGCTGACTTGATCCCCAGCCTTAAAGCCCTTAGGATTGAGACATGAAGTTAAGAGCTTTCCGACAGATTTAGCCTTAGCTTTCGTCCAAAAAGTGTACGTTTGATGACTTGTTCAAGGAGGTAAAACTGAAAAACATAAATCTGTCTCGCTACACGAAAATAGCACCCCAGTTCAATCTCAAAATCTCTTCAAAATAGCCAAAGGGGAGCAATGCGGTCGGCGTCTTAACACCCTCTACATGCTGTAACGCTACAACAATAGGCGTTGATGCCGTATCTCCACATCATTCTTACTAATATTGAAGTAGATCACTCAGTGCATTGCGCTGGGTGCTATTTTTTGGGTTTTTCTCCATAGGTGAATGTTCATCAGTAAACTTTGGTTAAAACGGCTTGCTTCTCAATTTGGACGATTTATATTGGTAATTGAAGCGTTAAAGCTTCACCTGGCAGATTTAACAGCCAAGTCCACAAAGTCAAAAAAGAGGTAACGAGCTGTTGATAAAAAATCTGTCTGTTCGCAACGCAGCAGCGTCAACGCGGAAATCGATATCTTCCTAAATGGTTGTTCAGGGAGCTATGCACTAGGTTCTCGGTAAGGGTCAAGAAAAGACTTGCTCTGCCGCTGGTGGATCTCCAGGTTCTACGACAATAGAGAGGAAGGTCGCTCGGTTTAACCAGCAGTTGGCGCTGTTGCCATATTATGGGTAGTTTTCAGGCGATCGCCAACATTCGGCCAGTCAAAATTCGGCCAGGCTAAACCAGCCAAAGCAGTCGCGCCTCAGATTGGCTAGGGCAGTAGCTTATTTCTCAAAAAACGCTTAATCTAAGCAGAGCTTTGCTTACCTTGGCAGGCTTTACCGCCGTGCGATCGCAGCTATAGCGTTTCTCACGCGAGTGGAGTGCAGGAGATGCAGACGCACTGCGCCCCCACTTCCCAAATCCGTATCTCATGCGATTAAAAATTGCACTAAGTAGGTCGGCACAATTAAATTCATGTTATAAAGCCGGGGCGCTCCCCTGGTTTTCTAACCTTCGGTTTTCAACGCAGTTCTACTTAGTTCTACTTAGTCGTGTCGATGGATATGGTATTGTCTTAATAGTACTTTAGTTCCATTGCTCTGTCAGTCGGGTCGTGCATCATGGCCATCATTGCCCTCAAAGCTTGGTATCTCCAAGAGTATGAACCCATCCGCGAGCTGGAGAAGCGCCCCCACGACCTGCGCTTGAGCCGCAACAGCCTGCTCAAGTCGGGCCTGCGGGCCGATTTTTTAGACGAAAGTGAAGCGGTGCGCCAAACCGAGTGGTTTCAGCGATACCTAGAAGGAGAAGCCGTCGAGTTCTACATCGAAGGGAGCGGCGGCTATGCGGTTTCCAACATCGATTTAATCAGCCACGAGATCTACTTCACCAAGCGGGAGCTGATGGCTGCCCTAGAGCCAACGATTTTCCTGTGCTATCAGACCCACTATTCCCAGTCCAGCGATTTGCTGCGAGACGAGATTCAGACCGTGCTGGATAAGCTCAATCCGCGATCGCGCCTTCCCCTCACCCTAGAAGAGTCCCATCGCCTCAGCGACGGTCCGGCCCGGCTAAGCAGCACCCTCACCCGCAAAATCCGCCAGTGCCTGCTGTTCATCGCCGACGAAACCCCCATCTTAGAACTGGATGGGACCCCTCCCCGCCTGATTCCCAGCCCCGATGTCTGCGTCGAGCTAGGATATGCCCTCCAGTGCAAGCGCTCCGAGCAAATCCTGCTGGTGCAGATGGAGCGATCGGGAATCGCCGGTCAGTTTCCCTTTGACGTACCGGGTCGAAATCGGCTCCAGTTTCGCACCAAAACCGATCTGCGGAAAGCGCTTCCCGAGGCGATTGAGAGCCAGCTCCAGCGCTTTAGTCTGTTTCACCGATGACTGGACTTAGCTCCATCGCTTTGCATTTCAGGCAGTTTTTGGGAATATTGACCTCGTCAACCTCAGTCTCAGGGAATTCAGTACCCTATGCCCAGAACTCCGAGTGAATATGCCGTTCACCTCTTTTTGGACGGTGGACATCGGGAAGAAGTTCGCTTCCCCACCATCCAAGATTTTCAAAAGTGGTACAGCAGTGAGCTGGTCGCCAAATCCTCCTCCGACGAGTTCATCAGCGTCCCCATCAAAAATATCCAGGGGGAATACATGGTGGTCCGTCCATCAAAGGTGATGGCAATTCGCGTTGAACCCATCTTCAGCTCTAGCGTCGAGCGCTTCTAGGCGCTTTTGGAAAGCTCATGCGCCCGTGTCGTGATGGGGCGATCGCTGGCCGACCGTAATGTTAATAAAAATTGACTATAGTGATACGCTTAGTAGAATGTGCTTAAAGCTAGCTTAAGCTTTACGGTCAATTTTCCCTGCCAAAGTTTCTCAAGCTGATTGGGCTTTAGCTAGGAATGTTCGCGGTTTATCAGTTCTTCCATGCCCATCGGGGCTGCCACTGATAGGCATTTGGTTCGTTACCAGCGATGGAGCAATGACACATCGAAGACTGCCACAATCCCTCAAGCAACAACCGACGACGTGTCAGGCTAGGGCTGCTTCCTAGAGAGGTTTATGGATACCCCCTTCGAAATTACCCTCCAGATGGTAATTGCGACTATCGCGGGCATCAGTGCCCAGGTTTTGGGCGATTACTTTAAGATTCCTAGCATTGTCTTTTTGCTGCCCTTCGGCATTCTGCTCGGCTCTGATGGGCTGGGGCTGCTTCACCCCAATCTCCTGGGGGTTGGTCTAGAAGTGATTGTAGCCCTCTCGGTGGCCCTCATCCTCTTCGAAGGCGGCCTAAATTTGGAGTTGCGCGATCTGGGCCGGGTGTCTGGCAGCTTGCAAAATCTTGTCACCTTCGGCACCCTCATTACTCTCATCGGCGGCGGCATGGCGGCCCACTGGTTCAGCGAATTTCCCTGGTCCCTGGCCTTCCTCTATGCGTCGCTGGTGGTGGTCACCGGCCCCACGGTGATCAGCCCTTTGCTCAAGCAGGTCAAAGTCGATCGCCAGGTGGCTGCCCTACTGGAAGGGGAAGGGGTGCTGGTCGACCCCGTGGGGGCGATTCTGGCGGTGGTGGTATTGGACGTCATCCTCAACGGTGATACGGACCCCCTGTTTGTGGTGAGCGGCCTGCTGCTGCGGTTGGGCATTGGCGGGGCGATCGGGGCGGTGGGTGGCTGGCTCATGGGGCTATTTTTGAAGCGGGCCGAATTCCTTTCAGAGGAGCTGAAAAACTTAGTGGTTTTGGCGGGGGTCTGGGGCCTGTTTGGGTTAGCCCAGATGATTCGCAGTGAATCAGGGCTGATGACGACGGTCGTCGCTGGAATCGTGCTGCGGGCCTCCTCTGTGCCGGAAGAGCGGCTCCTGCGGCGCTTCAAGGGGCAGCTCACCATTCTGGCCGTATCCGTTCTGTTTATTCTGCTCTCGGCAGATCTGTCTATAGCTAGTGTCATTGCCCTGGGGCAGGGGGCTCTGCTAACGGTGCTGGCCCTCATGCTAGTCGTACGGCCCATCAACGTCTGGCTCTGCACCTGGAACAGCGGTCTCAATTGGCGACAGAAAATTTTCCTGGCCTGGGTGGCCCCTAAAGGAATCGTTTCCGCTTCGGTAGCGTCTTTGTTTGCCATTCTGCTGACTGAGCGTGGCATCAGCGGTGGCGATGCCATCAAAGCCCTGGTGTTTCTCACGATTATTGCCACCGTTTCTACCCAGGGACCAACGGCGGGATTGGTGGCTCGATGGCTGCGCATTACGTCTACCCAAGCTACGGGGGCAGTGATTGTGGGCTGTAATCCTATGAGTCAACTGATTGCCCGTATCTACCGGGAGCGGGGCGAGGACGTCGTGCTGATTGACACAGACGAGGAGGCTTGTCGGCAGGCGGAGGAGGAGGGCATTACGGTCTTTGCCCGTAGCGCATTGGATACGGAAGTTTTGGAAGAAGCCGGGCTGCCCAATGCGGGCACCTTCCTGGCGATGACAAATAATAGCGAAGTGAATTCCGTTCTGGCACAGCGAGCCACGGAGGAGTTCAGTCCGCCCCGGGTTTTGGCCGTCTCGACGGGGGAGCTGATGACAGACGGCGACGGTGCGCCGCCAGCGGGAGCGGTGCCTGGAAAGTCGGGCAAGGGCAAATCCACCTCCACTAAGGTTCAGCAGGCATTTACCCAAAAGCTGCCCCTGAAGACTTGGAATGAATATCTCAAAAACGGAGCCATCAAGCTTGGCGAAACCACGCTGCGGGAATCGGGCTTGCTCTTTCAGCAGGCCCACCTCAAGGCACTGACCCGAGCGGGGGAACTGGTGCCCATTCTCGTGGAGCGGGATAACCGTCTCCAGGTGGTCCAGGCTAAGGAGGAGTGGCAGCCAGGCGATCGCATCATTTATCTCCTCCACGATCCTCGGCCTAAGCTGCTGAAGCGGCTGTCAGGGGGAACCAGCCCCTCTCGGCTGGCCTTGGAAAAGCTGCCCGCAGTGGAGGAGATCCCCATTCCCAGCGGCGCTAATTCTGACTCGCCGACTCCGCCCGCCAAGGATGGTGGCTCAACCGAAGCCCCAGATCCTAAGTCGCCACCCCCGCCATTTACGCCACCGCTGGGTCAGCCCCCAATCAACGAAGCTGATCCCATTTAATTTCTGTGGGTGTGCGTCCCCTGCCGAGGGCACTCCCACACCAGCTGTAATTAATTGTGCTTGAGCGCTTATAGCCCTACGGGCAAAGGTTTGAGTGTAGAACCGCCGCGTCGCGCCGGTTCCACACCCCTTAAATGTCCTAACGCGAAAGCGTAGCGCTATAGCTGGGGCAACTTGCGGTAAGAAATGCAACACGGGACTAGATAGCCCGCTCTACAATGGGAAAACGTAGTCCACTGACAGCTACATACTTATCGATTTGTTGAGAAATTCCACGGTTTGCTAAAAACTCTGCTGATATTTGTCTCTTCTTCTCCACAACGACAATCCAAAGAAATCCCTAAAGCTTCTAAGGATGTGGGATTCCATCATTAGAGTAGTAGTGTCGGGCGATCGCCCGTAATGGAAGTTGTGGCTCACCTGCTTGATCTCTATCGGCTAGTGCTTGTGGCTAGCCGATGCTCACCTGAACCAGACGCAAGCGTCCCTTGAGCCTAATTGAGACTTCTGGCTAATCCCGTGATGGTGGTCTTCATCCATCTCCCGCTTCCCCAACGTTCGCTGGGGAGCAATTCGGCTGACCCTTCAGGAGATTTTTCATGGCCAATCCTGCCCTCCGCTCTGATTCCCGCCTAAACCATTCATCGATTTCCACTCCCCCCCTCACACCGACCGAAGCCGTAACGCAACAGGTGCGGCGACTGATCTGGAAAATGGCGATCGCCACCTTTATCCTCATGGGCATCGGCAGCGCTACTCGCGTGATGAACGCTGGGCTGGCCTGCCCCGACTGGCCCCTCTGCTACGGGACGCTGCTGCCCGCCCAGCAAATGAATCTGCAGGTGTTTCTGGAATGGATTCACCGCCTGGATGCGGCGCTGATCGGGCTCATGGCGATCGCCCTGGTGGTGCTGAGCTGGATGCGGCGCGCCCTGCTGCCTGGCTGGCTTCCCTGGGCTGCTGTCGTGGCTTTGGGGCTAATCGGGGTGCAGGGGCTGCTGGGCGGACTCACCGTTACTGAACTCCTCCGCTTCGACATCGTCACTGCTCACCTGGGGACGGCCCTCCTATTTTTCTCAACCCTGCTCGTTATGGGGACGCTGCTGCTGCCCCGCTCTGCTACTCAATCAGAGGCAGGACGCTTGCCCTGGGTAAGTCTGACTGCTGCCGTGTTGGTTTATCTCCAGAGCCTGTCTGGGGGGCTGGTGGGTTCCCAGTGGGCTTTGCACCAGTGCCTGTCCCTCTCCCAGCTCTGTACCGTGATGAATAGCCATCTGTTAGGTGTGGTGCCAGCAACCCTGACGGTGCTGGCCGTTGTGGTGATGGCCTGGCGACGGGCCGAGCTGGAGCCGAAGCTGCGTCAGGTCGCTCGCCTATCCGGTCTGCTGCTGATTGCTCAGATCGTCCTGGGAGTAGCCACCTTCCGGCTGCACCTCCAGGTAGAGCTGCTGACCATTGCCCACCAAACTGTAGGCGCAGCGCTGCTAGGCACCCTGGTAGGGGTAACGGTGCTGGGGTGGCGCGATCGCTCCTGCAGCGAGACGGTGGCTGAGTCTATTCGCTAGGTTCCCAAGCCAGCAGTCATCTGCCTTGACTAAACTGCCTTTCCTCTGTTATCTAACGCCATTCAAACTGACACTCATGCATGAATCAATGACCTCGAACGTCTATCGCCACCACGAAAGTATCTGGGAGGTGGTGAAAAGCTATATCCAGCTGACCAAGCCCCGCATCATTGTGCTGCTGCTGATCACGACTGCTGGCAGCATGTGGATGGCCGCCCAAGGGCAGCCTGACCCGCTGCTGCTGGTGGTGACGCTTCTGGGGGGGCTACTGGCCGCTGCCTCAGCCAATACCATCAACTGTCTCTATGACCGAGACATTGACTACGAGATGGAGCGGACGCGCCACCGTCCCCTGCCGTCAGGCCGGATTCAGCCTCGGGATGCGCTGCTGTTTGCGATCGCCCTGGCTGCAACCTCCTTTACCCTGCTGACGGTTTTTGCCAACCTGCTGAGCGCCTGTCTGGCGATGTCGGGCATCGTTACCTATGTTTTGGTTTACACCCACTGGCTGAAGCGCCACAGCACTCAGAATATCGTAATTGGGGGTGCGGCTGGAGCGATTCCGCCTCTGGTTGGCTGGGCGGCCGTCACGGGCGAGCTGAGCTGGGCGGCCTGGGTGTTCTTCGCCATTATCTTTGTCTGGACGCCGCCCCACTTCTGGGCACTGGCCATGATGATCCGTCAGGACTACGCCAAGGTTGGGGTACCCATGCTCCCCGTAGTGGCGGGCGATCGCCCCACTGCTGTCCAGATTTTGGTCTATACCCTGCTGCTGATCCCCGTCACGCTGCTGCTGGTTTACCCTCTAGGAGCGGTGGGCATGATCTACGCCGCGATCGCCCTGGGGCTGGGTCTCGTCTTTGTGGCAAAAGCCTGGACGCTCCTGCAAAACCCGTCAGATCAAGATCTGGCGCGATCGCTCTTTAAGTATTCCATTCTTTACATGATGCTTCTCTGTGGCGGCATGGCCGTAGACGTTCTGCCCTTTACCCATACCGTCACCGCAGCCCTCTCCGAGAATCTGAGTGCAGTGGTGAGCACGCTGCTCGTGCAGGGTTAATATTTGGGGTGAAGTTTAACCGAGGGAGTTCAACAATGGGACTATTCGACCAGGTGGTGGGAGCCTTAAACAACCCCAATCAGCAGGCCAACTCGGGCCAGCTCAGCAGCATCCTAGACACCGTGCAGCAGCTTGCGGGAAGTCAGGCGGGCAGCACCGACAACACCCAAAAGCTCATGTCGGTGGTGGGCGGCTACGTTCGCTCCTCCCTGCAAAACAAGCGCAGTCAGGGCGGGCAAGACCTGGTGGAGGATTTGATCGATCAGTTTGCGGGCACTAGCCCCAGCATGGCCGCCCTCCAGTCCCTATTTACTCCCGAGCAGCAGCAGCACCTGGCAGAAGATGCTTCCCAGCGAACGGGGATCAATGCCGCCACGGTGCAGGCAATGCTGCCTGTCCTGGTGCCCATCGTGCTGAATTTCCTCAAAACTGGGTCGAGCCAGCAGGGCGTCCCCCGCTCGAACCAGCCCAACTCGGTGCTCAGCACCTTTTTAGACTCGAACCGAGACGGCGATGTCGATATGGGCGACGCTCTGGCGATGGCCAGCCAGTTTATGCGCCGGGGCTGATTGACTACCGAGAGGGCGGACGAAACTGATTGGCCACGGCCCGCACAATCGCAGGCCGCGGCAGGAAGCGGGGCAGGTTGACAATGAGATTATTCATTAGCCCGCCGTTGACAACGGTAGGGCTATTTTTTGCGAGTGCCTTTAAGGTATCCCGCACCACCACTTCTGGCTGGCTCATCGCTTGGGGCGTACTGCTGGCGAAGGATTGGGGGAAGCCAGCTTGCTTGAAGAACTGGGTTTCGGTAGGGCCAGGGCAAACGGCCAGAACGCGCACGCCGTAGGGCTGGGTTTCGGCCCAGAGAGCCTCGCTGAAGCTGAGGACAAACGCCTTGGTGGCGGCATAAACCGACATGTAGGGAATGGGCTGAAAAGCTGCAACAGAGGCAATATTAACGATGTTGCCTGCTCGCCGCTGCTGCATGTCGGGTAAAAACTGGTGGGTTAGGTCTACCAGCGCCAGCACGTTGAGGCGTACCATGTCGAGCTGGCGATCGCGCTGTCGCTCACTAAACGCGCCGTAGTCGCCAAAACCCGCATTGTTAATCAGTAGGTCAATGTCCAGTCCCCGCTGCTTCACCGTCTGGTAGACCAAACTGGGACCGTCGGGCTGGGTCAGGTCTTGGGGGATCACCTCGACTTGGACTTGGTGCTGCTGGCGCAGGGCATCGGCCAGCGCGTTGAGCCTGTCTACTGAACGGGCGACCAGCACCAGGTGAGTGCCCCGTGCCGCCAGTTCGTTGGCAAAAGTTTCACCAATTCCGTAGGATGCGCCCGTGATCAGTGCCGTCTGCATGAAACCCCAGTCCCGTCTTCCAATTCGCCAGTCTCAATAGTAACCTCCCCCGTGGGGATCGGTGGAGTAGCCGGAGAAGCAGTTTACTGGAGATGCTTGAAAAGTGAACGGCCAAACCAGACGGTAAGGGGCGCTCCCCTGCTATCGTCGCGCCTTCTTCAGGGATTTGGGAAACGGAATGCCCATCTGCGTATGGAAATCTTCTTGGACCTTTCGGGTCAGCCGCCGGGATACTTGACGCACAATCTGGTTGAGTAGGCGATCGCCCGTCTTTTGCACCAGCGATTTGGGTAGGGCCTGAATGAACCGGGGAAAGTGAATAACGACGTTGAGATCAAGCTCCCAGTCCACATGGGTCAGCCCAGGGGCACCACTCACTGGAGCGCCTGCGCCTGCGTTTGATGCGGCATCAATGAGCTGGAGCGAAGCCCGGAAGTCTACATCATAGCCGGGAGGCTCATAGTCAGGAATGGGAACGGTGCAGATACGGTAGACGCCCTCGTCCTGGGGCAGCAGGTCTAGCCCGATTTTAGGTTCGACCTCATAGCCAAAGGAACCGAAGCGCCCAATGGTTAAGGCATAACCGTTTTCCCCCAGCGGCTCGGCTGACATGGGATGGGCGCAGCGGTAGAACCATTCGTGGTGATGATCGAGGTATTGCTTAACCGTGGCTGGATCGGCGTACATTTCCATGCAGCTCGCGAACTGGCCCCGGAAGTGAGACGGTTCGGCGGCAGTCATGGGTTCGTCTGCCCCGTGGCCCTCTGCAACTCTGGAGCTGCCGACTGCATCAGAGGTGATGTGCAGAAGTTTTCCAGAAGTGCCATACAGATGATGATTTGCTGAATTTGCCTGCATAAACCCGCTGCCCTATTGAAGTGCAAAAATTGGAGGATAACTCGGATCTGCGATCGCAACCAGGTTCGAGCTGTTGCCCCTAAAGCTTGAGATTCGTAACTTAAGCTTTAGTTTTGTTTCTACTCTAGACCCAGCATATCTTGCTCGCTGCAGATGTAGCCATGTTCGATATACGGAATACTGAACGCTTATCAGTCTATTAATTGCGTGCAAATAACCGCCAGTTCTAGGATCGGCAGAGCAGGGATACTGGACGAAAAGTAATACAGACTCTATCAAAAGGATTTCAGGATCAGCCAGAATCTGGCTACAGGTAGATAATCGTATGACAGGAGGGAACTAAGTCGTCAAACAAAAATATTTTCCTGGGGGTACGCCCCCGCCGGGGCGCACCCTCAAGCCTTGTCCGCAGGGCTAATCCATTTAATCAACTTAATCAACCCATTGAGTAGCGAGAGATAGTGAGACCTATGAAAGCATTTGTAGCAGGGGCCACCGGAGAAACCGGACGGCGCATCGTTGCCGAGCTGGTGCAGCGCAGCATTCCCGTGCGCGCCCTCGTGCGGGATTTGGACAAGGGACGGGAGGTGCTGCCCGACTCAGCTGAGCTGGTGGCGGGGGACGTACTCAAGCCGGAGACCCTAGTAGACGCGATCGCCGACAGCACCGTCCTTCTCTGCGCCACGGGGGCCGCTCCCAGCTTTGACGTCACCGGACCCTACAAAGTTGACTACGAGGGCACGCGCAACCTGGCGAATGCTGCCAAGGAAAAGGGCCTAGAGCAGTTTGTGCTCGTATCTTCCCTCTGCGTGTCTAAATTCTTCCATCCTCTGAACCTGTTTTGGCTGGTGCTGTACTGGAAGAAGCAGGCAGAGGAATACTTGCAGAATAGCGGCGTCCCCTACACCATCGTGCGCCCCGGTGGGCTGAAGAACGAAAACGACGAGAACCCGATCGTCATGGCCGAAGCAGACACCCTGTTTGATGGCAGTATTCCCCGCGACAAAGTGGCCCAGGTCTGCGTGGAAGCGCTGTTTCATCCCGATGCCCGCAATCAGGTGGTGGAAATTGTTACCAAGCCGGAGGCACCCGCCAAGCCGTTTGAACAGTTGTTTGCCGAAGTCTCTCGGCAGCGAGTTGCCAGCTAAGTGCCTGCCCGCAAACTTACCAGAGTTTTTGGTCTCAAAAAAACTAACGGGGTTTTCGGATAGGTTCTAGGGGCATGAGTGTGGAGCATTGGGCGTGCCGAGGTGCTACTCTAATGGCTACCGTCGTTAAACAATTTTTGTCGTGGTTATCTGTGACTTACCCTGGACCCCGCGAAGGGGGAGGATGTATGGGGGGGCCGGGGGGGGCGGGGCACGTTGCGCTGGCGTAGGGCCAATTAGGAAGCGCGAGCGCGGCGTTCAGGGTAATTCAAAGATTACGACAACAAAATTTTTTTAACGACGGTAGCCATTAGAGTAGCAC
>JBHJGR010000353.1:0-3093 GCA_050331615.1 Elainellaceae cyanobacterium
GCGAATCACGCAGCTATTGGCGATGAGGGCTTCGGTATCAATCAGCCCAATGGGTAGACCCGCGAGGCTGTTTTGGATGAAGCTGACATTGGGCAGGGTAACGGTGCCGCTGAAGGCTCCCGTGGCGTTGATATCGACGCGGTCGTTGCCGTCCAGACCCTCGGGGTCGGCGTCGAGGGAAGCAGGGGTGAAGCCTGCGCCAAAGAAACTACCGGTGTCCACATTGATGTTGCCGCCCTGGCCATCGGCGGCAAAGGCAAGAATATCGCTGTCGTCAAAGGCGAGAATGGAGTCAGCGGTGAGAGTAATGTCGCCGCCGCCAGCGGTGCCGCTCTGGACGCTGGTCTGGATATCCCCATCGCCAAAGAGGCGAATATCTCCGCCACGCAGGGTGATTGCGCCTCCGGCAAAAGCGTTGGCCTGGGTAGTAATGTTGCTGTCCTGGATGAGCAGAACGTTGTCGATGACAATTAGGATATCTCCGGCATCCCCCTGGATAGCGCTGGTAAGGGGCGGTGAGAGGCGGATACCGCTAGTTTCTTCGAGGGAGCGAAAGCTCTGAGCGCTGATGGTGGAGCGATCGCCCAGCACCATCTCCCCGGCCCGAATGGTGATATCGCCCCCGTCTCCATTGGCCAGTTCACCGACTTCGGAGGAAATGGAGCTATTGGACAGGGAAATGGTGTCCGAGACGCGGAGCTGAATATTCCCTGCATTGCCCTGCCCGTTGGTTAACGCGGCGATCGCACTGCCCCCACGTAGACGAATGGAGTTTGCATCAATCGTTAAATCCCCCGCCCGGCCCCTGCCAAACGTAGCGGACTCGATGCGCGCCCCCTGGCTGAGCTGCAAGTCGTTTGTGCGGATCCTCAGCGTTCCCGCATCTCCTACAGCATTCGCCTGCACGGAAGTATTGATTTGCCCATCAACCAGGTCAATTTGATCAGCCTGGATAAACAAATCGCCAGCATCACCCTCCCCAAAGGTATCTGTGCCGATTACCCCACCGTCGCTCACGCGAATCTGCTGGGCTGTAATCTCAACATTGCCGCCATCGCCCTGAGCCCTGGATTGGACTCCTGCTCCAATCACGCTTGGTAAGCCTAACCTATCAGCACCGCTCACGCTAATTTCATCAGCGCGAATCGTGACCTTGCCAGCATCGCCAGAACCAAACGTTGTTGCTGTGATTACCGCACCATTGCGTAGCGTTAGTCGCCCAGTTTCAATGGCAACCTCTCCCCCCGCCCCTTCTGCAAATAGTTGGATATCAGCCGAAATGCTGGAAGATAAAATTTGACCAGACAGGTTCCTCGGGCCATCGGTTCCGTCCAGTTCAATAAAGTCAGTTGCCCGAATAAAGACGTCCCCGGCGGTGCCAAACCGAAATGGCTCGCGACGTGAGGCACCTCGAACCGAAGAATTAATCGTTCCTCCATCCCGCAAGATCAGGCGATCGGTTTCAACCGTGAGGGTGCCTCCCCGAACCTCCGGGCCAGAGCCGCTTACCCCCGTTGAGAGATCGCTGGTGGCAACAACATCGTCTGACGTCGTCGAACCTATCAGCTCAACTTCGGTCGCCCGGACGGTGAGATCGCCTGCATTCCCCGATGCCCTCAAGGTCTCGGTGGCGACCTGACCGCCATCCCGAATCGTGAGTCGCCCAGTCTCCAGGACGATATCACCACCATCGCCTCGGCTCCCAATACTGGAGCGACTACTAATCCCGCTGAAGAATCCACGGGCGTTGAGGCCACCGATAATTTCAATGGCTTCACTGGCCCGGATGAAGATATCGCCAGCATTTCCTTCGGCTTCTGCCGTATTGGAATCAGTACCAATAACACCACCATTGGCTAATCGCAATCGCTGAGTCTCAATGTTAATATTGGCGGCGTTACCGGCGGCAAAAGTATTGCCAAAGATTTGACCATTGTTCAAACTAACGGACTCAGAAGCTCGAATCGTCAAATTTCCGGCATTACCAGAGCCAAAGCTACCAACTTGAATATTGCTTAACGCTTCACTGATATCGATATCACCACTGTCGTCAGATGCGAGGGTGAGGGTGCCAGTGTCAATGACAATATCTCCCCCAGAACCTGTGGAGTCTTCCGTCGTGGTGTTCCCCAAAGTAGAGCCAGACAGGATCTGAACGGATTCTGAGGCCCGTATGGTAGTGTCCCCTGCGTTTGTAGCATCAGAGGCAACCGTGCCCAGGGTCGAGCTATTCCTCAAGGTTAAATGATCGGCTTCAATCGTAATGTTTCCGGTATTGGGCTGGGAGTCGTCATTGACGATCGTACCGATAAAGCCGTCATCGAGCAGTACCTCAGCGGACTGGATGTGAATCTCTCCTCCGTTGATGGAAAGCACGTTTCCATTGTTTAAAACAACGTGCGATCGCCCAACCCCCGGTGGCAGTTGAAGCGTCCCTTCGGGCTGAAGTTCCACCACCCCTGGCGCGGCCAATCCAGCCAGGTTGAGATTGCCGCCAATGGCCACGACAATCCCGCCACTCTCGACCGTGATGTTTCCTCCCAGAAGACTGGTCTGTCTGGCACCGATGGTAGATTGCACCGTAATGTTTCCCACCGGAATTTGGTTGAAAAAGTACGCTGATGGATCAACCGTCAGCAGCTCAGCGGGGGCTTCGGGGTTGGTGGCGCTGAAAAAGCCAGCCTCCCCAAACTGGATCGCGTCAGCCGTGGTGGCGGTGAAAGCACCCTGCACGCTGAGGCTGGAATTGGGTCCAAACAAAACGCCGTTGGGGTTCACGAAATACAGGTCCGCAGGACCCAAAACGCCCAGCGTTCCCAGAATACTAGACGGATTATTGCCGGTTACCCGACTGAAGATGTTGATGACATCATCTGGACCAAAGAAGAAAGCGCCCCGTCCCTCATCCACGTTAAACGCCTCAAAGCTGTGGAAGAGATTTTGCGCCCGGCCAGCCCCCCCGGTAATCACCTCATTCGGTGTACCGTTAAAGTTTTCAAGGACGACCGATCGCTCTTCCCCCAGGGTTTCATCGGGCACGATCAAGCTCTGCGCTATTCCTGGTGAAACGGGCGACAGGACGGCAGCAGCTCC
>JBHJGR010000354.1:0-2260 GCA_050331615.1 Elainellaceae cyanobacterium
TGAGCTACTGCCATTTGCCCAGCCGCGCTGGCCACGACTCCCAGGAGATGGGCCGCATCACCGATATGGGCATGATCTTTGTGCCCAGCAGCGGCGGCATCAGCCACTCCCAGGACGAGTTCACCTCGCCGGAGGAATGTACCCAGGGGGCCAACGTGCTGCTCCACACCCTGATGCGCCTGGACCAGGCCCTGGCTTGACCCCATTAGGCTGCCTGGTGGGCACTGCCCACCAGGCAAAAGCACTGCCCACCAGGCAAAAGTTCGACGTCATTCCACCAAATCAGATGCGGTTGGACAGGTGTAATCTTCAAACCACTTGCGGGCCAGCCGGTCGATCTCCCCCTGTTCTTCTAGCTGACGCAGGACGGTGTTGAACTGGCCAACGCGGGACGAGCGGGGCGGGAAGGCGATCGCCACCCCCGCAGGCCGGGCATTGGGCAGGGTAGCTGCCTCCAGTCGCGACTTCTCGGTCACGTAATCCGAGGCGAGCGCCCCGTCGATGATGCCAGCATCCACCTGGCGCGTTTTGACCCGGCGCACCAGGGCCGTAGTCGTCTCCACCGGGACTACCACCGCCTCCGTGCGGGACAGCAGCATCTGCTCGTAAAATGTGCCCTGCCGGACGCCTACCTCTTTCCCGGCCAGGTCTGCCAGGGTCGTCAAATTGCTGCCCGCTGGGGCGATGATGGTGGGGACGGCTTCGTGATAGGTCTGCGAAAATCGGGCCACGGCTTTCCGTTCTGCCGTGGGCGTCATTGCCGCCATGACGAAGTCTACCCGGTCGTTGTTGAGAGCGGGCAGCAGGCCATTGAAGTGCAGCGTGCGAATTCTCAGGCTGTAGCCCAGCTCAGTTGCGATCGCCTCGGCCAGCTCAATGTCAAATCCCGTAAGGGTTTCCCCATCTTCTGAGGATTCGATGAACTCATAGGGGCAGTAGTCGGGCGACGTGGCCATCACCAGGGTGTTGGAACGGGCAGCGGAGACGCAGGCGCTCAGAGGGAGGGCGATCGCCAGCACCATCCCCAGGTTTAGACAGCGGCGGAACCCCATATCCGGTAACCTCACAAGGTCAGATTTGCTTACCAACCTAGCCGACCCTACAAAACTTTTTCAAGAAACTGACAGGCCCGTTCGCTCTTGGGCGTGCTGAAGAAGATTTCCGGCGAAGCGTCTTCCACCAGACGACCCTGGTCGAGAAACAGGATGCGATCGGCCACCTCACGGGCAAACCCCATTTCGTGGGTGACGATGGCCATGGTCATGCCGCTGTTGGTCAGCCCTTTCATCACGTCCAGCACCTCCTTCACCATCTCTGGGTCGAGGGCAGAGGTGGGTTCGTCAAACAGCATCAGGTCGGGTTCAATTGCCAGGCCACGGGCGATAGCCACCCGCTGCTTCTGCCCCCCTGATAGCCTTGAGGGATAAGTGTGGGCTTTCTCCTCCAGCCCGACCTTGTGCAGCAGCTCCAGCCCCTCGTCCTGGGCTACGGCTTTAGCAACTTTCTTGACCCTGATTGGCGCATAGGTGACATTCTCCAGCACGGTCTTGTGGGGAAACAGGTTGAAGTGCTGAAACACCATGCCCACGTTCTGCCGAATTTGCATCACGTCGGTTTTGGGGTTGGTGATGTCGGTGCCGTTAATCCAGATGGTGCCAGAGGTGGGCGTTTCCAGCAGGTTGATGCAGCGCAAGAAGGTGGACTTCCCCGACCCCGATGGGCCAATCATCGCCACCACTTCCCCCCGCTGAATTTCGGTGGTGATTTCCTTGAGGACTTTGAGCTGCCCAAAGGACTTGAAGAGCCGATCGATTTTGACGGCGGTTTTAGCGGTCGTGGAAGATGGGGATGCGCTCTGCATGGGAACTGGATGGGAACTCCGTGAAATTCGATTAATTTGCTGGCAAGTTGAGGTTGGTGGTCAGGAACTCTTTTTCATGCGTCGTTCTAGAACGCTAGCGGCGAGAGTCAAAGCCATCACCATCACATAGTAAATAACGGCAACGATCAGCAGCGGTTCAAAATAAACATATTTTTCAGCCGCAACAATTTGGGCACGGCGCAGCAAGTCCTGTGCGCCGATGACCGACACCAGTGCCGAATCCTTGAGCAGGGCAATGGTTTCGTTCACCAGGGCGGGCAAAATGTTTTTAATCGCCTGGGGCAGAATGATATCCAGCATCATGGGTCGATAGCGCACCCCCAGAGACATGGCCGCCTCCGTTTGCCCCCGATCGATGGCCAGAATCCCGGCCCGAAT
>JBHJGR010000355.1:0-2242 GCA_050331615.1 Elainellaceae cyanobacterium
AAAGTCGCGGCCCCAAAATTAATGAATCTCGAAAATCGGGGGGGCGCCCCCCGGCGGGCCGCGCCCCCGGTTTTCTAACCTTCGTTTTTCAACGCAGTTCTACTTAGTTAAACAGAATTGCTCTCTTGGAAGTGCGCCCCCAAGAAAATGTCATTAAAATTGCTCAGGCACTTAAACTTAAACTTTGAATAAACTTTGACCGTCAGGACTTGCCGCCGTAGTAGAAGGCGATTTCCTTTTCCTTGAGGGGTGCGAAATCGGCATCCAGCAGCATTTGATTGAGGTCGTCCTGGGGGATGTGCTTGGCTCCAATGCGGACGATGCGCGATCGCATGGTGTTGCTGACGCCGCTGCGCTGACGGTTAGCTTCCAGCGCCATTACTTTGGTGTAAAGGTCGAGCTTGGCTGGAGGGATGGGAGAGCCGTCCAGGTCAATGCCTTGGGCGATCGCGGCATCAACGGCATCGGCTCCGGTGGTGGACTGGGAGGGATTGGTCATGGGAGATCAAAATACGGCGAGATGAATACACGGGCGACTGTATTATACTAATCGTTGGCTTCATCGTCCGCTGTTTGAGCAGAATCTTCGTCGCTCTCTGATGCAGTGTCTGGTTCAGTGTCTGGGGCGATCGCGTCAGTATCAGCCGAGTTTTCAGGACCTGCTTCAGCCTCGTCCCCTGCAGATGCGTCAGTTTCGTCCGCTACGTCTGCATCTGCCGCTGCTTCAGGCCCATCTCCGGCACTTGCCTCATCTACAGCGCTGTCTTCACCTTCAGCTGCGGTCTCTGTATCGGCAGTCTCTGCTTTAGCAGCCTCCGTTTCGACGCTCTCCCCAGCAGCAGCTTCGGCGTCACTCGCGTCTTTGGTCGCCTCCGTATCCTCTGCGGCTGCCTCAGCAGGAGGTGCTTCGACCGCTGGAGGAGGCGTTTCTACTGCTGCTGATGCGTCGGCGTCAGCCGTATCGGCGGCGATTTCAGCCGGGGTCGTCGTCTCGGCTACCGTGGCCTCAGCTTCCTGGGTCGCCTCTTCCGTAGCTTCTACCGCCTCGGATGCAGCCGCTGCGGGCGTTGCCCCTACCGCTACTGATGCCTCAGTCTCGCTAACTTCTGCTGGTGCTGCCGCTGTTTGGGTAGCGGTGACGGCTGCCTCCGTGTCCCCCGTTGGCCCTGCCAGTTCAGGACTAGCTGCGGGCGCTTCAGTGGGGGGAGGAATGGTGGCACGATCGTCAATCTTAGGCTCCGCCTTGGGCGCAGGAGGCGCTGCGGGCGGGGGCGCGGTTTGGACCTTAGGGGGCGTGGAGGTAGCGGGCTGGACGTTGAGGGCTTCCGTTAGGAGCGGCACTTTATTCTGCACAAGCACCTGACGCACTACGCCGCTGTCCAGGCTGGTACGACCGAGCTGCTTGGAGTATTCGGCGATCGCCGTCCCCAAAGCTTCGCCCAACTGGACGGCCTCCTGCCGGGATGCGATCACACCCTCGCCAATCTGGCCCAGGATATGCCCCAATTCTTTGTTACCCCGGCGAGAGGAGGGATTGATGCCCTTCTCGGCAATGACGCGCTTAGCGCTCATGCGAATTGTCTTTTCGGCCTGCCTACGGCTCAGGGGAGACTGACCAGCCTGCGTCATTACTATCCTCTCCTTTGGAGACAACGGGAAAACCTATGAAAACGCTCTCACACCATCGATAAAATAATTAACCGAAGGCAGGCAAACTTCCTTCAATCAGAAGTTAGGTTTTGATTTGCCTTTCCTAGGCTAGGGCATGGGAGCACCATCTTCTTGTTGTCTGGGATACACTGGTGAGCTGGATTCGGTTAAATGGAGCGTCACCCACATGTAGCGATGCATAAAAACATAGGCCCCACATGTGGACATCTGCCCAGCGAAGCTGCTATCTTACAAAAGCGTTGATATAAGTTGATATAAGTAGGTCGGCACAATTAAATTCAGGTTAGAAAACCGGGGGAGCGCCCCGCCGGCTTTCTAACCTTCGTTTTTCAACGCAGCTCTACTTAGCATTGAGCTAGCTGTATTAGTCTAGATCAGCGCGATCGCCCCTAGCTAATCACTTTGGCCATTCTGCCGGCAGCTTTATGGCCCGTTGACACTCCCCATAGCTAAAAGCTAGGGGATTCTTGGTTCATCCACCATCCTTAAAACTGATCTGAGAGTTTTATCTCAAACTCCGCAACCCCTCACCAAACAGCCGCACCAAAATGGTCAAACTATCTAGATGTTG
>JBHJGR010000356.1:0-8752 GCA_050331615.1 Elainellaceae cyanobacterium
GTGATCGACGTTACCGCCCAGGGAGCCGCCTACGCCGCTGGCCTCGCCGCTGATCTGTGGGATGACTACGATGCCCTGCAAAAACGCCGCAGCATCGATCGCGTCTTCGAGCCGGGCAGCGGCCAGACCCAGGCCCAGGAAAGCTTCGCCATGTGGAAAAAAGCCGTCGAGCGGGCCAAAAACTGGGAAGAGGCGTAAGGAGAGTTCCCGAAAATAATACCCCCTGTCCTGTGGATATTCCTGTGAACTTTCCTAAAGAACGTCCGACGGACTGTCCTCAGGACGTGATAGCATGCAGGGGAACAAACGGCAAAGGCTGGAGGGTTTAGGGAGACGACGCTTCCACTGGTGAGTAAGCTCCCGCTGGCGCACAAATGCCAGAGCGACTGACAGCCCATCATCTGTGGCAGACAGTCCACTCAGGTAGACTGTCGCCTAAAGCGAAGGTGATGCCAGTGCTAACACCAACATCACCCCCAGAAGAAACAGAACCAAGCAAAGTTAAACACATCTAAATTGGCCAGCCGACCGGCTGGTCTTTTTATTGTACTACCTTGGAGACCCGCCAGGCTACCTCCCCGCCGCTGCGATAGCCTGCCTGGGTGAAGACGAAGCCCGCCTCAGAGAAGCGATCGCCATACTGTCGGATCTCTGCAACCGGCAAATCCAGCAGGTAGGCAACCTCGGACGTTTTCAACAGCCAACCACCCCGGACCGCCCGCTCCAGGGTTTCAAAATAGGCAAAGGGGTCGGGTTCAGGTGACGGAGGTTGAAAGCGGGAGGCCATTTCAGCGGCGATCGCCGCGGCAATTTGAATAATGTTGCCAGGGGGCAGAGACAGTCCTATCGACTCATCGGTGGACGTCTCCTCAGGTGTAGGTGCGGAGGGCTGGATTCCCCGCATTTCCAGAAATTCTGCTGTCGTTCCTCCCGCTTTGAGGTAGCGGTCTAGCTCATCCATGAGCTGGATGGTCGG
Organism: Elainellaceae cyanobacterium; assembly: GCA_050331615.1. GTDB lineage: Bacteria > Cyanobacteriota > Cyanobacteriia > CAKZMO01 > CAKZMO01 > JAYKGU01. The sequence goes on from JBHJGR010000356.1 coordinate 977, forward strand.
CCCTTCTAGAAAGGCTTTGTTGCCCACCTTTTTGGGCTCAATGCCTAGGGCCTTCATCCGCGTGTAGAAGGCGCTTCTAGCAATGCCATAGCGATCCGGCATTTGGCTCACGGGAATTCGATCCAGCCCGTCGTTGTTCATTCCCCTATCCTCTGGACTGTCCTTAGGATATTTTCAATAGTATAGCCCTATGGGCTAAGGTTTAAGTGTGGAACCCTCACGACGCGGGGGTTCTACACCTCTTGAGTGTCCTAACGCGAAAGCTTAACGCTATATCCCTCCTACGGGAGAGCCTGCTGAGCGCCTGATCTGCCGAAAGGCTGGTTGTGAATGACTTTGGTAAATATCCCTGTTACCGTTTGAGGGAAAAGCCTTTGTCAAAAAATTAGATGAGTAGAAAGATAGCCGGGCTATCGCTGTCGTTTTGGATTGTCACCTTTATCGCGTTTATCAACGCCGTCAGCTTTACCATCATCATTCCCGTCATCTATCCCTATGCCAAGCAGTTTGGTCTGACCGATTTTCAGGCCAGCCTGCTCACGACGGCCTATGCCGCCAGTCAATTTATCGGCACTCCCATTCTGGGAAGTCTGTCGGATCGGTTTGGCCGTAAACCGCTGCTGATCGTGAGCTTGCTGGGCACGGTCGCCGCCAATCTGATTTCTAGCCTGACTCCCCTTGCCTGGCTGCTGTTTGCGGCCCGGGCGCTGGATGGCCTCACCGGAGGCAACACCTCTGTAGCCCGCGCCGTTGTTAGCGACATTACCAGCCCCGAGCAGCGGACCCGCGCCTTCGGTATTTTTGGCGCAACCTTTCGATTGGGATTTGTAGCGGGTCCACCACTGAGCTATCTGGCTCAGTCCATCCCACCGCTACCGGGAATTTCGTCACTGGGGATGAGCTTTTTGGTGGCCGCCAGCACAGCTGCGATCGCCGTCCTCCTTTGCTGGTTAGTGCTGCCCGAAACCCATCCCAGCGAGAGCACAGAGGTGTCCCTGGAGCTATCAGACTTTGGCTTTTACCGAATCTTTCAATCCGTTAAGCGGGAAAACTTTAACCGCATCTTCTTCCTCACCTTCTTTAGCGGCTTTACGTTTACAATCTTCACATTTGCCTTTCAGCCGTTCTTCCTAAACGTGCTGGGACAAAACTCTAGACGGCTGGCAATTGTCTTTGCGGCGATCGGCATTATTGGCTTTCTTACCCAGGTTCTGGCGCTAGACCCCTTGCAGAAACGGTTCTCGCGGGTACGGCTGCTTTCCGTAGCGATGGCGGCCCGAGCCCTAGTTTTCCTGCTGCTGCCAACCTTTCCCAACATCGTTGCTTTTTCGGTCTTGATGGTTGTGTTTGGCCTGGTCAACTCCTTTCCCATGCCCATCATCAACTCCATCTTGTCGCTGAGGAGCCGTGATGACGAGCAAGGCGAGGTGCTTGGCATTAACACCGCCTATCTGAGCTTTGCCAATGCCCTTGGCCCTGCTGTCTCAGGGTTGCTGGTGAGTTTGGGGTACAAGGCTCCGTTTTGGATCACGGGGGCTTTGACCCTGGGCGTCGCTGGCTTTGCCGCTACGATTCGTCGACCCCAAGAAAATAATTTTGTTTGACGACTTAGGCGATTTCTGGGAAAAATTCTACCCCTGGTTAAACGGTCGGTAGGGGCAAACGGCCATTTGCCCCTACGTCATCGGGTCGGATCATTTTCAAAAATCTTCTTAACATCAGGGTCAATCAATGCCAGCCTGCTCGCGGACGCTGCGGGCAATGTTGGAGATGTCTTCGTCACCAAAGCCACGGGCCACCAGCCCCGTCTCAATCTGCTCCACGTAGGCGGCGATGGGTAGGGGCACCCCCAGCTCGCGCGCTGCTTCCAGTGCAATATTGAGGTCCTTGCGGTGGAACTTGACCCGAAAGCCGAGAGGGTAATCGTTGTGAATCATATTGGCCGAGCGATTCGTCAACCCCCATGACCCTGCCGCCCCGCCGCCAACGGCCTGCACTACCTTCTCCATTTCCAGTCCGGCTTTTAGACCCAGGGCTATGCCTTCCGCTACCCCCCAGTAGGTTCCGGCAATGATCACCTGGTTGATGGCCTTGGTAATCTGCCCCGCCCCGATGGGGCCAACGTGGGTAATCGTGCGACCCATTGCCTCCAAAACGGGAGAGACCCGCTCAACGGCAGCAGCCTCACCGCCAATCATGATAGATAGAGTGCCCCGCTGGGCCCCTTCAGAGCCGCCAGAAACGGGAGCATCCAGCATCTGGATACCTTTAGCGGCAAGCTGCTGGGCAATGCGGCGAGTCACCGATGGGCTGATGGTGGACATATCTACGGCGATCGCCCCGGCACTGGCCCCGTGGATGATGCCCTGTTCTCCCAAAATTACCGCCTCCACGTCAGGACTATCGCTGACGCAGGTGATAATCACCTCCGCTCCGGCGGCAGCTGCCTGCGGTGAGGCGGCCCGCTCCGCTCCGGCAGCGGCTAAAGGTTCCTCCCGCGATCGCGTCCGGTTATGTACCGTGACCTGATGGCCTGCCTTCAGCAAATTGAGCGCCATCGGTGTGCCCATTGTTCCCATGCCGACAAAGGCAATCTTCATTCTACTTCTCCTGCTCGCTCCAAATCTGCCGGTCCACTGTCCAGGCGCTTACCCATCCGCCACTGATTTGTCTCCAGGCCCGCCTGCCAAACACGCACCTGGATGCGATCGCCATCACCGCGCTCAATCACGCCCTGGGTCTCTCCTAAGTCAAAAGTGTACTGGTCATCGCGACGCTGGTGGACCCGCTGCAGCCCCCGCTCAATCTCCTCCGTCAACTGCCCAGCCGTCATGCCGTTTACCGTCACCCGCATGATCAGCGGATCGATGCCCTGGGAAAAGGACGCTTCCGTTTGCTGAACTTGGTTGGTCGGGCTATAGAGGTATCCCAAGCTTACTCGACGCGGAACCAGGTCATACTGGGCATAGCGGGTGTTGGGCAGTCGGCCCGCCGTCATCACGTCAGGAGTTCCTAGCAGCTCTTCCACTTCACCGGCAGATGCACCGACGGGAATCCCAGGTACGGCAGGTACTTCGCTGGGATTAGTGGCTGGCTCAGGTTTCGAGGACTGGTCAGGGCGGATTTGCGGCGGCGGCAGGTCGGACGGCTCGGCGTCAGCCGTGGCATCAGACCGGGGCGAGGCAGGACGAGATGGGACCACCAGCGGTGGATTGGCCGACGGAGACGACTCAACGGCAGCCGAAGAGTTTGTTGTCGTCCCGTCCGATGGTTCATCGGGCGAATCGGCTGCATCGTCAGGAGAAGCTTCTGGGTCCGACGCTGCATCGGTGGGGGAAGTCGGACGAACCACGCGGGACTCTGGCAATTCAATCGATTCTGGGTTAGAGCTGGTGACCGAGCCGAGCTGGCGCGATCGCAACCAATAGGCCGCAAACCCAGCACCAGTAAACGCCAGGATGGCCACCAGCGGCAACACCAGTATCCCCGGTCCGGCTTTGCGAAACCGGCGCGCGGGCAGCATCTCTGCCAACTGGGTGCCCATTGGAGCGGAGTTTGCTTTCTCCGGGGGAGCCGAGCCAGACCAAGCAACCGGTCGGGAAGGAAAGTCCGCCGACTGGGCGATAGGGGCAAAGTCGCGGAACCCCTGGTGGGGCATAACGGCCACCGTTGGGGGCACGCTGCGCACTGCCGCGGCTGTCATCGGGGCTGACTCAGGACGGGTCGGGATGGCTACAGGGTTAATCGTGTAGGGCGTCCCGGAAGGTGAAAACCCCGGCCAGGGCAAGTCTGCGGCTAGCGGCATATCGGGCAGTAGGGCCAGCCAATCATCCACCGTTTGGGGGCGCTGCTGGGCCTCCATCGCCATACCGTCCATCACGGCCTGGCTTAGAGCTGGGCTGAGGTGGGGGCAGAACTGACAGGGTTCGGGCAGGGGCTGGCGATCGCGCAGTGCCGACGTAACCGGTACCCGCGCCGTAACCAGAGCATAGAGAGTGGCGGCTAGACCATAGACATCCGTGGCGGGGGTGCGCTTGGCCTGGGCCAGGTATTGCTCGATGGGAGCGTATCCTTCCGACAGGAGGCTGGTGTGGGTTTGGGTTTGCCCCGGCGTAAACTCTCGGGCAATGCCGAAATCAATCAGCACGACCTCCTGGGTCCCCTCTCTTAAAATAATGTTCTGTGGCTTCACGTCTCGGTGCAGCATGCCGTTGTCGTGAACCACCCGTAGAGCTGCCCCGATCTGGCGGATGTAGTGGATGGCGATCGCCTCGGGCAGGGGGCGGTTGGGGAAAACAAGGTCTTCCAGGGTATACCCAGGAATGTAGTCCATCACCAGGTAGGGCACCCCGTTTTCGACAAAGAAGTCGCTGACCCGCACAATGTTGGGATGGGCACACATAGCTAGCCGCCTGCCTTCGTTCTGGAAATGCGCCTGGAGGTCGGCAAAATCAGGTCTTTCCTGGGCGTAAGGCTTCAGAGTTTTGATTACTACCGTGTGGTTGAGCGCATGGTGAATGGCCTTGAGCGTAACCCCAAAGCCGCCCTGACCCAGAGGTGCAACGATTGTGTACTTTCCAGCCTGTAGGGTTTGGTTGATGAAGGTGTCCATCTCCAGAGGTGTTCCGAGTGGGTGGAGGAGCAGGCGACGCTGGAACGAATGCCCTGACTCGCGATCGCCTCCTTTATCTTACTGTTTACTTGCCCTTTCTTTAGCAGCAAGGCGCTAAGACCGAGAAATAATCGGCATTTCGGGCTCAGTTGCTAGCACTGGAGTAACTTGCTTGGCCGCAATCGGCTGCTGCTGTGCTGGAAACTGCCGGGGCCGGGGAAGCTGAAGTGGCTCGGTCAGTTGCGGCTGGGAGGGCTGAAATTGCTCGTGGGGAGGAGTGAGCTGCTCTAGCGCTGATTGCAGCGTTTGCCGGATGATGGGTTCCGTTTCGTGGGCCAGCATGAGCCGAAAATAGGCCCGCAGCCGCCCCCGACTGAGGCTCCCCAGCGCCACGGGATGAGTCCCGTCGTGGGCTGTACCTGAAGACTGGACCCAGTCCAGCATTTGGTGGATTGCTAGCAGTCGCTGGACGGGGTCCGGGGCCGTTAAATTTTCCACTGGATTTGCGGATGCAGCGGGCGAGCTAGCGGGTGCAGTGGGGCCAGAGACCGCTGGGGGCAGGTCCCGTCGCCAGCGCCAGAGCAGCGCTCCAGCCAACCCCAACGTTCCCAGGGTTCCCATTCCTTGAAGCAACATCTCCAGGGCCACCCAAGAAAAGCTGATGTGTGACCAGAGGTTGGCCACTAGATAAGCGCCCACGGCCACTAAACCACCGCTGAGGCAGGCGACAGTCAGAGGCCGATTGGCCGGACGCCACAGCCTCCGCCAGTCGAGCCAGGGGAGGCGAGAGAACCAGGACACATGCAGGCGGTTGATCTGGGCCAGATAGACGGCCACGGCCACGCCTAGCCCGATGGCGATCGCTCCCAGCAGCCTGCCGTGCCAAGTGGCCAGCAGGATGAGTCCGGCACCCAGCCCCGTCCGCCAAGTCAGCCGTTGGCTCAGCTTGGCCCCAGCCACTGGTAGCCATAAACAGACCTTGACCGCTAGAGATCGATGCAGATGAGTCGTGGGGAGAACTGAATGCGATCGCTGCATGGAGGCCATATCTAATAAGTAGTTAGACAAAATTATTTGCTTGGGGACGCATACCCCCACAAAATGTAATGAATTGCACTTGAGCACTTAGATAAGGGCGGCTCGAATCGAACTAGCTGAGCCTCTGGCCAAACTGCCTGGGGCGGTTCTAAGAGCTTAACACTCCCCGGGCCTGGCGGTGAACCAAGCTGGGGGATGCCTACTAGTCCACAAGCGGCGGCAAAGTTGGGCATTCCGCTGGAGTGAGGCGCAGGTAGCGCAGGCATTCATCGGGATTAAGATTCCGCAAACTGCGATCGCCAGCCAGCGCCAGCACCAATTCCCAAGAGGCGGCCCATAGGAAAATTTGACCGCCAGCGCTCAGGGTGGCTAGATAGTGGCTATTGGCGCTGAAAAAGATCTGTACCAGCGGGCTGGGGGTGCCGTCGGGCTGCAGGGGCCGGAGGTGGGCCTGCTCGGTACCGGTAGTGACTTCCCAGAGCCGGGCGGTGCCGTCCTGACTGGCGGTAGCGAGCTGCTGTCCATCGGGGCTGAAAGCCACGTCCAGTATCCCATCTTGATGGCCGGATAGCTTTGCCCGAATGCTGCCGGAGGGCACGTGCCAGAGCTGGGTGGTGCCATCTGACCCACCGGCTGCTAGAAGAGTACCGCTGGGGTCGAAATCCAGACTTGAAACCGCTTCGGCATGGGGCAGGGTGAGAAGATTTTGCCCAGTGGCCACCTCCCACAGCCGTACGGTGGCATCGTCGCTGGCGGTCGCAATGATTAGCCCGTCGGGGCTGAATACCGCCGCATTGGTTTTGTGGTGGGGGCCGTCTAGAACCTGGAGCAGTTGTCCTGACGGCACGTCCCAGAGACGGAGACGAAAGTCATCTCCCAGGCCCAGCAGCCGCTGGCCATCGGCACTGAAGGTGAAACCATAAATCGACCCGGACGGAGGGTCTGCTGAGGCTTGCCCTGAGGACAACGGTAGCGGACGTGCCTTGCTTTGACCCGTTTGGTAGATGCTGGCCTCCCCAGCTTGGTGGGCGATCGCCACCCAGTTTCCCGTTGGGCTGATGGCGGCGGCCATTAGGTCTGTCGGCAGATCGGATGGGGATAGCGTTAACTTCTGCGATAGTGGGGCAGCGAGTTCGTTTGGCGGCGCTGAACTCAACGCAGCCAGCCCGGCCTGGTGGGGCGATCGCGGCTCGCTGACCTGAACCAGTTGGGAGGGACGATCGCCTTCGCTTGTAGGGCGATCGCGGGTTGGAGTTGGGCCGGTCGGGGCCGGGCTGGCAGCAATCTGCCACTGCTGGAGGATGCCGCGGGCGGTGACGGCTGCGAGGCTGATTGCCCCATGAGTCTCCCTGCTGGTAGAACGATGGGTAGATGAAGGGTTGAGAAATCTAGCCCAGCGAATAGGCGCTTGACCACTGGTGATGGTGGGCAGCTCTCCCCCCGCCGCCGCCGCCCAGAGCTGAATCGCTCCGGTGCTGCTGCCGGTGACTAAATAGGTGCCATCGGGGGTGAACTGCAGGGTTGAAATACCGCGATCCACCGGCACTGCGGCAATTTCCTGACCGGTTGGGACATCCCAGAAAGTCAAGATTTGCGCTTGGGTGAGGTGGTCAGATAGGTGGGTGACTGTCGCCAGCGTCTGGCCGTCGGGGCTAAGGGCGACGCTGCCCCACTGAGGCAGGGCTGCCGGTGCCCGATTCGCCATAGCCTGGCGCTCCATCTGCAGATCGCCGGTCCTCGTATCCCAGACTCGCAGAACATCAGGGTCAACCTCGACGAGCCACTGCCCCGTCGGATGCGCCAGCAGAGTGGCCTGGGGGGATGGCTTGGTCGCATCCCGCAAGCTCCGTAGCGGATAGGTGATCAACGACCAGGTGCTGCCCTCAGACGCGATTGGGGTGAGGGCAGGGGGCGATGCCGCAGAAGTTCGGGTCAGCCGCCGGTGCAGGCTGCCGGTCTGGGCATCCCACAGATTTACCTCGCCGCTGGTGTCCCGGCTGGCGACCCAGGATGCGGTTGGGTCTAGGCTGGCGGCAAGCGTTCCACCAGCGGTGGCCGTGAGGGATACCTGATCAACAGTGGAGGCCGCAGGGGGCAAGGACCAGCGCCGCAGCACCTGGTCAGTG
>JBHJGR010000357.1:0-5828 GCA_050331615.1 Elainellaceae cyanobacterium
TGGTGGTTCGGTACTCTGTCGAGTCCATACGTTTTTAGAGAGGTTTTTCGCGCCTCTGGTTGCAGACTGGACTCTGCTTTCGGGTTCGAGGAGACTGACTTGGATGCTTCCACCCACCCTGGGGGTTCAAACCAGTTCTATTGTACCGCACTGGGCGGACTGCTGGACTTCGTCCAGCGCGGGAACCATCTGTATCCCCATGTCTGAAGCCAGGGGTCTTATCCGGTTCCCGAACCCTTCAATATTCGATAAAACGGCCTCCTTAAACTAGTCAAAAGTGAATTGGCAAACGTGCCTGGACGTGGAAAAAGGTAGTGAAAGGGACGGGGAGGAGCTGTTTGGCATCGCCGTCCCGTGGTAACGCTATGTAAACATTTATAACAGAAAGTGTTACAGATACGCAACATTTCTTGAAATATTTTCTTTGCTCTGGTAAGGCAGAGGTTGATTGGTTTGGCGATCGCCCCATCCATCAAGGCATCTCCATCGAGATTTCCCAATAGATCCGGCAAAAACGTGGCGGATCGTCCCCTGCTGCGCCTGATGGTCCTACAATTTGACCCATATTGCCCTACGGGCTAAGGTTTGAGTGTGAACCTCCCGTGTTGCGGGGGGTTCACATCTCTTAAGTGTCCCAACGCGAAAGCGTAACGCTATAGTGAGCTGAGCTGGAGAAAAAGTATGACGATTCACCCAACGCTACAGGCTGCATTCGATCAGCGCCTTGCCCTGAAAGTCATTAGCGGTCTAACGAACTTTAACGCCGATCGGGTGGCAGCCGTTGTCATCGCCGCCGATCGAGGCGGTGCAACCTTTGTAGACATCGCTGCCGATGCTGATCTGGTGCGCCGTGCCCGTCAGTTGACCCAGCTACCCATCTGCGTTTCGGCAGTTGAGCCAGAAAAATTTGTCCCAGCGGTCGAGGCGGGAGCCGACCTGGTTGAGATTGGTAACTTTGACGCTTTCTATGCCCAGGGCAGACGGTTTGAGGCGGCAGAAGTGCTGGCCCTGACCCAGCAGACGCGATCGCTCCTGCCCCATATCACCCTATCGGTGACCGTGCCCCACATTCTCAGTTTGGATGAGCAGGCCAGCCTGGCCGAGGCGCTGGTGCAGGCCGGAGCCGATATGATCCAAACCGAGGGCGGCAAGGTCAGCAACCCCACCCACGCCGGCACCCTAGGACTGATGGAGAAGGCAGCTCCCACCCTGGCCGCCGCCCACGACATCTCCCGAGCCGTGAAGGTGCCGGTGCTCTGTGCGTCGGGGCTATCGGCAGTGACCGCGCCCCTGGCGATCGCCGCTGGTGCGTCGGGCGTTGGCGTCGGGTCTGCCGTTAATCAGCTCAACAGCGAAGTCGCCATGATCGCAGCGGTGCGCTCCCTGGTAGATGCGCTGGCAACGGTGCGTCCCGTTGCGGCTAAGGCAGTGCGATCGCGCTAGTGGTCTGTCAAGATTAATTTCTAGGGTGATACCCAGTCTACAAAACTTAACAGCCTTAATGCCTATCCAGAAACTCCAGTGAGTTTTAGGAATCCAAGCTTCCTATTGGGGGCTTCAGATGGGCTCTAAGCGGGGGATTGCCGATTGGGGGCAGGCCCCCATTTTTATGGGTGGAACCAATTCTCTGTGATTTCCGTCATCGGCGGGCACTGAAAATTTCACAACGCAATTCCACGGATGTCACGCGGGTGGGTCCGCAATTGGCGGTCTAATGATTGAAGATTCAACCAGCACAAGCCCGAAACCATCTTGATGAGATTGGCTTTGGGACTCGTTCTTGGTTCATCCGTGATAGTTCGCATAGAAGGAGCTCGTTGTTCCGATGGCCTACACAATTATTTCTGAAAATCCGTCTACCCGAGTCGCTAGACAAGCGCTGCACTCGGACTCCGCTAAACTTGACTGCAAATCCCTACTGGCCCTGGGCGTTTCCCCCAGCGATGCCAGGATGATCATGGACATTCTGGAAATTTCCCAACTGGCGAAACGGTATCGCCGTCAGCTCTACGGGCAGGGGGTGGGCAAAGAGGATGCCCGCCGCATTGCTAAGGCGATCGCCCAGTACGACGTTGTGGGAAAACCCCCCTCTCCCCCTTACCAGACTCTCATCCGGCACTACTGCTCCACCATTTGTCGACTGGGGCTGTGGCGATCGTCACTGTTACTGTCTCACCCGCCTCAGACTGAGGTGACGCCCTCCTATCGGGAGTATTCTTACGATTAAGCCGTCAGGGCCACTCACTGTCAGGACTGCAGAAATATCAGGAGTGCCTGCAGCAGTCCGATGGTAAATCCTAAGATTCCCCCCAAGTTGACGATGGCCTGAAGCTCGCTTTTGACAATGCCCTGAATCGCCAGTTCCAAATCCCGGGATGACGTGGCGTTGACCCGATCAATAATGGCCTGGTCGATGTTGAGAATCGGAATGACCTTGGCAATCAGCGTTTCCAGGTCCTTCTCCAGGTAGCGCTCCAGCACCAGCGCCAGTTCCTGGCTGACGGGGTCGAGGGCACTGCTGACTGCCTCGGAGTTGCGGACACGGCTGATCAAAACGCTGGCGACGTTTTCCCAGTCCACCGAGCCGCTTAAGTCCTGGAGTAAATCTGCCCCCTGGTCCTGGAGATACCCCCGCAGGCTGTCGCGCATCGTTTTGCGGAGCTGGCGCACCGTAGACACCGGCAGATTTTGCAGCGAAAAGTTTTGAATCCATTCCTGCAGGCGATCCTGCACCCCCAGTTCCCGAATCAGTTCGGTGATGCGGGCGTTAGCGGTTTCGCGCTCGTCCAGGCAGTAAGTGCGCAGCCGCACCAGGCTATTGCGCAGGCCAAAGAGATTGGCTACCACCCAATAAGTACCACTGGTTTTTTCGCGAAAGCTGCCGTCAATTACCTGAATGTTGCGATCGGTGAGAAAGTCCACCACCGTCTGGCGAATCACGTCTGGCGGCAGGACCACCTTCAGCAACCAGGTGGAGAACTGATCTGCCTGCTCTTCGGTGAGCTGAAAGTCCAGCAGCACCCGGTCAAAAATCTGGTTAAACTGCACTTCGAGAAAATCTTCCCGGCGAGCAAAGGCTTTGATCACCCGCGGCAGGGATTCCCCAATCAGGTCATGCAAAATATGGGCGAGAATCCTAGATGCCTTCTGCTCATTTGCCCCCTGGAGCTGATTCATGGCCAGGCTGAGCAGCCAGTTGATGGCCGCCTGGATGCGGTGGGTTTCCAGCAGCTTGCGGGCCAGGTTTTGCAGCTCCTGAGGCGTGAGCAGGGAGCCCATGATGGTATCAGCGACGCGCTTAGCCAGCCGCCCCTGATTGCTGGGAATCAGCCCTGGCGTAAACGGCAGCCGCCGCTTGCCAATGTAGATAGGCCGATAGGGCCGAAACAGCATCTTGATGGCCAAATCGTTGGTGAAATAGCCAATGATGCCGCCGATAACCGGGGGCGCAACCAGTAACCAGATCGTCGAGAAGTTCAAGGGACGAAATAAGAAGTTAAACAAAATTATTTTGTCGCGACGAGCACCCCCATCATGCCGCCTGCGATCGCATAGTGAGTAGCGCTGCCAAATTTGGCATCTAAAGCCAGGGCCACCTGCTGGGAGCCGCCGGGGAAGCGCTCCAAGCTAGGGGCAATATAGGCGTACTCTTCCTGCAGGCCAAACCGGGCGGCGATGGGCACCACCACCTGATTGAGGTACCAGGCTTGAAAGTGCTGCATGGGCAGGCTGGCGGGGCGGTGGAAGTCGAGAATGGCCACCGTTGCGCCCGGCTTGAGCACCCGCTGTAGCTCCCGCAGGCTCTGGGGAATATCCACCACGTTGCGCAGCCCATACCCCATCGTGGCCGCATCGAAGAAGCTGTCGGCAAAGGGCAGGTGCAGGGCATCCCCTTCCACCCAGGTGATGGGCAGGCGGCCCTGGCAGGCGGTGAGCTGGCGGGCGATCGCCAACTGCTCCTCGGCAAAGTCAAGCCCGAAAACCTGACCTGTTGCCCCCACCTGTCGCGCTAGGAGTCGGGCCAAATCGCCGCTGCCGCAGCAGACATCCAGCACCGTTGCCCCCGGCTGGGGACGACTCCAGGTGACGGCCATTTGCTTCCAAACCCGATGCAGCCCCAGGCTAAGCCAGCCATTCATGGCATCGTAGACAGGGGCAATCTGGTTAAAGAGCGATCGCACTTGCTGAGCCTGCGGTGAGGGGGAGGGGCGATCGCCCGCTGTTTCAGGGGATTTATCGGGAGGGGAGGGCAAATTCACAGATAAAGGGAAAGGCATGGGAAAAAGGACCAATCCCTTCCATCCTAAGACAAATTGATGGGACCTATTTATCCCTGAATTTGGCGGCAGGCCATGGATAGGGCCACCTGGTGGGCCAGCAGGTGGAGGTTGGTGACCTCCTCTACCTGGAGGGGAAACGGCTGGGTCCACTGGAGGGACAGCACCGCTACCACCTCATCCTTGTACCGGAAGGGGATGACAATTTGGGAGTCAATGCCTGCCTGGGTGTAGTAGTCCAAATCTGCTAGGGCAGCTTCTTTGGCGATCTGGCAGACCATTTGGATAGATTGGGTGGCGATCGCCGCTGCCACGAGAGGGTCGTCCTCAACGGGCGGACGCTTTCCGTTCAGCGTGCTGGACACACCCACCGTTGCAGCCAGCTCACCCCGTTCTATCTGCTGCAGAATACACACGTCCGCCATAAACCCCTGGCCAAAGGCATCCGCGATGACCTGCATAAAGTGCGGCAGGCTAGAGGTCTCACGGGGAGCCTGCACAATCGTTTTCAGTAGGGACACCTGCACATTGGCCCGCTGCAGTTCGATGGTGCGCTGCTGCAGCAAGTCGTAAGTTTCAATCGCCCGCCGCACCACTTCCTTAAGCTCAGAAGGGTCCCAGGGCTTGGTGATGTACTTGTAGACCTGTCCGGAGTTGATCGCTTCTACCAGGTCTTCCACGTCGGTAAAACCAGTCAGGATAATGCGGACGGTATTAGGAAACCGGGGCACCGTTTTGCTGAGAAACTCAGTGCCCTTCATTTCGGGCATCCGCTGGTCGGAGATGATGACCGCCACCTCTCCTTCTCTGGATAAAACTTCGAGAGCCTCCATGCCGTTCTCAGCTTTGAGCACCTGAAACTCACGGCGGAAGGTGCGGTAGAGCAGGTCTAAGTTGTCCGGTTCGTCATCGACAACCAGCAATTTGGGCTTCTGCAGGCGCTCTAGTCGTGCTAGATGGGGATGGATACTGTCAAGATCGGGGATGGAATGGCTCATGACAAAATGTACTCCTGGAACTGGAACAGCCGATGGGGTCTAAGTCCGTCTCAAGCCAGAGTATTCCCAAAATACTGCAGCAGATAAGTATATCGCCATGATTGGAGACGAGGATACCTTAGGAGATTTTTGAAAACGAGCCTACCCGATGACGTAGGGGCACGGGCGTTCCACACCCAAACCTTAGCCTGGATTATTCATCAAGTAGGGTGGGCGGTGCCCACCCTACGGTTCTGCTTGTCGTATAAAAACACACCGTCGAAAACGGGCGATCGCCCTAAGTATCTGGACAAGTGGGGTGTGCCCCCCACCGGGGGACGCACCCCATGGTAGCGCCGTTTAATTTTTTACTTATCGAATATTGAAGGGTTCGGGAACCGGATAAAACCCCTGGCTTCAGACATGGGGATACAGATGGTTCCCGCGCTGGGCGAAGTCCAGCAGTCCGCCCCATGTGATACAATAGATCTGGTTTGAACCCCCAGGGTGGGTGGAAGCATCCAAATAAGTCTCCTCGAACCCGAAAGCAGAGTCCAGTCTGCAACCAGAGGCG
>JBHJGR010000358.1:0-2667 GCA_050331615.1 Elainellaceae cyanobacterium
TTTTCGCGCCTCTGGTTGCAGACTGGACTCTGCTTTCGGGTTCGAGGAGACTGACTTGGATGCTTCCACCCACCCTGGGGGTTCAAACCAGTTCTATTGTACCGCACTGGGCAGACTGCTGGACTTCGCCCAGCGCGGGAACCATCTGTATCCCCGTGTCTAAAGCCAGGGGTTTTATCCGGTTCCCGAACCCTTTAATATTCGATAAGTCCGGTCTATTCTTCGTCTGATCCAGCTCCAGCCTCCGACGGCACGGGTGAAGTGGGCAGCGGAATTGGATCAGAGCTGGGCAAAATGGGCTGCACGCGAGGAATGGGCGGCGGCGGCGGCGGCGGCAGGGGCACCGGAGCGGGGTCAGCGGCAGGGGCAGGGGCAGGCGCATCGTCTACGACAGGAGCCGGGCCGGGGTCATCGTCACTCCCCGGATTGCCTGGATTGACTGCAGGTTCACGGCTATCGGGGGCGTCAGCTGCTTCTGAACTGGGGCGATCGCCCGCTTCATCACCTCCTGTCTGGACCGAGGGCTGACGGGGTGGACTGTCGTCGGACTCGCTGGCTGGGGATGGGGTAGGCGCAGGGGCAGATCGGGCCGGCGGAGACGAGCGGTAGGAGCGCGATCGCGAGGAACGCTCCTGACTGCTGGCGCTGGCCGTCTGCAACTTGCCGGGCTTCACCGGCTCAGCCGTAATCGTGGCCTCTCGGTTGCCCAACTGGGGCAGTTCGGGAAATTGCTCCGCCGGAATCTCGGCCACAACCTGGGACATGAAATCACGCCAGACCGTTGCTGCCGTGCTGCTGGCTCCCCAGGTGGGTTCGTTGTCGTCGTTGCCCAGCCAGACCCCAGTTACCAGTTGGGGAATGTAGCCAACAAACCAGAGGTCGCGGCGCTCTTCGGAGGTGCCAGTTTTGCCTGCTACGGGGCGATCGCCCAGCCCGGCGTTGCCACCCGTGCCAAACTGCACCACCCCCTGCAGCATCCAGGTCACGATGTCGCTGCTGGTTTCATCTAGGGCGCGCTGGGGAGAGGGTTCGGCTTCGTAGATCACTTCGTCGTAGCGATTCAAAACCCGCACGATGCCGTGAGACTCGACAAAATTCCCCCGGTTTGCCAGAGTCCCGTAGGCATTGGTCAGCTCCAGCAGGTTGACTTCTGAGGTGCCCAGCGAGAGGGAGTAGGTGGGCAGCAGCTCAGAACGGATACCCATCTGCTGAGCCAGGTTAATGACCGGATCAAAGCCCACGTCAATCAGGGTTTTTACGGCGACGACGTTAATGGAGGAGGTGAGGGCATCCCGCATTGACACCGTGCCCCGATAGCGGCGGCCATAGTTCTCCGGTTCATAGCCATCCACCGAGAGCTTGGCATCGACATAGTCTTTATAGGGGGAGAAACCGGCGGCGATCGCCGTTGCATAGACAAAGGTCTTGAAGGTGGAGCCGGGCTGTCGCTGGGCCTGGGTGACTCGATTAAACTGGCTCTCGTTGAAATCGGTGCCGCCCACCATAGCCCGAATCGCTCCCGTCTGCGGCTCGACCGTCACCAGCGCCGCCTGGCTAAAGTTCTGCCACTGGCTGTAGTCGGTGAGGGCTTGCTGCACCGTTTCTTCGGCTATGCGCTGCCATTCTGGATTGAGGGTCGTTTCCACCGTTAGCCCGCCCCGCTCTAGCTCTTCAGGGGAGATGACGCTAGGCAACTGCTCCTGCACATAGGAGGTGAAGTAGGGGGTGGTGCTGTGGAAATTACGGGGCAGGCTGGGGGACAGTTCCAGCGGCGTGTCCACCACTGCGGCCATCTCGCTGGGGGTGATGAACCCGGCAGTAACCATGCGCTGTAGGGTCAGGTCGCGGCGGCGACGGGCAGCCTCTGGATTTACTAGAGGAGAATAGGCACTGGGGGCGGGGGCCAGCCCCGCTATCATGGCGGTTTCGGCAAGGGTCAGCTCATCCACCGATTTGGAAAAGTAAATCCAGGCAGCATCGGCAACGCCATAAGCCCCTGACCCCAGGTAAACCAGATTGAGATAGCGCTCCAGGATCTTCTCCTTATCCAGATTCTGCTCAATCTTTTGCGCCAGGAGGGCTTCCCGCACCTTACGCTCAATGGTCCGGGACTGGTCAAGAAAAACAATGCGAGCGAGCTGCTGGGTAATCGTGCTGCCCCCCTCGACCACGTTTCTAGCCCGCAGATTGGCGTAGATGGCCCGGGCGATCGCCCGGTAATCGACTCCCTCATGCTCGTAAAACTTCTCATCCTCAGCGGCGACGAAGGCTTCTACCATCAAACGAGGGATTTCGTCGTAAGCCAGCGCCTCACGGGTCGCTGGCCCCTTTTGCTGGAGAATAGTGCCATCGCTGGCTTTGATGGTGAGGGTACCGTCCCGCACAAAGGTTAAGACATCACTGGTATCGGGAAGCCCCGCCCGGATTACCCGCACGGCCCGTACCGTCGTGAACACGGTGCCACCCAAGGTCGCCCCTAGACCAATCAATACCCACACCCACCAGCGCTGGTAGAGGGGATGGCGGGAGCGACGACGCGGCTTTTGCGGGGGGGGGACGGCAGCGATCGCGGGCGCACCGGCTCGCTCTGAGGCGGGTAAGGGCTGCCGAGCTGTATCGGGGGCGCTTTGCCGGACGCTTTCGGCAGGATGGGGCAGGTGATCAGAC
>JBHJGR010000359.1:0-28817 GCA_050331615.1 Elainellaceae cyanobacterium
TTTTAGATTTTGGATTTTGGCTTGGGGGAGGGGTTGGTGGGGTGCGGGGGGGGAGGTTGTATTCTTTGATAACGGGGGTGATGTCTTCGGGGAGGATAGTGGTGAGGGTTGCGTCGGTCATCATGGCAATACCGGCCAGTCGGTTGGCCTGAGCTTCCACAATCTTCTCGAATAAGTTGCGGACGAGGCGGCCATTGCCGAAGGTGCGATCGCGCTTTTCATAGAGATACTGCAACAGGCGCAGCAGTTCGCTGTTGGCCGCCTCCATGGGATGGAAGTGGCTGTCTTTGCAGAACTTGGCGAAGATTTGCAGGAGGTCCTCCGGCTCATAGTCGTCGAAGTACACATAGCGGTTGAAGCGGGACTTGAGGCCGGGGTTGGATTCGATGAAGGTAGACATTTCGTCGGTATAGCCCGCCACGATGACTACGAGGCGATCGCGATGATCCTCCATACGCTTTAGCAAAATATCGATGGCCTCCTGACCAAAATCGCTGCCGGAAGCGCCGCTAGGCTTCAGGGCATAGGCCTCGTCAATAAACAGTACGCCGTCCAGGGCCGACTCCACCAGTTCTTTCACCTTCTCTGAAGTCTGGCCGACATACCCTGCCACCATCCCAGATCGGTCAGTCTCCACCAGGTGTCCCTTCTGCAGAAACCCCAGGTCTTTGTAAATCTTTCCCAGCAGTCGCGCCACGGTTGTCTTGCCGGTGCCGGGTGGACCGCAGAAGACCGAGTGGAGGGAGATCGGTGTCGTCACTATGCCTCGCTGACTGCGCAGGGCCTGTACTTTCAGGAAATTGGTCAGGGTAAGAATCTGTTTTTTGACGGCCTTCATGCCGATGAGCTGATTCAGATCTGCCAGGACATCGTCTGTGTTCTGGGTGCTGGAGACGGAGGCGAAGGAATAGCTCTCCGATTGGCGATCGCGCACATATGCCTGATACTCCCTGGATTCCTTGTAGGTGTGCAGCATCTGCCAAATCTGCGACAAAGCCTCGATTTCCTGGGGCGAGACCTGATCGTCAATTTTGATGATCACCTGGCTGAAGCGATACAGCGCGTTCACGGTGCGCTCTAGGCAGTTGGAGCCGTTGCGCTCGTCAATACGGTTGAGGATGGCGGGCAGCACCAGGTAGTCCAGCTCGGCGTCGGTTTTGTTTTCCGTCAGGGTCAGCAGAATTTTTAGGGTTTTCTTTTCATGTTCGCGGCGAGTGGCTGAATCGCTGTCCCACTGCTGGAGGGCCACCTGCAGCTTGGTCGGGTTCTGCCTGACCAGCGCATAGACTAGAAGAAAGGCGAGGAGCTGGTTGGAGGAGATTTGACCGTTGGCCCGCCCGCAGATGCGAATTATCTTGGCCAAATCGGCCAATACCAAAGTGGTAAACTCCGTGCCTCGCGTCAGGAGGGGAGCCACTGTTTTGTAGAGCAAGTTGGCCTCTTTTTTAATCTCCCTACTATTCACCTCCGCTGATCCCTCCGCTGATACGTGTCTGAACCTAAATAGAGTAAGTGGGGAGCACACCCCGCCATAGCGTCGTTTATTGATGGCTACTTACTTAGGCAAAATTGCAAATCCTGTGGAAAAATCGGGCCAATCAATGGGATGATGAAGCCTGGTTCCACTCAGTTATCGCCGTTCTCCTCTAGGGTTCCCGTCCGGAGCCGCATTGTCACCCCGGATTCGTTACACTCAAAGCGTTAAGTTCCCTTACCTGTCGCGTTCAGAGCGCAAGGCCATGCCTCCCCTGACTCGGCTTTCCAACTCCGACCGGCTGCGCCAGATTATCGTGGCGATCGCCATCGTCGTAGCCTTTGCCATCAACGTCTGGTCCAACCTGTCCCCGATTAACGGCGAAACCATCGGCGAGATCTCCAACAATGTGTTTGGCGACGTGCTGATCACCCCGGCTAACTATGCCTTCATCATCTGGGGCGTCATCTATCTGGGGCTGTTTAGCTTTGCCGCCTATCAGCTGCGTCCGGCCCAGCGGCAAAATCCCCGGCTGCGGCGCAGCGCCTACTGGCTGGTGGTGGCCTGTCTGGCCCAGACTGCTTGGGTGTTTCTCTTCCTCACCCGGCAGTTTGTCGGGTCACTGCTGGTGATGGTGGTGATCCTGCTGTCCCTGATCGCCCTCTACCTGGGGCTGGGCATTGGCACCGAGCGCACCTCGGCGGAAGAGCGGCTGCGGCTCCAGTTGCCCATCAGCATTTATCTGGGCTGGATTTCGGTGGCGACGGTGGTGAATGTGGCGATCGCCCTGGTCAGTCTCGGCTGGAATGGCTGGGGCATCAGTCCCAGAGGCTGGACGGCGATTTTGATCGTCGTTGCTGCCCTGATTGGGATTGGCGTGTTGCTGACCCGTGGGGATACGGCCTATGGGGCGGTGTTTATCTGGGCCATCCTTGCTATTGGGGTCCGACAGGCGGGCAGGCCGTGGATTTTAGGGACGGCGATCGCCGCCGCTATTATCCTAGCGGTACTGGTGGCCCGCAACTGGCGCATGGGTTTTCCAGCCCATTCCCCTTAGACGCCTTAAAATCAAGCTGAGGGAAATCTGAAGGACGGACGAAGAACGTATGAATATTCAAGACGGATTTGTCGGCACCGTTGGCAACACACCGCTCATCCGGCTCAATAGCTTTAGCGACGCCACTGGCTGCGAAATTCTGGGCAAAGCAGAGTTTCTCAATCCGGGCGGATCAGTCAAGGATCGGGCAGCACTCTACATCATTAAAGACGCGGAGGAGAAGGGCCTGCTCAAGCCGGGGGGTACCGTCGTAGAGGGGACAGCGGGCAATACAGGCATCGGCCTGGCCCACATCTGCAACGCCAAGGGCTATCGCTGTCTGATCATCATTCCCGAAACCCAGTCCCAGGAAAAAATGGACATGCTGCGCACCCTGGGAGCGGAGGTGCGTCCGGTGCCCGCCGTGCCCTATCGCGATCCCAATAACTATGTCAAGCTGTCGGGGCGGGTGGCAGCGGAGATGGAAAACGCCATCTGGGCCAATCAGTTCGATAACCTGGCCAATCGTCGGGCTCACTATGAGACTACTGGCCCCGAGATCTGGGAGCAGACGGAGGGCAAAGTCGATGCCTGGGTTGCCGCTACGGGAACGGGAGGCACCTTCGCCGGGGTTTCACTGTTTTTGAAGGAGAAAAATCCAGAAATCCGCTCTGTTGTAGCCGACCCGATGGGCAGTGGCCTCTATAGCTACGTCAAGACGGGCGAAATTACCACCACGGGCAACTCCATCACTGAAGGCATCGGCAACAGCCGCATCACCGCCAATATGGAGGGCGTCCCCATCGATGACGCTATTCAAATCGACGACGACGAAGCGCTGCAAGTCGTCTACCAGCTGCTCTACCAGGATGGCCTGTTCATGGGCGGCTCGGTGGGCATCAACGTGGGCGCTGCGGTTAACCTCGCTAAGCAAATGGGGCCAGGACACACCATCGTCACCGTCCTCTGTGATAGCGGTGCTCGCTACCAGTCCCGCATTTTCAACCGCGAGTGGCTAAGCGCTAAGGGCTTTGATATCGCGAAATTTGACCTGCGGTAGGCGACGTTCCGGCAAAGTTTTCCTACTTTGAGAAGGGTGTTCTGTTTTTGGGATTGCCCTGCCGTTGCCTAACCGTCGTATTCTCGTCTGCCAAAACCGTACCTGCAAGAAGGGAGGGGCGATCGCCGTTCTCCACGCTTTCCAGCGTCATGCGCCTGCCGACGTTAGCGTGGTCAGCAGCGGTTGTTTAGGCCAGTGCGGTAATGGTCCGATGGTGCTCGTATTACCAGATGAGGTGTGGTACTGCGGCGTTCGCCCCGATGAGGTATCCACCGTTGCTCAGCACCACCTTCGCAATGGTTGTCCCGTCCAGCCCATGCTTTATCGAAAATATCATCCCAAAGCCTAGGTCGGTAGCCATAACTAAGCGACGCTGTAGGGGGGTGCGCCCCACTGGCTTGATTTATGGCTATGGACTTAGCGATCGCCACGCTTCAAAGCCCTAGCGGTTCCTGCGGCAGCGGCACAAACAGACGGGCAAAACTACCTAGGAATTCTCAAAAAAACACCCCAGCTTGCTGGCAATATTGCCTTTTTTCGTAAGAACTAACGTGGTTGAGCGAGATTACCATTCGCTATCCTGAACTCACGTTAAATCGCTGTGAATTTGTACAGAGTTTGATGAATTATCACCAATCAGGGAATAGCCGCAATTTACCTTTTGGGCGAATTAACCGGACTGCGCCGTAAAACTTTAGGATTATTTAACAATCAGCCCAATCGGGTCCGACCCAAGGCGATCGCTTGGAATCGGCAGGATTGCTCATTTAATTTCTATTTCCATAATTTTTATTTTGCAAGCCGATGGTTTAAGCGATGGGGTACAACTGCCCTCCGTTTTAGCACCATCGCGTAGAAGGGGGATGGGATGAAACAGTCGTTAGATGAATACCGCGAAACGGTTGTTCCGGAAACGGATCAGGCAGCCAATCCTCCAGAACCGGATGCCGGTGTCCGGCTCAGCACCGATTCCCTCTATGAAACTGGTGTGAAGCTCTATCGATCGCGGGAGTATGAGGCAGCCCATACAGCCCTAACTCAAGCTCTCGACCAGTATCAGAGCCTAGGAGATGCTTTGGGGGAAGGCAAGAGCCTGGTCGGTCTGGGGCTAGTAGAATACAGTATGGGCAATTACGAAGCGGCCATTCGTCTCTCTCTGCTGAGTCTGGAGCGATCGCGGCAAACGGGCGATCGCCATACGGAGCGACAGTCCCTAGCTAACCTAGGCAACGCCTACCGCCACCTGGAGGACTTCGACTGCTCCATTCGCTACAAGCAGCAGAGCTTAACACTGGCTCGGGACCTCAAAGATTGGCGGGGGGAGGCAGCAGCGCTGAGCAATCTAGGCATGGCCTACAAAGCCATAAATCAATACAGGAGGGCGATCGCCTTCTATCAGGAAGCGCTGGACTTGGTGCGCCGCCATCAGGACCGAAATATGGAGGCACAAATTCTGCGCAACCTGGGGAATGCTTACCACACGATTGAAGATTATGCTCAAACGATTGAGTGCTATCTGCTGCTGCGGCGCATCATGCAGGAGTTAGAGGACTACAAGACCGAACTCCACATTCTGCGGAACTTAGCCAGCGTATCTTACTCTATCGGCAACCACAGTGCCGCCATTCAGTTCCACCAGGAACGGCTGCAGCTCGCCCAAAAGCTGGGCGACTACCGCAACGCCACCCAGGCTCTAGAAAGTCTGGGTCTGATCTACGATGCAACGGGCGACTATGCCAAAGCCCTCAGCTACCATGAACAGCGCCTTGAGCTGGCCCAGCATCAGCAGGACGGAAGGCTGGAGAAGCAGGCCGTTCGCAGCTTGAAGAGTATTTGTTACGCCATTGGCGACTACGCCCGCGCCAGCCGCTACTGCTTGCCGGAACCTGCATCTTCGGCGGGCTAGAGCGTTATTTGGCAATTACCGGAAAAACTCGATATCATCCCGCAGGAAGGCAACCTGGGAATCGAGTCCGCGCGATCGCAGCCGCAGCGACAAACTCTCTGCCTGAGACCGGTTCGGGAACCCTCCCGCAAAAATATAAAGCCCCCGGCGTGAGCGGGCAAACCGGGCACCGGGCACTTCTTGCCGGGCTTGCTGTAACTTCTCAAAGTCATCGCGGTCAGCCGGAATGACGACCGTGTAGGGGCCAGCGTTTAGTCCCGAGAAGGGCGTCGAGGAGGGCTGGTTCAAAGACGGTTGAACAAAGGTAAAGCTCGGGGGCGGTGGTAGCTGTGACGGTAGGAAGTCTGCCGTTACGCCCAATGCTCTCCAGGTATCAGGACCAACGATACCATCGGGGAGAATGCCAGCAAAGTTTTGAAACTGTATAACAGCATTGCGAGTATTAGGGCCAAATACACCATCGACGGCAGTGAAAAAGCCACGATCACCCAAAAGCCGCTGAAGCTCGGACACATCTGAGCCCTGAGCACCTATCCGTAGAGTCCGGCTTCCTGCTGCCTGTACCTGCCCTAGCGCGATCAGATCATTAGCCTGTACCGTTCTTGCCCAACCGACAGTCATCCAGGCCATCAGTGCCATTGCCAGCGGTAGGGCCACGATACAAGCTAGCCGAGAGGCCATGCGGCGATCATCGCAGCGGCAAGGTTGGAAACAGTCAACGGATAAACCAGAGCGTGGGTAGGCTTCGTGTGGATCGGTAAACATCAAATCATTGGGCAAACGGGCGGGGGTTTCCATGATCAGGTCGGGGTCAGGTCATCTGGAGGCTTGTGGGCGGATTAGAACGATTAACCGCTACTATAACCGTTACTGTAGCCGATTTTGTTCTCCCTAACGTCTAATTCGACAAATTTGACAGAAATCTTCGCTGCCGTACCGCTTCGTAGAGAATTAGTGCCGTGGCGATCGCCGCATTCAAGGACTCAACTCCCGTCGCGAGGGGAATGGTGACCTGCCGATCAGCAAGGGCTGCCAGCTCTGGGGACAACCCGGCTCCTTCATTACCCACCAGCAGCAGCGTGGGAACCGTTAGATCCACCTCCCAGTAAGACTGCGTCGCCTGGGGCAGCGCCGCGATAATCTGCGTCCCCTGCCGCCGCAGGGCTTCAATGTCTTGACCCAGGTGGGAACTGGCCAGCAGCGGCACCCGAAACCACTGTCCGGCAGAAGCCCGCAGAACCTTCGGATGGTCATAATCCACGCTGTCGCTGCTAAGCCAGACTTGATCCACGCCAACGGCAGCGGCGGTGCGAATAATCGTTCCCAGATTGCCCGGATCCTGCAGTGCCTCCAGGGCTAGGTCCAGCCGGGGTGGATGTGGCTGGGATGGCGCTAGAGGCAGTCCCTGATCGGGTACCGGTGCTGAAGGATAGCGCTGACCTGTGGCAATGACGCCGTCGGGGGTAATAGTGGTGGCGATCGCCCCAATCACCTCCTGGCTCACCAATTCAACCCGATGGGCCTGCTGTGCCGCTCTGTGCCAGAGGTCGGTATGACTGTCGATCCAGTCTGGAGTCGCACACAGCACATCGATGGGCCAGCGTACCGCACAGGCTTCCTCAAGCAGGTGGGTGCCCTCGATCAGGAAGCGCTGCTGCCGCTGTCGCTCTTTGGCCCGGTGCAGTTTGCGCAACTGCTTAACCAGAGGGTTTTGCAGACTCGTTAACATTTTTAGCTTGATGCGGAACCCGGGACTTGAACCCGGAAGTCTTTATCAGACACTAGAACCTGAATCTAGCGCGTCTACCAATTCCGCCAGTTCCGCTGACAGGAAGTGCGTGATTGCCACGCGATTTACTATCATTACCCAAGATTTGGAATTTGTCAACTTAAGCGTCAACACTGACAACCGGATCTGGACATATCGGCTCTTTCCGGTAGAATCAGTACCAACTCTCTAGCGATGACAAAAATATGCATGTCCCTAAGGATATCCCTGCCACCGCCTCGACACCGACGCAAAGTGTGAAAGCGCTGTCTGATGATGACCAATCTGTTCTGAAGATTCGAGGAGGATATCCGCTAGAAGGACATGTCGCCATTAGCGGCGCTAAAAACTCCGCTTTGGCCATCATGGCAGCAACGCTTCTCTGCCCAGGCGACAGCCGCCTTCGCAACATCCCCAATCTAGTGGACATTGCTCGCATGGGTGAGGTGCTGACGGCACTGGGCGTGAAACTGCGGCGAGACGGCAACGTTCTAGATATCAATGCGTCTCACATTGGTCCCAGCAAAGCCCCTTACGAAATTGTGAGCCAGCTTCGGGCTAGCTTTTTCGTGATTGGCTCCCTACTGGCGCGGTTGGGCGTAGCGCGGGTACCGCTTCCAGGCGGATGTGCCATTGGAGCCCGTCCTGTTGACTTGCACGTACGCGGGCTACAGGCCATGGGGGCTGAGGTCCATATTGAACACGGTACAGTCCACGCCTATATCACTGGCAGCACAAAGCGGCTGAAGGGTGCCCGGATTTACCTCGACTACCCCAGCGTCGGTGCAACCGAAACCCTAATGATGGCAGCCACCTTGGCCGACGGCGAAACCATCATCGAGAATACTGCCCAAGAACCTGAAGTAGTCGATCTGGCTAATTTCTGTCGGGCCATGGGTGCCCGTATTCGGGGCGCAGGCACCAAGACTATCAGCGTCAGCGGCGTGCCATCTCTCCATTCTGCCGACTATGCCATCATCCCTGATCGCATCGAAGCCGGTACGTTTTTGATTGCCGGGGCCATTACGCGTTCAGAGCTAGTGCTGACGCCGGTTATCCCCGACCATCTCACTGCCGTAATTTCGAAGCTACGAACAACAGGAGCCACGATTAACGCCGAAGGGGCCAACTGCCTGCGAATCATCCCGTCCCAGCAGCATCAAGCTACGGATATTAAAACCCTGCCGTTCCCTGGCTTTCCGACAGATATGCAGGCCCAATTTATGGCCCTTCTGACGCTGAGCGAGGGAAATAGCGTCGTTACTGAAACGGTATTTGAAAATCGGCTCCGCCACGTCGCCGAACTCAACCGCATGGGCGCAGATATCCGAGTCAAGGGCAATATTGCCGTTGTTCGGGGAGTTTCTAAACTTTCGGGTGCCCCTGTGCTGGCAACAGACCTGCGGGCATCGGCAGCACTCGTCCTGGCAGGGTTAGCGGCGGAGGGAACCACGGTGATCCAGGGGCTGCACCACCTGGATCGGGGGTATGAAAACCTCGATAGTAAACTCCTGGGGTTAGGCGCGAGCGTGGAGCGAGCGAACGCTGATGCGAGCGACTCAACAGCCGAACCGATGGCAACCTGACCCAAATCCTGGCGCTTGAGCGCTTGAGCTATGAGTCCTCATCAGCGCGAACCAGGGGATAGTCGGCAGCAGGCTGCGATGACCACTCCCACATGGAGCCAGGGTAGTTTTTTGCGCGAAATCCTAAGTTCGTCAGCACTGCCGTCAGCCAGGCCGATCGCACACCCCCGGTGCAGTAGGTAACGACGGTTGTTTGCGGCGTGATGCCCAATTCTGTCAGTTTGGTGGCGATCGCCTCATCCGGTAACTGCCGGCCATCCTCCCCCAGCAGCTCCTTATAGTAAAGCGGTACCGCTCCTGGCAGATGGCCGCCCCGTTGCTCCCCATAGGGCGTCCCGCCGGCATACTCCCTGGGTTCACGGCTATCGAGAATTACGGTGTTGGGAGCGTCTAAGAGAGCCTTGACCTGCTGTTGATTGATCGTCCAGTCAGCAATGGGTTTGGCCGTGAAATCCCCCAGCGGGCGGCGGCCCGGTAATTTGATGGGGAGATGCTTCATGGAGAAACCTGCATCCACCAGGGCGCGATAGCCCCCATCCACCATGACGGCCTGGTCGTGACCGAGCGATCGCAGCATCCAGACAATGCGCCCCTCTTCACCCCAGCCCCGAATTGGATCACCAACCACTACCACGGGGCGATGATTAAACACCCCCACCTCTCGGAGACGCTGGGTTAGGACCTGAATATCTGATAGCAGCTTGCCCTGGTGGGGCGCGTTGGGTTGGGAGAAGGTGCGCCAGCTGACGGAGACGGCCCCCGGCAGCGAAACCAGACGGTATTTTCCTCGGGCATCCAGCAGCGTGGCTCCGCTCTGAATGAGCTGTTTAGCTTCCTCGGCGGAGACAACCCAGCGATCGCCCAGCGACTCTACTAGAGCTGAAGTACTGGATACATCGTCAGGCTCTGCCCGAGAGCCAGCTGCCTCGGTTTGAGATTCAAGCCAGTAATTAGAGAAGGTATAGATGAGGAGAAAGCTGACCAGAAGGCAGGATAGGCCAGCCAGCAGCAGCGGGAGACGATTGGCGTTGATCCAGGAAGACATCTGACTTTGATCGATAATCGACCGGTAAGGCAATTTCTGGGAAAAACTCTACCCTTAGCTAAGCGGTCGTCAGGGGCAAATGGCCATTTGCCCCTACGTCATCGGGTAGGATCATTTTCAAAAATCTCCTAATTAAAAAATAGCGGAAACCTTAATAGATTTCCGCTAAACATTGAATCGGTTTAAGTTAACAAGGTTGCAAAGTCGGCTTATTCTGCGCCCTGGGGCAGCAGCTCGCGTTTCTCGCCGGGCAGAACCTTCACCTTGCCCTCTTCGTCCACATCAACGACGGCAGTGTCGCCTTCGCGAATGCGGCCAGAGAGAATTTCCTCCGCCAGAGAGTCTTCCAGGAGGCGCATGATGGCCCGACGCAGGGGTCGTGCTCCGTAGCTGGGGTTGTAACCCTCTTCTACCAGACGATCCTTAAAGCGTTCGGTAACCTCCAGGGTGATGCCTTGCTCAAGCAGACGACCAAAGACTTCTCGCAGAAGGATGTCGGAGATTTCTTTGACCTCGTCCTTAGAAAGCTGGCGGAAGACGATGATCTCGTCCAGACGGTTGAGAAACTCAGGGCGGAAGTACTGCTTCAGCTCTTCATTCACCAGCGAACGGATGCGGGTGTACTGAGCGTCTGCCTCGCTTTCGCCAGAGAACTCGAAGCCCAGCCCGGTGCCGCCTTTCTCGATCACTTTCGAGCCGATGTTGGAGGTCATGATTAGCAGGGTGTTCTTGAAGTCCACCGTGCGTCCCTTGGCATCGGTCAGGCGACCATCCTCCAGGATTTGCAGGAGCATGTTGAAGACGTCGGGGTGAGCCTTTTCGATCTCATCAAACAGAACAACCGTGTAGGGGCGACGCCGTACGGCTTCCGTTAATTGGCCGCCTTCGTTGTAGCCCACATAGCCGGGAGGCGAACCTATGAGCTTAGAAACGGTGTGTCGCTCCATGTACTCCGACATATCCAGGCGAATCATGGCCTCTTCGGAGCCGAAGAAGTAAGCGGCGAGAGCTTTGGTTAGCTCTGTCTTACCCACGCCCGTTGGGCCTGAGAAGATGAAGCTGGCGATGGGACGGTTGGGGTTCTTCAATCCAACTCGTGCTCGACGGATGGCACGAGAAACCGCCTTCACGGCTTCGTCTTGGCCAATCAGCCGCTGGTGCAGAGTGTCCTCCATATTCAGCAGCTTTTCGGACTCAGACTCGGTGAGCTTGTTGACGGGAACGCCCGTCCAGGAAGCTACGATGTGAGCAATGTCTTCCTCGGTGACGACGGGAGACATATCGTCACCGTCTGCCGACTCTGACTTCTTGCTCTGAGCGATCGCCCGAATCTCGGCCTTGATTTCCATCTCGCGATCGCGCAGCTCGCCAGCCCGGTCAAAGTCCTGGGAGCGCACTGCGTCGTCCTTATCTTTGAGCACCTGACGCAGCTCTCGGTCCAGCTCCTTAGCCGCAGGCGGAAGCTGGGAGTTGATCAGGCGGACCCGCGAACCTGCCTCGTCGATCAGGTCGATGGCCTTGTCGGGCAGGTAGCGGTCGGAGATGTAGCGATCGGACAGCTTAGCGGCTGCATCCAGCGCCTCGTCAGAGATGCGGAGCTTGTGGTGCTGTTCGTAGCGATCGCGCAGACCGTGGAGAATTTCGATGGTTTCATCCACCGACGGCTCACCCACCATCACTGGCTGGAAGCGACGCTCCAGAGCAGCATCTCGCTCGATGTGCTTGCGGTACTCATCCAGGGTGGTAGCACCGATGCACTGGAGCTCACCGCGGGCCAGAGCGGGCTTGAGGATGTTGGCAGCGTCAATCGCGCCCTCTGCCGCACCGGCCCCGATCAGGGTGTGGACCTCATCGATCACGAGAATGACGTTACCGGCCTGCCGGATCTCGTCCATGATTTTTTTGAGGCGTTCCTCGAACTCACCCCGATACTTGGTGCCTGCCACCAGGAGACCGATGTCTAGGGTGACGACCCGCTTTTCTTCGAGGATGTCGGGCACGTCGCCGTTGGAGATCCGCTGGGCCAGACCTTCGGCGATCGCGGTTTTACCGACCCCAGGCTCACCGATGAGCACCGGGTTGTTCTTCGTCCGGCGACCCAGAATCTGGATAACCCGCTCAATTTCTTTCTGACGACCAACGACGGGGTCAAGCTTGCCCTCCCCAGCCATCTGGGTGAGGTTGGAGCCAAACTCGTCGAGGGTAGGGGTTTTGGTGCGCCCCTGGCCGCCACCCGCAGAGACCTCCGCCGTCTCGCCCAGCATCCGAATGACCTGGGTGCGGACTTTGGAAAGATCAACTCCAAGATTCTCGAGAACCCTGGCTGCCACCCCTTCGCCCTCACGAATGAGGCCGAGAAGCAGGTGCTCGGTGCCGATATAGTTGTGGCCGAGCTGGCGAGCTTCCTCTAGGGAGAGTTCTAAAACCCGCTTAGCTCTGGGAGTGAAGGGAATCTCGACGGCGACGAAGCCGGAACCGCGACCGATAATTTTTTCAACTTCAATACGAGCGTCTTTGAGATTGACGCCCATTGACTTGAGAACCTTAGCCGCGACTCCAGTTCCCTCTCCGATCAGACCCAGGAGGATCTGCTCGGTACCCACGAAGTTGTGACCCAGGCGACGGGCTTCCTCCTGGGCAAGCATAATCACCTTAATGGCTTTTTCTGTGAAGCGTTCAAACATGGTGTTATTCCATCACCTGCTGCGTGCCGGTAAGCTGATTCTAGCATAGCGAATTCGTCGGGTTGTGATGATTCATACTCTCGGCAAGCATTTCAGGGCTTTTGATGGTCGTGATCCCCGAACCTCAAGCTAATAAATTCCTAAGACTCCTTAAAAATTTGTTAACCTATTCCCTTTTGAAGAGGTGCCACCATGCGTCATCTTCCCGCGGCGGGTTGACCGATTAAAGCGTCCGTTTCCAGCTTCCACCCAGCTTGCAGGAGGCGATCGCAGCTCTGTCCATACCAATCCTGCAGTCGTTGCTGAAACTCCGGCGTTTGCAGCCCTTTACACCAGAGAATAACGGCATCCTCGCCAGAATCCTGGTAATATCCGCGCCGCCGCCCCACTTGCTTAAATCCCATCGTCTGATATAGACAGAGCGCAGTACGGTTGCTGGGGCGGACCTCGAGCGTGGCCCATTCCAGACCGCGCCGCTGGGCACTGAACAGAAGCGCCCCCAGCAGCAGCTTGCCCAAGCCTCGCCCCCGATGGTCGGGGTGAACCGCCAGGATCGTGATGTGAGCTTCTTCCAAAATTGCCCAAAGACAGCCCATCCCGAGGAGGGTAATGGCAGTGTCAGAACCCGAAGCACCCCCAGAAGCGCCATCAGTGCCTTGCGGCTGGGGGGGATATCCGTATAGGCCAATCAAATCGCTCACTGGACTGTCTAGCTCCCGCTGATAGCCCTCCCACGTCCACAAACCTCCAAAGCACCGCTGGTCTAAATCGAGCACGGCAGGCAATGCCTCGGCTGTCAACGGCGCAAGCCGCAGAATATCCACCCGCAGATTAATCCTCGCCAGAATCAGCAGCCCTTAATTGTACACTGAAACCTGGGATCTGTTGGAGAATGTCATCCCAAAGCTGACACGCTGCACAGTACCGCTTTAGAGTATCGCTTGAGGACAGCTTCAATCAATGGTATCGACTCCAGTAAAAATGAATGGTTCAGCCCTCCAGTATCTCCGACAGGGGGATGGGCTTTCTCCTAATCAATGCCTACTGCCGCTGACGGCAGCCGTGAACCAGGCCGACTGCTTAGAAATCGGTGGGTGTGACGTGCCAACGCTGGTCAGCCGCTTTGGATCGCCCCTCTATATTTTGGATGAGGCGACCCTACGCACGGCCTGCCGCCAGTATCGGACAGCGTTTGAGCGCCACTATCCCGGTGATACTCTGGTTATCTATGCCTCCAAAGCCTGGAACTGTTTGGCCGTGTGTGCCGTTGTGGCCAGCGAAGGGCTAGGCATTGATGTGGTTTCAGGGGGAGAACTGTACACCGCACTGGCGGCTGGAGTGCCACCCAAGGCGACCTACCTGCACGGCAACAACAAGTCTCAGGACGAACTGGAGATGGCGATCGCCGCCCGCATTACCATCGTCGTTGATAACTGGTTTGAGCTGGAGATGCTGTCTACCCTGGCGGCGGCGGCTGACCATCCGCCAGTCCGCATCATGCTGCGGCTCACCCCTGGCATTGAGTGCCATACCCACGAATACATTCAAACCGGGCACCTGGACAGTAAGTTTGGCTTCGACCCTGACCAAATCAGCCCCGTATTTGACTACGTGGCTCAGCAGCCCCAGTTGGAATGCGTTGGGCTGCACGCCCACATTGGTTCGCAGATTTTTGAACTTCAGCCCCACCAGGACCTGCCGGGGGTGCTGGTGGAGTGGATGGCCAAGGCCAAGGAGTGTGGTTTGCCAGTGCGCGAACTGGACATTGGCGGTGGGCTGGGCATTTGCTACACCGAGGCGGACGACCCGCCCAGCATTGAAGCCTGGGTGGAAACCGTGAGCCAGGCGGTGGTGCAAGCCTGTGAGGTCCACCAGTTGCCTCTGCCCATGCTGATTGCAGAACCGGGGCGATCGCTCATTGGCAACGCCTGTGTCACGGCATACCGCATCGGCAGTCAAAAAACCGTCCCCGGCATTCGCACCTATCTCACTGTGGATGGCGGCATGTCAGACAATCCCCGCCCCATCACCTACCAGTCAGTCTATCGGGCCTGTGTGGCAAACCACATGGCAGCCCCGTTTGCGCAAACCGTTACGATTGCTGGGAAGCACTGTGAATCAGGCGATCTACTCATCCATGACGCCCCTCTCCCAACCACGCAACCAGGGGACATACTCGTCGTCATGGGGACGGGTGCCTACAATTACAGCATGGCATCTAACTACAACCGACTGCCCCGTCCGGCAGCCGTCGTCGTTCATGAAGGAGAAGCAAACATCATCCTACAGAGAGAAACCTACCAAGACCTCATTCGGCAAGACCGACTGCCCGAGCGCTTAGCGACCGAGCCCGCTGTCTAGCCCCCTTTGGTAGGAGTTGGGACACGACCAGGAACGACTTTTTTCTAGAGCCCTTCACAGGGCATTCCGATCCATCCAGTCCGTGATCTGTCACATTAGAGGAGTGGAGACTCGTCCTTCGCTTAACGCTCCCAGGGGCAAAGGGGCACGTCCTAGCGCAATCAGTTTTAGCTAATTTGTTAGGTAAGCAGTTGGGCAGGAACACAGGGTTAATTTCAAATCAATCAGATGGGATCTTTTTTAAAGCAATGGTTGATGAACCTTGGCTGGACTCAGTCCTTATTACTTCCTGTGATTGATATTGGGCTAGTGCTCGTGTTGGCCTATATGGTTCTTGTCGTTATTGGCGAACGCCGGACCCTGTGGATGGTGCGCGGGCTGATTGTGCTCATGCTGGCGGCAGCCATCAGCAATACCCTGAACCTGACGTTGCTGAGCTTTGTCTTAGAAAAGTTGGTAATCGGTTCTGCCGTGGCCATGGCCTTTATTTTTCAGGCAGAGTTTCGCCGCCTGCTAGAGCAACTGGGCCGTGGCGAATTTTTCCAGCTCTTTCGCCCATCTCAGGAAGCCATTCCTAAGCCAGATGGAGTCATCGATGAAATTGTGGATGCGGTGAAAGAGCTGTCCCAGAACCGCACGGGTGCCCTGCTAATCTTGGAGACAAACCGCCCCATTGATGAGCGAGACTTTTCGGTACCGGGAGTTAAGCTCAATGCGGAGGTATCGCGGGAGCTGATCCAAACTATTTTTCAAACCACAACGCTGCTCCACGATGGGGCCGTTTTAATTCGCGACTCGCGGGTCGTATCGGCAGGGGTGATTCTACCCATCTCTGAGCGGGATGCTTCCCGTCAGCTCGGAACGCGCCATCGCGCCGCCATGGGCATCACCGAGCGGGTAGAAAACTGCCTTTGCGTCGTAGTATCGGAGGAGACAGGGTCGATTTCGGTGGCCGAACGGGGCATGCTGAATCGTCCTCTGACCAGCAACAAACTGCGGGAGTTGCTGCGCAGTCGGTTTTCCAAGTCATCCGATCGGGAGGTGGTCGCTCCCCAAATCAGGAGCCTGGGGCGGCGGCTCGGTAATCAGGCGAATGCCCTGCTGTCACAATTGATACGCTTTGCTTCGTCCCTACTACACCGCAAAAAACAATAAGTAGGTAGCCATAAGTAGACGACGCCATGATGGGGTGCGCCCCCACCGGGGGACGCACCCCACTCGCTTTATTGATAGCCATGTGCTTAATACACAGAAAATTTGTCATTCCTAGAGGTATTTTTCAAGTTCGTTGCAATTTAGGGAATTTTACGAACTCGACCTGTTAATTTGGAGCGGGAATGGGTAACTATCTGGAGAGGACATGACGGCTAAGCAAACGGTTTCAGAGCAAACGCCTTTCAAAGAGCTTCCAGCTGACCTCAAGCGGGAACGCCTGCCCAAGCACGTAGCCGTCATTATGGATGGAAATGGACGCTGGGCCAAGCGCCAGGGGTTGCCCCGCAGCATTGGTCATCGTCGTGGCGTTGATACCTTAAAGGAACTGCTGCGCTGTTGCCGCGACTGGGGCATCGAGGCCCTGACGGCCTATGCCTTTTCCACAGAAAACTGGAGTCGGCCCCTGGAGGAGGTCGAGTTTTTAATGACCCTGTTTGAGCGGGTGCTGCGGCAGGAACTGGCAGAGCTGATCCGGGAGGACGTCCGCATCCGCTTTGTCGGTAACCTCAGCCAATTGCCCCAGTCCCTACAGGCTGAAATCGAGCACTCCATGCGGGCCACTCGCCAGAATCAGGGCATTCAGTTCACCATCGCCAAAAATTACGGCGGGCGGCAGGAAATTGTCCAGGCCTGTCGGGCGATCGCCCACCAAGTCCAGCAGGGTAGCCTACGCCCCGAAGACATCACCGATACCCTGTTCGAAAGTCACCTTTACACGGCGGGCAGCGGCGATCCCGACCTGCTAATTCGCACCAGCGGAGAGATGCGGCTCAGCAACTTTCTCCTCTGGCAAACCGCCTATGCTGAGCTGTACGTCACCGATACCCTGTGGCCCGATTTCGACCGAGCCGAGTTCCACCGGGCGCTGTGCAGCTACCAGAGCCGGGAGCGGCGGTTTGGCGGGGTCAAGAAATAATTAGTCAACTGGCGTGTGGGTAGAAAACACGTAGATGCGCTGGGTCTGGAGGCGATCGCACATTGACGACGGCTTGAGCACGGCATCAGCGTCGCGGTCGAGGCGGAAAATCTGCCGATCGAGCTGCACCCGCAGGTTCGTCATCGGGTCGCAGCCAGGAGAAACCAGAAACTCCACCTGCTGCACCGTGGGCCAACTGGCAATATCGTCCAGGATTTGGGCGATCGCCCGCACGTAGGGGTGGCGAGTCTGGGTATACCACTGGGGATCTACCCGCTCCGTCTGATCAAAGCCCAGGTGAAAGATCAGGGAAGACCGGCCAAAGAGGGCGATCGCCACGGGGCGAGCCTCTTCCTGGAGCAGCAGGGTATGGGCTTGGGCCAGGTGGCGCAGCTTTTCTAGCCGCTCGTAGCGCGTCTCCAGGGGCAGCGGCTCGTCCTGCCACTGAATGGAAACCGTCACCAGATAGGTTTGCAGCAGCAGGTGTCCCAGCTTTTCCGCCTTGGTGGCCAGGTAGGCGGCGTTGTGGGTGTTAGCCTCAATTAAAAGCGGCACCCGATCCACCATTTCCAGGCCGTAGCCCTTGAGCCCAGCAATCTTGCGGGGATTGTTGGTAATCAGGCAGAAGCGCTTGACGCCAATGTCGTTGAGGATTTGTGCCCCCATGCCGTAGTTGCGCTGATCCGCCGGGAAGCCCAAGCGTTCGTTAGCCGCCACCGTATCCAGCCCCATGTCCTGCAGGCTGTAGGCTTTCAGCTTGTTGACCAGGCCGATACCCCGGCCCTCCTGCCGCAGGTAGACCACCACCCCGGCCCCGGCGCTTTCGATCATCTTGAGGGCGGCCTGGAGCTGGCCCCGACAGTCGCACCGTAGCGACCCCAGGGCGTCTCCGGTGAGGCATTCGGAGTGGACGCGGACGAGGACGGAGCGATCGCCAAAGGTAGCCGGGTCGCCTTTGACAATGGCCAGGTGCTCCGAGTCGTCCAGCAGATTGCGATAGGCGTAGATTTGAAATTGGCCAAACAGGGTGGGGAGCTGGGCCACCGTCTCCCGCTGGATGAAGCGCTCGTGCTGCAGCCGGTAGCTGATCAAGTCGGCGATGCTAATCAGCTTCAGGCTGTGGCTGCGGGCATACTCCACCAGCTCTGGCAGGCGGGCCATAGAGCCGTCTGGATTCTGGATTTCGCAGATCACCGCCGCCGGATACAGCCCAGCTAGCCGCGCCAGGTCCACCCCCGCTTCGGTGTGTCCTGCCCGCTTCAGCACGCCGCCCTCCTTAGCCCGCAGGGGGAAGATGTGTCCGGGACGGCGCAGGTCTTCGGGACGGGTGTTGGGGTTGATGGCGATCTGGATGGTGCGCGCCCGATCATCGGCGGAGATGCCGGTGGTAACGCCCAGATGCATGGCCGCGTCGATGCTGACGGTGAAGGCGGTTTGCTCGCTCTCGTCGGTCTTATGGCTCACCATTAGGGGCAGGTCCAGCTCGTCGAGGCGATCGCCCGTCATTGCCAGACAGATCAGCCCCCGCGCCTCCACTGCCATGAAGTTAATCATGCCGGGGGTAGCGAACTGGGCACCGCAGATTAGATCGCCTTCGTTCTCCCGATTTTCGTCATCGACGACGACTATGGACCGTCCAGCCTTGAGTTCAGCCAGGGCCGTTTCGATGGTGTCAAACTGAAACCCAGGGGTCACTTTCCCTGGATTTTCAGCAGACGGATCGATGAATTCGTTTGGACGGAGCGGTTCCACGAGAATAATCCTACTTGACGACGATTTTTTACCATAATTGTAACTTTCCCTAACGATAGATGACGGGATAGCCAGGGCCAAGTCCGGACCCGAGCAGCTAGTCGGCAGCTACGGCTTGTTGGTGCACCACAAAATATCCCAGAAAGCGCGCCATGGATCTGGCGATCGCGGTATAAGATACGGCTAGTCGCAGCGGTAATTGCCAGAATTTGGTCCTACAATTCAATGACGTTGATCAATGACGCCGAGAAAAAACCGCTGAGGCCAATCAGGGTGATGGATGACAGCAGAGCTTGAATCGGTGCTGCCAGACTGCCAAAGTAACCACCAAATATCTGTCCCAAGAATCTCGGAGGTTTGGGAGTTCCCAAATCCTATGAGGTTTTGGATAGATACCGAGAGAAAAACGACTCAGACAAAGCAGGTTGACAGACATGGGTGAAACAGCACGCATTCCAGTTGGGATCATTGGCGCATCGGGGTATGGGGGCGTTCAGTTGGTGCGGCTCCTACTCGACCATCCCAATCTCGAAATTGCCTACTTGGGAGGTGATAGCAGCGCCGGCCAGAGCTTTGCCGATATTTACCCCCACCTAGCCCACCGGGCTTCGCTAAAGGTGGAGGCAATCGATCTTGATGCGATCGCCCAGCGCTGCCAGGTGGTTTTTCTTTCCCTGCCCAATGGGCTGGCCTGCCAGATGACCCCGAAGCTGCTGGAGCGGGGCTGCAAAGTCCTCGACCTTTCCGCCGACTACCGCTTCTCTGACCTGGGCACCTACCAGACCTGGTACGGCCAGGAGCGGCATGACCTGACCACGGCCCAGGAAGCCATTTATGGACTGCCGGAGCTATATCGCGATCGCATCCGGGAAACCCAGCTGGTGGGCTGTCCGGGGTGCTATCCCACTGCTAGCCTGCTGGCCCTGGCACCGCTGATGAAGCAGGGGCTAATCGTCCCCGAAAGCGCCATTATTGACGCTAAATCGGGCACCTCCGGCGGCGGGCGCAAGGCAGCGACCCACCTGCTGCTGGCGGAGGCGGAGGGTTCCCTAGGAGCCTACGGCGTGGCCCGCCACCGCCACACACCGGAAATTGAGCAAATTTGCAGCGACCTGGCAGGTCACGACGTGCTGGTGCAGTTTACGCCCCACCTGATCCCGATGGTGCGCGGAATTCTAGCCACGGTCTACGCCACCCTGCGGGATCCGGGTCTGGTGCGCGACGATCTACTCACCATTTACCAGGCGTTCTACCGCTCCTCGACCTGGGTGAAAGTGCTGCCCAACGGCACCTATCCCCAGACCAAGTGGGCCTGGGGCACCAACCTCTGCTACATCGGCATTGAGGTAGACGCCCGCACGGGCCGGGTGATCGTGATGTCGGCCATTGATAACCTAATGAAAGGGCAGGCGGGGCAGGCGGTGCAGTGCCTGAACCTGATGATGGGTTGGGAGGAGACCGTAGGGCTGCCCCAGCTCAGCTTTTATCCTTGAGGGATTTTATTCCTGCAGGATTCCTGCGCGACGGATGGCGACAGTGGCTAGCGCAGGTAGCGGAGCTGAATCTGGATATTTTGTGTGCCTGCGACGACGATGGCTGCATCGCCGAAGGATGGTGGCCCCGCCATCAGCCGGGGGTTGCGGGAGAAGCCAAAGCCCTCGGTGGGGATGCCAAATATCGTCTGGTTGAGCTGGCGATCGCGATTTACGTCATGAAACACGGCCACCGCATAGCTGCCTGGATGCAGATCCTGGAACAGAATTGAAGGGGAACCTTCCCCCAAATCCACGCAGTCGGCCTGTATGGCCTGACCGCCACTGGGAAATCCCCGGCTCTGGGAGAACAGACTAAAGCAGACCTGCCCGTTCTGGTTTCGCAGTCCATCGACGCTGATCGCTAGCTGGCTGCTGGGAACTGCCTGCGCGCTGGGAGGTGGGGCGATCGCTCCGGCCATCCCAAGTAATAGAATCCAAACGGGCCAACGCTTCATAGGACGAATCTCTCGGTGGTTTAAAAAACGTAACTCAAATCATATCCGACGAATCTGCGCCTCCGATCTTTCACCTGAACATTCAAATGAGCGTCCCGCGGTGCCGCCGCGAGCCGCTAAAATAGCCGCTAAAATAAGGGATGCCAAAGCCCACTTAATTGAGCCTGACTATGTCTGTTCGCGTTCGCATTGCCCCCAGTCCGACGGGCAACCTGCACATCGGCACCGCCCGCACCGCTGTCTTCAACTGGCTGTTTGCCCACCACCACGGCGGCGAGTTTCTGCTGCGCATTGAAGATACGGATCTGGAGCGATCGCGCCCTGAGTTTACCCAAAATATTCTCGACGGCCTCCAGTGGCTCGGCCTCAACTGGGACGAAGGTCCCTTCTTTCAGAGCAAGCGGCTGGATCTCTACCGCTCCGCTATCCAAACCCTGCTGGATCGGGGCCTGGCCTACCGCTGCTACATCACTGAGGAAGAACTGACCTCCCTGCGGGCTGCCCAGGAAGCCAAAGGTCAGGCTCCCCGCTACGACAATCGCCACCGCGACCTCACCCCCGAGCAGGAGCAGTCGTTTCAGGCCGAAGGTCGCCAGCCCGTGATTCGCTTCAAGATTGACGACCAGCGGCAAATCCACTGGCGAGATCTGGTGCGGGGAGACATGAGCTGGAGCGGCAGCGATCTGGGCGGCGACATGGTAATCGCCCGCCGTGCCCCAGCCGGTGAAATCGGCCAGCCCCTCTATAACTTTGTGGTGGTGGTGGATGACATCGACATGGGCATCACCCACGTCATTCGCGGGGAAGACCACATTGCCAACACCGCCAAGCAAATTCTCATCTACGAAGCCTTGGGGTCAGACGTCCCCGAATTTGCCCACACGCCCCTAATCCTCAGCCCCTCGGGCAAGAAGCTCTCCAAGCGGGACGGCGTTACCTCCATCTCTGAATTCCAGCGCATGGGCTACGTGCCGGAGGCGATGGCCAACTACATGACCCTGCTGGGCTGGTCGCCCCCCGACTCCACCCAGGAGGTGTTCCGTCTGCCGGAGGCGGCCCAGGAATTTGACTTCAGCCGGGTGAACAAGGCCGGGGCCAAGTTCGACTGGGACAAGCTCAACTGGCTCAACAGCCAGTACATCCACGCCATGCCGAGCGATCGCCTCACCGACCTGCTCATCCCTTACTGGCAAGAGGCAGGCTATGCCTTTGATCCGGAGGGCGATCGCCCCTGGCTGGAAAAGATCACCGTGCTCATCGGCCAGAGCCTGGCGCGGCTGGACGAAGCGGTGGACATGTGCCGCTATCTGTTCGACCCCGACCTGGAGTACGCAGAAGCCGCCAAAGACCATCTCCAGCAGGAGGGTATTAACGCAGTAATTCAGGCCGTGCAGACCGCCCTGGCAGACACCGACCTCAAGGCAGCCGACGATGCCCAGGCGGTGGTAAAAACCGTCACTAAGGCGGCGGACGTGAAGAAAGGGGTGGTGATGAAGTCCCTGCGGGCTGCCCTCACCTGTGACCTGAAGGGGCCTGACCTGGTGGATTCCTGGCTGCTGCTGCACCAGCGGGGGTTGGATCAGGTGCGGCTGCAGAAGGCGAGGGCGATCGCCTCCCAGGCATAGGTCACCCATTGGTCAAGGTAGGGGCAAATGGCCATTTGCCCGACCAATATTTGCCCCACAGTCAGGTGGATTCCATAAACCCCCGCCCTTCTAGGGCTGGGGAGATGTCAGCAATTCGCCCTTGAAAGGGAAATCTGTCTGGAGGGCGATCGCCCACTATCCCCACGAACGAAGCCAATAGGGGGACGGCTTAGTTACGGTTTGAAGGAGGTTGGATGTTCTAGCAGCTCCAACCCAGAACTGTACTGAGCAATCGATATCCTATGACTACACTTCGCGGGCAGCGACAAGCATTTGGTAAGTTCGGCACTTCCCCCCGCTGGACCCAGGGCAACAAAGACGGCGTCGGCACCGCCTACTCCACCGCCAGCCGCATCTGGTTTACGGCGTGGAACGGCGTGCTCACCGAAATTTACTACCCCACCATCGACCGGCCCCAGACCCGCGATTTGCAGTACCTGGTGACCATTGGTGACGACGAGTTCCAGGCTGAGAAGAAGCATCTCCAGTCCCGCACCGAGCGCATGTGGCTCCATGCGCCGGGATATCGGCTAATCAACAGCGACCCTCAGGGGCGTTATCGCATCATTAAAGAAGTGGTGACCGATCCCTTGCTGTCCTGCGTATTGCAGCATACCCGCATTGATAGTGACGATGCCGACCTGCGCGATCGCCTGCGGCTGTTTGTCCTCTGTGCGCCCCATCTAGAGGTGGCCGGGTGGGGCAACAATGCCCATGTGATGCAGGTGTGCGATCGCACTCTCCTGGTGGCAGAGCGGCAGGGGATTTGGCTGGCGATCGCCGCCACGGTCCCGTATAAGCGGACCTCCGCTGGCTACGTGGGCCACAGCGACGGTTGGCAGGATCTGCACGACAACGCCCAGATGAACGATGAGTTTGACCAGGCCCTGGACGGCAACGTGGCGCTTACGGGGGAACTAGACTGGCGATCGGCCCCGGATGACGGCTTTACTCTGGGGATTGCCTTTGGGGACTGTCGCCATGCCGCCATTACCACCGTCCTTCAGTCCCTGGATGTGCCCTTTGAAAACCAGAAAGAGCGCTACCAGGGGCAGTGGGAGCCCCCCTGCGGCAACGAAACCCGCACCGCCCTGGCAGACCAGAGTGCGGACGATGGCAGGCTCTACTACAGCAGCCTCAGCGTGCTGATGACCCATGAAGATAAGACCTACCACGGGGCGCTGATTGCCTCCCTGGCGATTCCCTGGGGCGCGGCCAAAGGCGATGAAGACCGGGGCGGCTACCACATGGTATGGGTACGGGACATGGTCAATAGCGCCAGGGGCTTGTTGGCGGCAGGCAATACGGAAACGCCGCTGCGGGCGCTGATTTACCTGGCCACCAGCCAGCAGGCGGACGGTGGCTTTCCCCAAAACTTCTGGATTGATGGCAGAGGTCACTGGTGCGGTGTCCAGCTCGACCAGGTGGCCCTGCCCATTACCCTGGCCCATGCGCTGCACCGGGAGGGCGCACTCCGACAATTCGACCCTTACCCGATGATGCTGCGGGCCGCCGGTTTTCTGATTCGCCACGGCCCCGCCACTCAGCAGGAGCGCTGGGAGGAAGCCTGTGGCTACTCGCCCTCCACTCTGGCCATCAGCATCACCGCCCTGATCTGTACGGCTAGCCTGGCTCGGGAGCGGGGCGATGACGAGGTAGCCCAGTTCATTGAAGACTATGCCGACTTTCTGGAGAGTCATATCGAAAGCTGGACGGTGACCACGGCGGGCACGCTGCATCCAGAAATCTCCCGCCACTTCATCCGCATCCTGCCCGCCGAAATGGCCGATCCAACGCCGCTGGAAGACCCCAACCAAACAACGCTATACATCATTAACCGTCCCCCCGATGATCAGGCTTTTCCGGCGAAAGACGTGGTGGATGCAGGATTTCTGGAGCTGGTGCGCTACGGCATTCGCAGCCCCCACGACCCGCTAATTCGGGACTCCCTGGCCGTAGTGGACGCCGTGCTCAAGCTGGAGACCCCCTACGGCGTGGGCTGGCACCGCTACAACCACGATGGCTACGGCCAGCGGGCCGACGGCAGTCCCTTCGATGAGGAGCAGGGCGGCGTTGGGCGCGTCTGGCCGCTGCTCTCGGCTGAGCGGGGCTACTACGAACTGGCGGTGGGGGGCGACGTGATGCCCCTGGTGCAGTCTCTGGAAGGATTTGCTAACGACACGGGCATGCTGCCAGAGCAGGTGTGGGATACGGACGACCTGCCGGAGGCCCACATGTATCTGGGGCGTCCCACCGGGTCTGCCATGCCGCTGATGTGGGCGCACGCGGAATATATCAAGCTGCTGCGATCGCTCTCTGATGGCCAGGTGTTTGACTACGTACCGGAAGTGGCGGAGCGCTACCAGGGCGATCGCGCCCACCTCCCCTTCCTGGAAATCTGGAAGCCTAACCGTCGCGTGGCCCAGGTGAAGCGAGGCTATACCCTGCGGGTCCAGCTTCCCGGCCCGTTTCTGCTGCATTGGACCGACGATGCCTGGCAGAGCACACAGGAGCAGGAAGCGACCATGACCCTCCTGGGCATTGCCTACGTGGACATTCCCATCGAGAGCGAATCTCTTCAGAAAGTCCAGTTTGCCTTCGCCAGGACGGAAGAATCATCGCTGCGGGGGGCTCAATTCACCGTAACGGTTGCCTGATGGCTTAGCGGGCAGAATTCTGCAGATCGCCCAAATTCAGCAGGAAGGGCAGCCCTCCAGTGGACTCATCCCCCATGATCAGCACGCGGGGCATCTGGGCACCTCCTTCCTGCCAGGCGGCGATCGCCTCTTTTTGCAGCACCAGCTCGCCGCCATCGGCGTTCAGGGTTTCCGCCAGAAGCCGCTGGGCCTCCGACTTACCTTTGGCCCGATTAATCTCAGCCTGGGCCTCCTGCTCTGCCTCCTGAGCTACGTAAATGGCCCGCTGGGCGCGCTGCTCGGCGATCTGCTTTTCTTCCACCGCCCGCGTGAACTCGTTGGTGAAGTTCAAATCAATGACGCTGGTGTCTAGCACTTTGACCGCATACTTTTCCAGGCGTTCGTTCAGGGCATCGTCAAAGTCCTGCTTGAGCTGTTCCCGCTCGGTAATGGACTGCTCTGCCGTACGACGGGCCGCCGCAATTTTGAAAGACTCCTGGGTTTGGGGCGCGACCACCTTTGACACCAGGTTCTCCAGGGTTCCCTGGGTGCGGCGAATTTCGACAACACGGGCTGGATCCAGGCGAAAGTTGATGGCAAAGCTGGCGGTGAGATCCTGCAAGTCCTTAGTGGCGCTCTGGGCCGGGACCTCAAACTTCTGAACCGTGACGTCATAGACATCCACCTTCGAAATCAGAGGTGGCTTGTAATGGATACCTTCCAGCAGCGCCCCGTCCCGTGCCTTGCCCAGCACGCTCACTACGCCCGCCTCACCCGGATTGATAATCACAAAGCAGTTGGTCACCACCAACAGTAGGGCAGCGGAAATCACGCCCAGAAGTAGCGCGACGGAGTTCGGTACCTGTTGATTTTTCAACGCCTTGTCTCCTTCAAACTTTCCCGTACTAAGTCGTTAAACAAAATTATTTTCCTGGGGGAGTGCGCTCCCAGCAGATGACGCTAGCTGAGCTTCAGCGCCGCGACAGGCACATCATCCCATGATTCTACGGTGCGTAACTGGGCGATCCAACCTTCCTCCCGCTGGGCATCGGTGAGCTTGGCCTCAAACTCGGCATGGCACGCCTCCGCCTGGGCCTGGTCGCAGCAGGCGATACAGGAATAAACAATACCGCAGGGATCGATCTGCTCATTTACCCAAATAGTCATTGCCGTCTTGCTCCTAGGGGAATCTAGTCGGGCACATCTACCCATTACCTCCGGGGGGCCAGTACCTCCGGGGGGCCAGTACCTCCGGATGGCGAGTCGAGCCGCCCTCCCCATCCTATCGCCAAACCATTTGTTGCCAAGCTAGTGGTCGGTCAAGACTGACAAGCCAGCTGATGTAGCGCTGCTTGGGACAGATGACAGCTGCGCCAGTCGGGCAGGATGGCTGCCCCCAGCCGCTGATAGAAGGTGGTGATGGTTTCATGCTCCTGGGCAGACACAAGCCACTCCAGCCGACCACAGTGGCGATCGCCCGCAATCTGAGCCAAGCCGCTGAGCAGCGCCCGCCTGACCTGCTTGGGAGATACCTGGGGCGCGACCCCCTGCCCTTCGACAAAGAGGCCGGGGCGGGTGAGGAAGGTGGAGTAGTTGTGGTAGAACAGGGCCGCGCCAATGATTTGTCCGGACTGCTCTACACAGAGAATTTCCATGGCTGGAGGCGAGGAGGTGAGGTGGTGGGCCAGTCGGGCCAGCCATTCCAGCCGGGTCGCGCGATCTGATGGGGGATCTGGGGAAGCGCTCGTTTGGCTCGCTTCGGATTGCAGCAATGTCGCTACAGTGGGTAAATCCAGCGGTTGGGCTAGCCGCAGGCTCCAGTCCCCTGAGCGGACAGCAGCGGGCAGGGCAGCGGCCAGGGTAGGCAAGTCGGACTGGGCCACCCGGCAGACGCGATTCTCCTCGGAAATGACTGCGCCGATACGCTGGTAGAAGGCGATCGCCGGCGTATTCCAGTCTAAAACGCTCCAGTCCAGGCGGCAGTAGTTCCGTGCCACGGCCTTTTGGGCCAGGTGAATCAGCAAGGCCCGTCCGATGCCCTGACGGCGAAAGGACGGCAGCACAAACAGATCCTCCAGGTAAAAGCCCGGACGGGCGGCGGTAAGGGAGTAGTTCTGAAAAAATAGGGCAAATCCAGCGGGCTGACCCGCAACGCGAGCAATGACGGCATCAATGTAGGGGCGATCGCCAAACAAATGCTCCGTCAGGGCCGCTTCGCTGCCCACTACGGCATCGGAGAGCTGCTCATAGGCTGCTAGCGCCTGAACGAGCTTAAATAAAACGGTACTATCGTCGCGACTGGCTGGGGAAAGGGTGAGCTGACGTGATCCGGGGGGCATGGCGTATCCTGACAAAACCAACAGCAACCAAGGCTAGCGTAACCAGCCCCGCAGTCGCACTGTTACCTGAGGGCGGCGCAATTTACGCATGGCTTTAGTCTGGATCTGCCGCACCCGCTCACGGGAGAGGTTGAAAACGCTACACACCTCATCCAGGGTGAAAGGTTCCCCCGTCGCCAGGCCATAGCGCATGGCAATAATGTCGTGCTCCCGTTCGGTGAGCACTTCTGACAACACCCGGTTTATTTCTTGGCGCATCATCGCGTCATTCATCTGCGCTTCTGGTGACTGGGTTTGGCCATCCTCCAGAAGCTCTAGTAGTTCTGTATCTTCGCCTTTGCCGACCCGATGGTTGAGAGAGAGCGATCGCTGTCGCAGTTGATGAAGGTTCTGGATTTGGTCTGGGGAGACCTCAAGGGCTGCCGCCAGCTCAGCCTCCGTTGGATTTCGGTTGAGGGAGCGCCGTAACTCCCGCTGAGCCCGCTTCAGCTTATTCAGCTTCTCAATCACGTGGATAGGCAGCCGAATGGTGCGAGAGTCATTGGCAATAGTGCGCGTAATGCCCTGACGGACCCACCAGTAGGCATAGGTGGAGAATTTGTAGCCCTTGGTCGGATCAAATTTATCGGTTGCTCGATAGAGGCCCAGTGC
This sequence comes from Elainellaceae cyanobacterium, assembly GCA_050331615.1. Lineage (GTDB taxonomy): Bacteria > Cyanobacteriota > Cyanobacteriia > CAKZMO01 > CAKZMO01 > JAYKGU01. The sequence goes on from JBHJGR010000359.1 coordinate 28,066, forward strand.
TCCCTCTTGGATTAAGTCGAGAAAAGGTACGCCCCGGTTGAGATATCGCTTAGCAATGGATACCACTAGCCGCAGATTAGCGCGGACCATGGCGCGCTTTGCCAACCCAGCCTGATGCACCTGGTCCTCTAGCTGGGTAGGCGTCAGTCCCAGCAGAGGTGCTAACTCTGGCGCAGAGGGCGATCGCTGGTAATTAGCCTGAAAGTTGGCGCGCACCTCTTCGACCCGGTTGAGGAAGCAGATCTGGTTCGCCAGCCGAATTTCCTCATCTGGCTGCAGCAGCGGATAGCGAGCTAACTCTTTTAAGAAGGCTCCAATGGCGTCATCGGTAGAGGTTTTGCGAGGAACCCAGGTATCTGAGGCGGCAGTCTGACCCTCCTCGTAATCGCTGGGTGGAGAAGCAGCTTCCTTCGCGGTCCATTCCTGTGCCAGTGGGTGCAAACTAGCATCGGCAGCATCCCTTAGGAGTGAGGGATTGGGTGCAGTAGTAGCGATGCCAGGGAGGGCGGAAAAATCACTCATAAGTCGTTAAATAAAATTATTTTCTTGGGGGTGTTCACCCCCGGCGGGAGCGCACACCCCCCACAAAATGGAATTAATTGTGCTTGAGCACTTACCGTGAGTCTCGATTGCGTGGAAGATATCAAATCAACTAAATTAGGGCGACCCATTTAAATTCATGTTATAAACCCGGGGGAGCACCCCGCCGGGGTGCTCCCCCGGTTTTCTAACCTTCGTTTTTCAATGCAGTT